>CAYPTI010000072.1:2088-9478 GCA_964413525.1 uncultured bacterium | reverse complement strand
CCTGGGCGGCTCCGTATTCGACGTACGTGGTGACGTCGGAGGGTTTCACGATGACGAATTTAAATTCGCCGTCGGCATCGTGAAAGATTAGCTTTCGATCATCGGGGTTGAAATCGGACAATTCCATGCCGGATTCCCGGAGCATCGACACCGTGTCCTCGAGCATGCGGCCCTTCGGTATCGCAAATGTGAGCATGATTGTTCCCTCATCCGATCCGTGGCGGAGATTAAAATTCAAACCATCCCATTATACCGAACCCATCCCTCCAGCGTACCCGGAGTCGTTCCCGGGGATCATCCGGGGACTGCTCAAAGGGAAGGACGATCGTTAGATTATCGGGCAGAACATCCGGGTACTGGGTACGGAACGATGGGCACAATCAACCTTCCCCCTCTTAATGATTCCCTGTTATCTTCGAACGGAGCCTGGTTCACAGGATGGGAACCGGCCGTGGAGCATCAATTGTTCCGGATCGATTTGCTTGTCGAATTTCTTGTGTGGTTCGATCCGATCTCCGAGACTGGCGGAGCATCACCGTGATAGATTGTCACCGTCAGATCAGGAGCTGGCATAGTGAGTTTAGTTGTTGGTCCACTCGTCTGACCATATAACGAAACGTTATCGATAAAATCGAGCGTAACAGCAAGTTAAGTGACGTGGTTTATAAGGTTTTTGATGGATTTTTAGACCAACTCAGATGAACCGTGTCGTGAAGAAAATCGGTGATAGGGAATTGCGAACGGATGAGCGGGAACGGAGCGGTGACCTGAAATTAACAGAAAGTTATGTACTTGCCGGGTCCTTATTCAGGCGGGAGGGATGTTGTTTGGAAGGGCTGAACTGAGACGAACCAGGCGGGTGCGAGGCTTCCTTGGGACCGTTCAGGAGGAAGGCATCCCCTGCATCTGAGCCTGATCCATCCCCTCGGTCATGGACCGGACGGAGTAATCCTCCGGCACCGAGAACCGTTCGGAACCGACGGTAACCGGTCCCCACTCACGTAGCTCCCCCGAATTGTTTTCGTCTTCAAACTCAGCCAACCGGGTCATGTGACCCATCGAGAAGGCGGGTGTCTCCCTACCGGGTTGTTCGAACGTACTCATGTCGGAAGCCATCCCGGTAAGTTCAAGGAGCAACTCATCGAAACGTTCAAGCATTTCTTGCTGGTTTTCCGTTAGTTCAATGGGGGGTTCGTTAAGTAAAATCCCGCTTCCAACCTGATTGCCGTCGTAGTTCAGGATGCCTCGCTTCGCGGGCAGTCCCTTCCATTCCACGGTCTCCTGTTCAACAAATTCCGTCTGCGGAACGTCTTCAGGACCGGTTCCCAGTCCATCCTCCATCATGCCCATCTGTTCACGCATCTGACGTCGTGACTCCTCCGGCATGTTTTCCATCATCTGTTCGATCTGCTCCATCTGACGCCGGATCATCTTACGGAGTTCGCGAATCTCCCCTGGGGTGATCCTGTGGGCGGTCCGCTCATCGTGATCGAGAACGTATAAGGTGGGTTCGCCCTGTTCAACGGAAAACAGCATCGAGACATGGTCGTTTTCGTCGGTGTCCTCTCCAGTTTCCGGGACATCGTACCGGATGCCCCGGTCGGAGAAATATACCTGCATGTCCCCTCGTTCGGTTTCGTAATCAAGTTTCTGGGCCGATACGTCTTCCGCCTGCCCTGGCGTGGATAGGATAAGACCCGCCATTAGCAGCAACCCGAACGACAGCATGCGCATATTCATGCAAAATCTCCTCTTCCCGATTGTGCGCCGACAAAATAATTGTGGCCGATTGTCGCGATTCACGATCAGAAAAAGAATATCAGTTCCAGCGGTCTGGCGGAAGGCCCGGTTCGACAATAAGTTCCGGGGTTGTTTCTACAACAAAAGCTCCGTTCAGATGGGTTCGGGAGCCGTCCCGAATTGTTCCGCCCGCTTCCGGATCCGGGAATCCGCCTGGATTCGGTTTTCTTCCATAAGCAGCCGGTGGTTCTCCTCGATTTCGTCCGGAACGTACCGGTAATTGACCATGATGCCGAGGGATTCCCGTAGCCCCTCCTCGGAGGGGTTTCCCATCCAGTTGATCCGTTCGATCCGGGCCCCGTTTCGCAGGTGGAACCGTGCCACGGGTGGTTCGGGCAACCCGTCCTCCCGTCGGGCCCTCATCAGGTAAAAGGAACAGAGCTTCATCAGCGGTTCCTCGAACGGTTCGAGTTCGTCCGGGGATGGATCCTCCACAAGGGACGTTATCCGTTCTCGGTCCATCCGGTTGTCAAACGCTTCGGACAGGAGGTCCGGTTCGGTTTCCAGGACCGTAATCAGCCAGGAACGGAACCGGGGTACGGGAGACAGGGTCACGTAGTTCTCAAGCTGGGGAAGATCCCGCCCCAAATCGTCGATGACTTCCTTTAACAGAAACGGCCCGAAGCTGATGCCTCGAAGCCCCTCCTGGGAGTTGCTGATCGAATAGAAGACGGCGGTGTCCGTCTCCCCCGGATCCAGCACGGGAGCCGACGGATCGAGGAGTTGCGGGATCCGTCCCGTGGTCTGGTTGGTCAGGGCGACCTGAACAAAGATCAGCGGTTCGTTGGGCATTTTGGGATGAAGAAGCGCGTAACATCGGCGGTCCTGATCGAGCCGGTCCTTCAGGTCCTCCCAATCGGCGATCCGGTGGACGTCTTCGTAATGGATCAACTTCTCGAGCAGAGACGCCGGGGAATCCCAGGTGATTCGTTCAAATTTAAGCAGGTTCACGTCAAACCAGAAGTTAAACAGCAGCTTCAGATCAAGGTTAAGCAGTCCGAGCGTTGGCTCGTCCTCCATCATGTTCAGACAATCTTCCCGCAGTTCGACGAGAAACATAAATCCATCGGGCAGGGCATTGAGCTGTTTGAGCAGTTCGATTCGGGGGGAACTGGTGGATTTGAGGAGCTGCCGGTAAGCGTCAGGATCCGAGGGGTGCTGCTCAAACCGGTCGACGGAATCCCGGATCCGGTCCAGGTCGTGATTGAAATGCTCCACCAGCATGAGCTGAAACCGTTTCTTTCCGGTATCGTTCAATTGCTTGTAGGCCGAACCGATCCGGGCGGCCGTCCGACGACATGTGGTTTCGTTCCGGCTTGTGAGGCAGCGTTGCATCAGGTCGAGAACTTTGCGGCCATCCCGTTCCTCCAGGTCGGGAGAGGAAACCGTCGAATCCTCCTCGTCGCCAAGAATGGATTTCCAGGCGCCGGCCACTTTTTCCGCCGTTCGACGGAAGAACCGCTTGATTGTCGAGGGACTCCTGACCACGGTAGTTCGATCCTTTCAGTTGCAGGAAGTTCAAGGATCCGACGTCGTGTGAAGTGTCAATTAGGAGATCGGGAAACCACAGTTTAACGTTAATCTAGGTCAACAGTCCATTTCCTGATAGAAGCAATCAATCCAGCAGTCGATCGAGCAACCGGCGGGCGGCTGAATCCCCGGAGGATTCATCGGACCCTCCCCCCAGCTGATTCCGAAGGGCCGTTCGAGCGAGCGATTCGAGGGTCGCTCTCCGCAGGTCACCGGTGTCGTAGTCGGGCTCCATCAGTGTGCCCTCCACGTTCATGGGCGGAAGTCCGGATTCCAACAGGTTCCGGAGCCAGGTCTGGTTGGCCTTCCGGATCAGGGGTTGTCGCGCCTGAATCTGAACCGATGAGTCGAGACGACCGTCCAGGCGAACGGTCCCACCCAGGTTCAGGGAAAGTTCCGGGTTCTCCAGCGTCCCGTGTTGAATCCTACCAATCCCCTCCCCCAGGTTTACCCGCAAATCCAGCCGATCGAAATCCGATATCGTGGAGGGTTCAAAGACCCGCCGAAGTCCCTCCATTTGTTCCGGCATGGATCGGGTCAGTACCTGACTCACCAGAGGCCCCAGATCCTCCCCAAGAGCTCCGCTGATCCCCTGCACGAGGGCCGCGTCAATGCTGGAAATCGCGGGGATCCCTCGCAGCTGGATGGGGCCCCCGGTTGCTTGAAGCGAGCCCGTCAATTCGTCCCGGGATTGCATGGGCCCGGATACCGTTCCCTGAACATCAATTTGACCGGAGCTTTCCCCGCCCTGTCCCGTAAAGTCCACAAGCACGTCCCCCACCCGGACACGCTCGAACGTGAACCGGCTCTCGACGGTAGGCTGATCAACCAGCGAATCCACGGTCCCCTCCCCAACGAACTGTCCCCCGTACGCGTTCAGACGAAGGGAAGAAACGGTCAATGAGTCGTCTTGAAATCGGAATTCAAGCTCTCCCTGTTCCCCGGCGAGTCGGCCAAGCGAAAAGGAAGGGGTGGAGAGGGATCCTCGGACCACCGGGGCGGTGGGGGTTCCGGTGATCCGGACCATCCCCGAAAGCTCTCCTTCGGGTTTCCATGACTCGGGGAACTCAGGTGGATCCGTCAGTCCGCTACGCACCGTCTCCACCGGAAGCCGGGAGAATTCAGCTTGCAGCGAAAGGGTCCGGGGATCCCGTTGCCGGACGGTTCCGGAGAGGGTAAGTGCGTGGTCCCGGAATCGGGCTCCCAGGTCCTCCAGAATCACCTGCTCATCCCGAAAGGTAAGGGTTCCTTCCGGCAGGGTTACGGGATGGGCCAGAGCTTCGGGCTGGAGGTGAAACTCAGCAACCCGAACCGTTCCCGCAAACACCGGGTTGAGCAGGGAGCCCCGGATCCGAAGATCCGACGTGGAAACCGAGCCTCCCACGTCCAGTCCGGCCGGAAACAGGGATCCGGAGGCCAGACCGCGGATGGAACCGATGGCCAGAGGGTCGACGGAGAGATGCCCCTCAAACGGATTGTCGAGGGCGAACGGAAGCGGAAACCGGGCCTCCGTCTCGAACGCCGTCCCCTGAACGGTTCCCGTGACGTCCTCGGTCCGCACGGAGTCTTGAGTTACCGTGACCCGACCGGATCGGAGGTCCACCGGACGGTCCAGAAAAGCCGGCCGGACCCGGACGGAGGACAATTCGGTCTGCAGGGCCCAGGGTGATTCGCCGTGGTCGGTGTCCACCGTGAACACCACGCGGGACAGCGTTCCGGCGAATTCGTGCATCGGATCCGTTCCGTAGGAACCCTCGGAGAGCCGGACGTCGGAGAGTTCAAGTTGAACCGTTCGTTCGGGCAGGTTGAGTTCAAACCGACCCTGATAGTCGACTTCGTTCCAGTGGATGGGATCCTCCCCGACTCCGTCCAACCTATTTTCGGTTGCGCTTCCCTGGAAAGAAAGATCCACCCCCTCCGGTCCGATCGTTCCTCCGCTGACCTCAAGGTTCAGGCTCCCACCGTCGAATTGGGTTCCGGCAGGCAGGTACGCTTCCAGAGCCCCGGACAGTTCCCCCGGACGGTCCACCGCAAGTTGCATGGACTCCAGATCAGCCCGGATCGGGCCCATCCGGACGGCTCCGGTGGCGGACAGCTGTCCACCGGGGAACCGGACGTCCCGGAGACTCAGTTCCCCTCCTCCGTCGAGGCCAAACTCGTGCAGCGAAATCTGACGGAAGCCAAGCTGGTCCGACACCCCGAGGACCTCGTCCTGAAGCCGGACCTTACCGTCCGTGAGGGTGATTTGATCGACCTGGAGTTGGAGTGCTGAGGAATCGTCGGCAGGTTCGGTTGAACCGTCTTCCCCTCCTTGTTCGGAGTCGAATCCCCGGAACAGGATCCACTCTCCTTCCGATGAACGGCGGAGGGAGATCTCGGGTCGAACGACCCGCGCGTCGGTGATGCTCAACTCACCGTACAAAAGCGGCCACCACTCCGGCTTCAGATCGATCGAATCGGCAGCCAGCCAGGTCCCAGCATCAAAATCAGGGTGCTCCGAAACCGTAATGCCGGAGACTCGGACGCCGGTCCAGATCGAAAACCCGACCTCCTCCACGGTGACTTCACGATTCAGGGCCTCCGATAGCTGAGCCGACACACCGGACGGGGATAAATACCGTCCGACGGCCCAGTTTACGCTGAGCACCAGTCCGGTGAGTAGAACCAGCAAAACCAGGCCGAGTCCGATCCAGGTTCGTCGGTTCATCGGGTCCCCCTCCTGAGATGAAAGTCACATATTGTATCATGACGGATACGGAGCCGGGAGGAATCGCTGCGTACGGAGTCAACGGTAGGGTTGTTCGGACCAGACTCGTCTCCGAGGGGTGGTGGCATCAATGGACCGGGGATCCGGTCAGGAGAGGATGGTGGTTCCTGCGTTCCCCTCCAGCGCGGCGGGCATCCCGGACGGAGAGGTGATGACCGCCCGGTTGCCGACGGAACGCACAAACTCAACTACGGCTTCAACCTTTGGCTTCATGCTCCCGGCGGCAAAATGTCCCTCTTCCAGGTACTGCCGGGCTTCGTCCACCGTCATTTCGTCCAGTTCCTGCTCCTCCGGGGTCCCGAAGTTGAGGCAGACCCGATCAACAGCGGTGGAAATCATGAACAGGTCCGCCCGGATGTTCCGGGCCAGAATGCCGGAGGCGGCGTCCTTGTCAATCACCGCTTCAATCCCTTCCACCGATCCGTCATCCCGTTCGTAGACGGGGATTCCCCCTCCCCCGGCGGCGATGACCGTCTCCCCTTGCCCGACGAGGGTCTTGATTGATTCTTCCTCCAGAAGTTCCGTCGGCATGGGGGAAGGCACCACCCGTCGGTACCCCCGGCCGGCGTCCTCCACCACGTCCCAGCCGTCGTGTTCCTGGTGCCGGCGGGCTTCCTCCTCCTCCATGAACCGACCGATCGGCTTGGACGGGTTCTCAAACGCCGGATCGTCCGGGTCGACTTTGGACCGGGTCACGACGGTGACGGTCCGTTTGTTGATCCCTCGCCGGCTGTACTCGTTCTGAAGCGCCTGCTGGAACAGGTACCCGATGGACCCCTGGGTGTCGGCAACACAGGAATCCAGGGGCACTTCGTGAAGGCCGAGTTCTTTCTTCGCCAGGTCTGAACGCAGAAGAATGTATCCGACCTGGGGTCCGTTGCCGTGGGTAACGACCACGTCCCAGCCCTTCTCGATCATGCCCGTGATGTGTTTTGAGGTCGATTGGACGGCCCTGTACTGATCAATAACGCTTTCCTTGCCCGCCTCGGATATCAACGAATTGCCTCCAACGGCTACGACGGCTGTAGGCATACTGTTGGCTCCTCAGGTAGATGGATGGTTTGGTGACCGCGGGTGTTAAATGGTAAATGATTCGTGAACTTCACGTGTGGGGAACTAACCTATCCATCCGGAGGGGATCCTAGCAAGTGTATTGGTTCCTCATGGATGGGCGTACATCCGGATGCCAAACTCGGCGTGGCTCCCCCCTGAACGGTTCGTTACCGGGAAGGAGTCTCCAGTTAGAGAATCCGGGACGACGTTACAATTCCAGCACGTAATCGAGCACGTCGG
>CAYPTI010000072.1:0-1988 GCA_964413525.1 uncultured bacterium | reverse complement strand
GACAACCGGGTCCCGTCGAGGGAAAGGTGGTGGGATTGGCAGGTGTAGACCTCTCCTCCGCGTCGCTGGACCTCCCACATAAAGGCCAGGGATGTGTCGTGGCCGATGTCCAGCTGTTCGAGAGGATCGACAACAAACAAATGACGCATGCCGTTGATTCAGTCCCTGGAACCCGGGAACCGGAAGCCCTTAATTCAGCAGGTACTCCTGATCCATGACGAAATATTCCGTCGCGGCTTCCTGCAACTCCTGGGCGGTGCTGGAAGGAAAGGAAAACACTTCGACCCGGATTCCGTCTCCTTTTAACATCTCCACGAGATCGACGAAGTCGCCGTCCCCGCTGATCAAACATACCACGTCAACTTTGGGACCGATGGCGATGGCGTCGATGGCAATCCCCATGTCCCAGTCCCCTTTGGCGGAGCCGTCCGGTCGGGTACGAAGCTGTTTGTTCTTGACCTCGTATCCGAGGTCGTAGAGGGTGTCCTGAAACCGGGACTGATCGATCTCCTCCGACTGTACGAGGTAGGCGATGGCCCTGATGAGCTGTCGGTTACGGCGAGTTTTCTTCATTAATTCCTCAAAATCAAGCTTGCTGTTGTACTGGTATTTGGCCGAGTAGTACATGTTCTGCACGTCCACAAACGTCGCTACACGCTGATTTTGCGTAATCATCGATGGTTCCCGTCCCTTCAATCAATAAACACGTTATGTATTTTGCTACGTTTCGGCGGGTGGTGGGTTCCTGAGGTGGGATTCGGTTCCGTTCGTGCGCCTCCCTTCCGATCGGGGATTGGTTCATCGTTCGGTTCATATCCATTACAACCCCATAGAACCCTTAAATAAATTATTATACCGGGCGAACCGCAGGATACCAGCTTGTTTCCTGACGATGACCTCGAAAACCGTCTGACCGTTCGGGCCGGAGATCAGCAGGACCGTCGGAACGATCGGGCCGGACGAATCTCGGAAATGGTTGCCGGGCGGGAGGTTGAGGGGATTGCCGATGGTCCGTTCGGTCAGGGAGCCGGTACCGTATGAAAGGAGACATCGAGGGGGTCGGTTCGGACCAGCGCCGCGTGGCTGACACCCGTCACCCACCCCCCCGCTTCGCCGGGATTTAACATCGGGACGTGAGATTCCCAGCGGGGCTGGTGCGTGTGGCCGTGAATCAGAAGATCGATGTCCGGACCGGTCGAATCCGGCAAAACCGACGGTTTATGGGTGACGGTGACCCGGAGCTCGTCGCAGTCGAAGGTCGCCGGGGGTTCCTCAAGTCGGACGTCGGTCCCCTCGGCTTTCGACAGCAGGGTCGAACGATCCCCGTCGTTGTTCCCAAACACTCCGTAGACCGGTCCCTCGAAGGCTGCCAGCCCTTCAATGGTAAAGGGAGCGATAAAATCCCCGGCGTGGATGATTGCGCTGGCGCCGGCCAGCTGCAGCCGTCGTACCCAGTAATCGATGGCTCGAAGGTTGTCGTGAGTGTCGGCAAGCACACCAAACAACGAAACCGCCTCCTCAGTTCGTCCGTCAGTCAGGAATCGACCTCGTACGGGCCGGGTTGAAGATGTTCTCGGATCGATTGAAAGTTTTCTTCCGTTAACCCCGGAACCTGCCTGAGGTCCTCGGGTTGTTCAAATAGTCCCACGTTGCTTCGATACCAATCAATCCGTCGGGCCAGCCGGTCCGTGACCCCCGGGAGCTGCTGAAGCTGTTCCATCGAAGCCTCGTTCGGGTGAACCAGGTCGGTGTCGTTTTCCGCTTCTTCGACCTCTCGATCTTCGGTGTCGGACTCGTTGGCCGGGGTATCCGAGACATTTGGTTCCGTATCCATATCCATGTCCGGCGTGTCCGCTTCAGTTGACTCTTCCGGCGTGTCGGTGTCGATCTCCCTCAGGGGGGCCGTGTCCCCGGATCCCCGGTCCCGATCGGCCACAAGTCGCTCCAGCAGAATTTTGTTGGCCTTAAGTTCTTCCCGAAGGGAATGA
>CAYPTI010000071.1:0-9627 GCA_964413525.1 uncultured bacterium | reverse complement strand
TACCTGGAATCGGACATGAACAACCTCGGGTTCGCCCTGGCGGTGGAGAAGCTGCTGGACATCGAGGTTCCCGAGCGCGGTCAGTACATCCGGACCCTGCTCAGCGAGGTGCTTCGAATGGGGGCCCATTTTCTGTGGCTCGGAACCGCGGTCATGGAACTCGGGGCGATGACGGTCTTCATGTACGCCATGCGGGACCGCGAACACACCTACGACCTGATGGAAATCATCAGCGGAATGCGGCTCAACACCACGTTCATGCGGGTGGGCGGGATGCGGAAGGACGTGCCGCCGGAGTTCTGGGAGAAGCTGGACGAATTCATCGACATCATGCCGGAACACATCGCCGAGTACGAGGAACTCCTGAACGCCAACCCGATTTTCCTGGACCGGACGGTCGGGGTCGGGGAAATCGACGCCGAGACGGCGATCGACCTTGGGTTGACCGGCCCGAACCTGCGGGCCACCGGCGTGAATTTTGACGTCCGGAAGAAGGAACCCTACTGCAAGTTTGACGAGGTCGATTTCAAGGTGCCGGTGGGGGAGAAGGGGGACGTGTACGAACGCTACCTGGTCCGGATCGCCGAATTAAAACAGAGCCTGTCGATCATCGAACAGTGCCGGGACCGGATGCCCGAGGACGGCCCGATCAACGCCGAACGGGGGAAGATCTCCCTTCCCACCCGGTCGAAGATGAAAACCACGATGGAGGGTCTCATCCACCACTTCAAGCTGGTCACCGAGGGGTTCAAGGTGCCCCCGGGAGAGGTCTACCATTCGATCGAGTCCAACAAGGGGGAACAGGGCTGGTACGTCATTTCGGACGGTTCCAACAAACCCTACCGGGTCCGGATCCGACCGCCGTGTTTTGTCAATTTACAGTGTTTGCCCGAACTGGTGGTGGGCGAGACGGTGGCGGACGTGATCGCCAGCCTGGGCAGCCTCGACATCATGATGGGAGAAGTGGACCGCTAGGATCCCCGCCAATTTTTAAGGCCCCCTTCGGGCCGGGTGCGGATTCAACCCACGGACAGGGAATGATCGTTGAATGTTGACCGAGGATCAGAAACGCCGGATGCGGGAGGAACAGGATCGATTTCCCCATCCACGGACCGGCCTCCTCCACTGTCTCTTCATCGCCCAGGAGGAGAACAATTACGTCCGGGAAGAAGACGTCAACGAGATGGCGCAGGTGCTCGACCTCGACGCCTCCACCATCTGGTCGGTGGCCTCCTTCTACACCATGATCCACCAGGAATCCGTCGGAACCTACGTGATCCAGGTGTGCGACAACCTTCCCTGCCTGCTGCAGGGGGCGGATGAAATCCTCGACCTTTTCTCGAGACGACTTGATGTTGATGTGGGGGAAACCACACCGAACCAGACGTTTACGCTGAAACGAGTTGAGTGCCTCGGATCCTGCGGAACCGCTCCGGTGTGTCAGGTGAACGACCGGCCGTATCACGAAAACCTCACCGAAGAGGACGTCGATCGGCTGATCGAACGGCTCCGAACCGAGGCCGAGAACGGTTCCGGGGTGGAGGCCTAAATCATGGTTATGGACGACACCCATCCCAAACCCCAGCCGTTTGAACCCAGGCTCATCGCCGGGGTGGACCATCCGGAGAGCCACCGGCTCGAACGGCATGAAGAAACCGGGGGATACGAGACGGCCCGTGAGGTCCTGAACGGGGAGATCTCCCCGTCCGAGGTGGAGGAAACCGTTTCCGACAGCGGCCTCCGTGGGCGGGGCGGGGCCGGGTTCCCTACCGGAATGAAGTGGAGTTTCGTGCCGGATACCGACGATCAGACCTACCTGATCGCCAACGCGGACGAAAGCGAGCCCGGGACCTTCAAGGACCGCGTTATCCTGGAGCAGAAACCCCACCTGCTCCTTGAGGGCATGTTGCTCAGCGCCTACGCACTGGACGCTTCCGTGGGGTTCATCTACATCCGGGGGGAATACCGGTCCGGGTACGACCGGCTCCGGGAGGCCATCCGGGAGGCCGAGGAGGCCGGCTACCTGGGGGAGGACGTCTTCGGGTCGGGGTTCGATTTTACGCTCCACCTGAACCGGGGGGCCGGCGCCTACATCGTCGGGGAGGAGACCGCTCTGCTGAACAGCCTGGAGGGCAAGCGGGGCATCCCCCGTTCGAAACCGCCGTTTCCGGCGGTGGAGGGGTTGTTCGGGAAGCCGACCGTCGTGAACAACGTCGAAACCCTGTCCAACGTTCCCCTGATTGTTGAGCACGGGCACCGGTGGTACCGCAACTGGGGAACGGAAAAAAGCCCCGGGTTCCGGCTGTTCTCGGTCAGCGGTGACGTGGAGGAGCCCGGCGTGTACGAGGCTCCGCTGGGCATCACCGTGGAGGAGTTAATCGAGGACTACTGCGGCGGCGTCCGGGACGGAAACCGGATCAAAGCCGTTATTCCGGGCGGTTCTTCCACCCCGCCGATCCGGGGGGACCAGGTGGACATGCCGCTGGATCACGAGTCGGTCGAGGACTACAACACCATGCTGGGGTCGGGCGGGGTAATCGTGATGGACGAGTCCACGTGCATCCCGAAGATGGCCACCCGGCTGGCCCATTTTTACGCCCACGAATCCTGCGGTCACTGCACGCCCTGCCGGGAGGGGGTTCCCTGGCTGGAGGACGTCCTGCGGGACATTGAACTCGGCCGGGGTCAGGAGGCCGATCTCGATCGGGTGGTCAGCATTTCCAACAACATCGACGGGACCTGTTTCTGTCCCCTGGGTCCTTCGGCCGCCGTGCCGGTCCTCCAGATGGTGAACTACTGGGGCGATGAATTCGAACATCACGTCGAACACGGAGCCTGTGATCTGAATGGAGAGGTCGACTGATGCCTGAAGTCGAAGTGAACGGTCAGCCGGTCGAGGCACACGAGGGCGAACTCGTGATCGATCTGCTCCACCGGCTGGACATCGAGGTGCCCCATTTCTGCTACCACCCCGAATTAAGCCTGGCGGGGGCCTGCCGGATGTGCATGGTGGAGATGGACGGCAACGTGGACGTCTCCTGCACCCGGCGCGTGGAGGAGGACATGGAGATCGTCAGCGACAGCGAGGAAGTCGTGGAGACCCGCCGGGGCATCCTCGAATTCTTGCTGGTGAATCACCCGCTGGACTGTCCCGTCTGCGACAAGGGAGGGGAATGTCCCCTGCAGGACTACACCATGGGCTACGGACCGGCCGAGAGCCGCTTCCACGGGAACAAGCGGACCTTCCCGAAGCTGGATCTCGGGGAACTGCTCACCCAGCGTCAGAACCGCTGCATCCTGTGTTATCGCTGCACCCGGTTCTATCACGAGGAAGCCGGGCGGGAGGATTTCCGGGTGATCGAACGGGGCGATGAGGCGTTCGTCGGCAAGCAGCCCGGCGGTCAACTCGAAAGCGAACTCTCCGGCAACATGGTCGACATCTGTCCCACGGGCACCATCGTCACGAAGCCGTACCTCCATAAATCACGGCCGTGGGACAACGAACCCCGGGACACGGTCTCCGCCTTCGATCCCCTTCAGACCCCGATCACGGTGGACGTCCGGGGCAACGAAATCGTCCGGGTCCGACCGCAGGAAGAACCGGATTACCCCAAGCCGTGGATCGACGATCGGGTCCGGTTCGCCCACGAGTACAACCACGTCGACAACCGGGTGGACTTGCCCCGGGACGAAACCTTCTTCGATCGGTTTGACCGGACCATGGAGGAACTGGACTCGGCCGACAACCCGGCCGGGATCATCTCGCCCGACCGAACGCTGGAGGAACAGATGCTGTTTCGGGAACTGCTGGAGGAGCAGGACGGCGAGGCCACGAGCCTCTTGGATACCGGCGGGGTGGTCGTGGACGCCCCCCGGCTGGAGGAGATCCCGGAGGCGGATTTCGTGCTGGTGGTGGGCACGAACTTCCGGAACGAATACCCGATGTTGACTCCGTTCCTGAGGGAAGCGGGACGGAACGGGGCCCGGGTCGCGTACCTGTCGTACTGGGGGGATGAGTTAACCGTCGAGCCGGATATTTATCTCAAGGAGCGCCCCGAGGATCTGCTGAAGCGGCTTCGCCGGTTATCCGCCGGCGACAGCGACGACCCGACCGACGAAGCCATTCACGAGGAACTGGAGGCCTCCGACAACACGATCATCGTCACCTGCGAGGGACGGGCGATGGGGCCGTCCCTCTGTCAGCAGGTCCAGCGCTGGATGCCGGAGGACTCCCAGCACCTCCGGTTATCCCCCGGCGGGAACTCGCGGGCTTCCGAGCGGGTCTTTCAATCCTCCCCCTCGGTCGGACGGATGCTGGAGGAATGCGCCGAGGGGGACCGGGACACCCTGATGGTCTACGGGGTTGACCTGCTCCGGCAGCACCCGGACCGCTCCCTGGTCCGCCGGGTGCTGGATTCGATCGAAACCCTCATCGTGGTCGATTATCTTGAGGGCCAGTTAACCGAGCGCGCCGATCTGGTTCTGCCGCTGACCACGCAGTTTGAGGAACCCGGCATCCTGATCAGTGCCGAAGGTCGGATCCGGTGGTCCCCGTCGGTCGTCGAGCACGACAAGCGAACCCTGGCCGGCTGGGAGATGCTCAGCTTCGGAATGTTTGACGAGGACGAGGTTGCCGGGATGTCCCGCGAGGACCTCGGCCGGTGGGTCACCGATCGGGAGGAAAGCCTGCCTCAGAACCTGGGGACGGTGGTGGAGACCGAGCAGTCGCTCTGGCTGGAGCACGGGTATGCTGAGCCGGGAGAGGAACCCCCCCGGGAATTAACCGAGACCCGGGGTGCCTGGACGGTGTTTTCGGAGAACTACCTCTATTCAAGCGACCGCCGCTGCCAGGAGGGTGAATCCCTCCAGGGCATGTTGCAGGCGCCGGTTATGGAGTGCAACCGGGCTGACGCCGAGAAACTGGGTGCCGACCGTGAAACCGAACTCGTCGTTGAAGTGGACGGCGAGGCCATCGAACGCCCGGTGACCATCACGAACAACCCCCCGGAGGGAAGTCTGCTGATTCCCTGGAACGTCCGGGGGGACGCCGGGCTGGAGTTATACGAGGGGAACGTTTCGTTTCGTCGAATCAAGACCATCGAACCCATTGAAGCTCAGGCGGCTGAAGCATGATGGTCTGGCTGATTTACCTCGCGGCGGTCGCCCTCAAACTAACGGTGATCCTGGGAGGATTGATGCTTGTCGTGGCCTTCATGCCGTACGTGGAGCGCAAGGTCCTGGGCCGGATCCAGATCCGCCAGGGACCCTCCCACGTGGGCCCGTACGGAGTCCTGCAGTCGATTGCCGACGCCATTAAATTGATGACCAAGGAGGACATCACCCCGTCGCAGTCCATCCGGCCGATTTATCTGCTGGCTCCCGGGGTGGTGGCGTTCACGGCGATGATGACCTTTGCCGTGATTCCCTTCGGCGAATGGACCGTTCACCTGTCGGACTCCCTGCCGGAGCTGGCGGAATTTCCCCTCGGGTACGTCACCGACCTGGACCTGGCTCTGTTGTTCGTGCTGGCGATGTCCTCCCTGGCGGTCTACGGGGTGGCCTGGGGCGGCTGGTCCAGCGGCAGCAAGTACGGATTGCTCGGGGGCCTGCGAGCCAGCGCTCAGATGATCTCGTACGAGTTGACCCTCGGCCTGGTCATCCTGAGCGCGGTCATGATCACCGGCACCCTGAGCCTGGTGGACATCGTCCGGTTCCAGGCCGAATACGGCTGGAACGTCCTCTATCAGCCGGTGGCGATGGTCCTGTTTGTCGTCGCCATGTTCGCCGAGACCAACCGGCTCCCGTTCGATCTGGCCGAGGCGGAATCCGAGTTGACGGGTGGGTATCACACGGAACATTCGTCGATGCGATTCGGGCTGTTTTTCATGGGTGAATACATGCACATGATCGCGACCAGCGCCATCTGTTCGCTGGTGTTTCTCGGGGGCTGGCTGCCGCCGTTCCCCGGCTGGGGAGGGTGGTCGATTATCGAGTCGATTCCCGTGCTGGGGGCGGTGGCTCCGGTGGGCTGGCTGCTGCTCAAGATCTCGTTCTTCATGTTTTTGTTTATCTGGGTCCGGGGGACGTTCCCGCGGTTCCGGTACGATCAATTAATGAAAATCGGCTGGAAGGTGCTGCTGGAGGTTGCCTTCGTGAACCTGTTCATCGCCGCCCTGATGAGGGCGATCTGGCCCGAACCGACCTGGGCGTGGCTCGTTATCCAGGGGCTTGTCACCCTGATCTTTCTGCTCCTGGTGTTCGGCCTCCCGCACCCGCGGCAGGAATCCCGTACCATTCGGCTGGAAGAGTAGGCCAAATGAAATCGGTTTCCCCGGAGGAACAGGGCGGTCGCCGGCGCAGGCCGGCGGCTGTCGGACGAATCGACATCCATGCTGTGACGTGCGAACAAACAGGAACCCGGTTGATTCGATGAGGTGTTGTTCATGCTTGGACCGCTGTTAAAGGGAATGAAACTGACGTTCAAGAAAATTTTCGAGACCCCGGCCACGGTGGATTACCCGCTGGAAGAACGGGACCGTCCGGACCGCTACCGGGGTCAGCACGTGCTGAAACGGAACGAGGAAGGGCTGGAACGATGCGTCGGCTGCGGACTCTGCGGAGCCTTCTGTCCGGTGGACGCGATTTTCATCCAGGGGGAGGACAACCCGGAGGACGATCCGGTTTCCATCGGGGAACGGTACGCGTCCATCTACGAAATCGATGCCAGCCGTTGTATCTTCTGTGGCTATTGTGAGGACGCCTGTCCGACCGACGCCATCATCCTGTCCCAGGAATTCGAGATGAGCGTCGAACGGCGAGAGGAACTTCTCTGGGACAAGGACGTTTTGCTTGAAGAATCCTGATGCCCGGTGCCCTTCCACGCCATCCGATCCGGGGACGCCGTTATCGGTTGACGGCTCCCCACGGACGGGCGTTTCCGCCAGCTTCAGTCCGTCGATTGCCTGACATCCCGATCAACCCGACAGGGACGCTCTGACATGGACTCTATTCTGTTCGCCATTTTTGCCTCCGTGGCCACCGTGAGTGCGCTGTTCATGATCCTGCAGCGGAGGCTGATCTACAGCGTCGGCCTGATGATCGTGGTCCTGCTTTCGGTCTCGGGGCTGTTTCTGATCATGAACGCTCCCTTCCTGGCCATCGTCAACGCCATCGTCTACGCGGGGGCCGTGATGGTGCTGTTCGTGTTCACCGCCATGATCCTCGGTTCGGAGGCCGACCTGCCGCTGTTCACGAACCCGTGGGTTCTGGGGGGAGCCGTTGGGGTAGGGGGCCTGATCCTCCTGCAACTGTTCCTCCTCATCGGATCCCTTTCCTACGCCCCGACGGTTCCGGGGCAATATCAGATCGACGTGGTGGAGGAAGGGGTCGTGGCCTACTTCGGGTCGGTTCTGTTTAGCGAGTACGTCGTGGTTCTGCAGGCCGTGGGGTTGCTTCTCCTCGTGGCGCTGGTGGGGGCCGTCTACATCTCCCGTGATCCCGGCGTCGTTGCGGAGCGAAGCTCCGTCGGCGCATCCGGCGGAGAAGAGGAGACCGGCTGATGTTTCACCTTTACCTGATGGTGGCCCTCTGGTTGTTCGGCATCGGGCTCATCGGGGTGCTGATCCGCCGCAACATCATCGTGATTCTTCTGTGCATCGAACTGATGCTCACGGCGGTCAACCTGATCTTCGTGGCCTCGGCCTTTCAGCTCGGGATTGCCGGCGCCCGGTTGTTCGTCTTTTTTGTCCTCACCGTCAGCGCGGCGGAAGTCGCCGTGGGGCTGTCGATCGTTCTCTCCCTCTACCGCCGATATCGCATCGTGGATTCGGACGAACTCGCGGAGCTGAAGTGGTAACCGATGAATTCGACTGAACTGCTCCTGGCCCTGCTGGTGTTTGCCCCCCTGGCATCCCTGCTGGTCAACCTGGCCGGCTACCGGCGGATTTCGAAACCCCTCGCCGGGGCCATCGGAACCGCCGGTGTGCTGGTTTCCGCCCTGGCCGCGTGGTCGCTGTTTTTCCTCCGGACCGGGCCCGTCGAGTGGACGTTGTACCGCTGGATCGAGGTGGAACCATTCTCCGTCTCGATCGGATTTACCGTCGATGACCTGACGTCGATCATGTTCCTGGTCGTGACCTCCGTGTCCTTCTGCGTCCACCTGTACGCGGTCGAATACATGGAGGAGGACGCCGGGTTCCACCGGTTCTTTCTGTATTTAAACCTGTTCGTGTTTTCGATGCTGATCCTCGTGGGGGCGGACAACCTCCTGATGATGTTTATCGGCTGGGAGGGAGTCGGGGTCTGCAGTTACCTCCTGATCGGGTTCTGGCACGAACGGGAAGCGGCCCGTAACGCCGGTCAGAAGGCCTTCATCGTCAACCGGGTGGGGGACTTTTTCTTCCTGCTGGGCATGCTTTACATCGTGTACCACCTGGGAACCCTTGAGTTCGCATCGCTGGCCGACGCCGTGAACACGGTCGATTCCTCCGTCCTGGCCACGGCGGGGCTACTCCTGTTTGGAGGGGCGGTGGGGAAGAGCGCCCAGTTTCCGCTCCATGTCTGGTTGCCCGACGCCATGGAAGGTCCCACCCCGGTCAGCAGCCTGATTCACGCCGCGACCATGGTGACCGCCGGAGTGTACGTCATCGCCCGGCTTCATTTCGTTTACGCGGAAGTCCCGTGGGTGGGCATGATCGTGGCCTTCGTCGGGGCCCTGACCGCCCTGTTTGCCGCCAGCATGGCCACGGTCGCCCGGGACATGAAACAGATCCTGGCCTTTTCCACCATCAGCCAGCTGGGGTACATGTTCGTGGGGGTGGGCATGGCCGCCTACGCGGCCGGGATCTTCCATCTCGTTACCCATGCGTTCTTTAAAGGACTGCTGTTCCTCGTCGCGGGGGCCGTGATGCATGCCCTCCACGGGGAACTGGACATCTTCGAAATGGGGGGCCTGGCCCGAACCATGCCGTTCACCGCCGGTCTGGCCGTGATCGGGGGACTGGGGCTGGCCGGCGTGCCTCCCCTGGCCGGGTTCTGGTCCAAGGAGGAAGTCCTGCTGGCCGCCTGGGGGAGCGGCTCGGGGATGGAACTGGTTCTGTTTGGGCTGCTGTTGATCACGAGCCTGGTGACCGCCCTTTACACCGCCCGAATGGTGCTCGTCGCCTTCTGGGGTCGGGGGGAGACTCAGGGTCATGAATTCGGGCTCCGGATGAACCTGCCGATGGCCCTGCTGGCCGCCGGGACCCTGGCCGGCGGATGGATGGCCGGCTGGATGGAGGGACTCCACGTGGTTCCGGTGGAGACCGGCCCCCACGGCCCGGTGACCGTGTTGTCCGTCGGGGTGGCCCTGGCCGGGATTGTCGTTGCCCTGGCCGTGTACCAGTGGCCGGTCGTGTCGCCGTCCGCGGTCCGGGAGCGATTCGGCGCCTTCTACGAGACCTTAATCAATGAATACTACGTCGACTCCCTGTACCGGAGAGCAATCGTTGAACCGCTGGCCGGCTTCGCCAGGCTGTGCTGGAGACTCCTGGACGATCTTCTGATTGACGGGCTCGTCAACCTGCTCTCCGCCGTGGTGGATCTGACGGGGTTGAGCCTCCGGTTCACCCAGACCGGGACCATCCGTCA
>CAYPTI010000070.1:0-9868 GCA_964413525.1 uncultured bacterium | reverse complement strand
CGCTGAAGATGTAGGCGTGGCCCACCCGATCGTTCTCAATGCTCCGGCTCAGGGGATCGACCACGTGATCTTGACCGATGACTTCGTCGAACCGCTCGGGTCGGTAGGTGCGGGCGAGTACCCGGTAGCTCATGTGACTGAACCATCTCCCCGTTCCGTCATGCTAAACCGATGTGCGGGAGCAGTATATCGAAGGGTCCCCGGACTCTCCACGGAGGCTTCCGGATTCGTATCGTTAACGGTCGGCGGACCCTCGGAGTTCGTCCCGGATAACGGAGGTATTCTGGGCGATTCGAAACAGCACAATAAACAACTCGGCCACCAGCCTCGCATAGATTAACACGGCGAGAAAACTCAACGGCGCCAAAAGAAAAAGGGTAATTATGCCGACCCAGAATCCTTCCGAGACAAAGGCCCCGGCAATCATGGCCAGCGCTCCCAGAGCGGCCACGACCATCACGGCGAGGTACAGGATCTGGATCAAGGTCACCGAAATGAACCGATCGAACGAAAAATCAAACAAAGCGCCGATCGGGTTCGACGACGTCTGCATACGAAGAACCTCCTCAAGCAAAATAGTTTGAACCAACCAATCCGTGTAAACAATTCCTAATCATCCGGGGATCCGGCACTGAGGTGCCGGGGAAGTCGATAATACGACCGGCCTGATCCGGGGACAACCGTGAGGACAACCCTCATCATTCATATTTATGGTTAAAACCCGGTCTCCGAACGAGTTTGAATTCACCGTACCGGTACGAACCATGGATCACCGATCGTCACGAACGGCCTGAATTCAAGGGACGTAATACGAGAGGGAAGAGGAATCCGAAGATCCGGGGGTCCGGAAGCTTCCGCCGAAAGGAGAACAAAAAAATGCGTGCGCCAGGCAGTGGAACGAGGACCCCGACAGTCCATACCGTGTCGGTACGCTCGGACTAAGGCCCCCTGCAGCATCCAAACCACTCCGTACCGCTGCTCCGGTCAGGGCCTCACGGGATTGAGAGCGTTCGAATCCACAGGGCTCAGCCGTCAACGCGCCCGTGCATGGCGGTGCTGATGGTCAACGTCCGCCTGCCCGGCATCGGCCCCGCATGTTGCGGCTTTCGGGTTCAGGGGACCGCAACCCCCCCGCCTAGCACGCGAAGGTATTGTCTCACACCAGCCACCGTTCGGCCATACCCGGAGGGCCTCACCGGCCCGGGCAGGCTCCCTCCTTCAAGCATCTTCGGTTCCCCTGCTTCTCCCGGTCACGTGCAAAAAATCTTTCCGTTCGTTCAGCGAAATCATTACGCCTGGAACCCAGGATCGGTATCCTTCCGGGATCCTGTGGATGAAAGGAACCCGACAGTTGAACGTCTTCTGGCTGGATGAGGATCCCCGGCTTGCCGCCCGCTACCACGGCGACCGGCACGTTAACAAAATGCTGCTGGAAGCGGCCCAGCTCCTGTGCACCGCGGCCCGCCGCCACGGCTACGAGGACGACAACCTGTACCGGGCAACCCACAGGGATCACCCGGTGACAGAGTGGGTGTGTGAATCACGGGCCAATTGGCTTACGTTGAGAGAACACGCGTGTGCGTTGAGCGAAGAATTCCGGGACCGGTTTGACAAACAGGACGACCACGCCAGCTGGACGGTCATTCAATCCATCGACCCTGACGAGATTGATTTTCCTCCCGGGGAACCAACCCCGAGACCTCAGGTGATGCCCGAAGCGTACCGAATTGATGGCGATTCGGTGGCCGCCTACCGGGCCTACTACGCCGGGGAGAAGGCCTCCTGGGCGGAGTGGAAATACACCGAGAGACCGCCCTGGCTGGACAGCGTTGAGACCGGGCGGTAGGAAAACAGTCTCCCGGCCCGTTAGCCTCCGTTCGTTTCCACGGTGACCCTGACGTCGGCCGCCCCGGCGGCCGTCCGGTAGAGGGGTCAGCGGTTCTTGTAGGCCTTCACCAGCTCCTCAGCCTGCTCCTGATCCACGCCGGCAAGCTGAAACTCCAGTTCGATCCGCTTGTAATCGGCCGGGTTGTCCGTCTCCCGAATCCCGCGAATCGTGGCCCGCGCATGGTCGAGCGGATAGCCCTGTTCCTCGGCGAAGGACTCCACCAGGCTCACCCCGCAGGCGGAGATTCCCGTGAGAAAGGATTCCTCCGGTGTGACGGCTTCCCCCGGTCCCCCGGCCCAGGACGGTTCGTCGATCACGTAGTGGTTCGAGCGGGCATGGTTGAGGGAGCGTCCCGGCGTCGAACCGGTCTCGGATTCAACCGTCGTAACCCGTAGCTCATTCTCTTCAGTCATGATTTCATCCTCCCGGTTCAACCGATCGATCGCATGAATGATAGGTTCATTGATATCAGGAAACCAAATTTTTCGTTGGTTTTGCATCCGATCATCGCTTGAAGAACCTCCGTCCAACAGGGGGCATCCGAGCGGGTCAATCCATCGGAGCTGGAACAGTTGTCCGCCGACCTGGGAGATATCGTTTCAGAGGAGAGGTCGTAGGTTCCGGACCGAAACGGTTAGCCGTTGCGAGCCTGAGGGTCAAAGGTTGAAAAAAGATAATTTTTCTGAATTAAGGTCCAAGACGGCTGCGCTGGAGTCGGGCGGTTTAACCGCCCCCGGGTTCAGGTGCCGGATTCCGCGCTCGGTTTCGTCCCGGCGCCGATGGGTGTGACCGTGAACAATCAGGTCGACCTCGGCCGAGCGCAGGTTGCGGAACGACGAATCCAGGTGCCCGTGGGTGAGGCCGATCCGCCGGTCCGCCAGGTCGACGATCCCCTCCGTTCCGTGGATCACCACACCCGAGTGGTGGGGACCCAGTTCATTGACGTCAAATCGAACGTCGCAGTTCCCCCGGACCAGGTGGAGGACCTCGACGGAGGCGGCCAGGGAAAAAATGTGCTGCGCCCGGGTGATGTCCCCGGCGTGCAGGACGGTGTCGACGTTCTGGGCGGCGAACCGATCAACCGCCCGCTCAACTCCCTCCTGGTGTCCGTGCGTATCCGACAGCAATCCAAGCTTCATGTCGCTTCATCACCCTGACAAACGGCAGGTTCGACCGGAATCCAACCGCACCCCATGAACCGGTCCGGCCAACCGAAACCATCCCTTTCCCACCGAACCAAAACCGAGGCACCATCGAGGCGAATTTTGTCCGTTCTTGCCCTCAATCCCGCACAGAGGATCTCACAGAATTGCATCCAACCGTAACCGGTTCAAATTATTGAGCCCAGGAACCCATGGAACCGGGTCTGGTTTGATCCTGCGATTCAACGCTGGAGCGGGGTTCGCCCTCAAGCCCGGGAAGGAGCCGTGTAACTTTGTTTCGACGACGAACCGGCACCGATCCAATTTTTGACGTGGGGAAGGTGCTGTTTTATGATGGGTCTCCGGCAGGCTGCGACATTCCCCCTGGTGAAAGGAACCCGGCATGGCTTTCTTCGCCGATCTCCACATCCACTCGAAGTATTCCCGGGCCACCAGCAAGCACTCCGATCTCGAACATACCGCCAGCCGGGCCCGGGAGAAGGGCATCACCGTGGTGGGAACCGGTGATTTTACCCATCCGGCCTGGCGGGAAGAACTGGAAGAGAAGCTCGAGCCGGCCGAACCGGGCCTGTTCAAACTCCGCGAGGAGCTTCGGAAGGACCTGCCCGAGACCCCCGGCAGCGTGGAGACCCGACCGGTGCGGTTCATGCTCCAGGTGGAAATCTCCACCATTTATAAAAAAGGCGAACAAACCCGTAAGATTCACCATCTGCTTTACGCTCCGGACTTCGAAGCGGTCGACCGGATCATCGAGCAGCTGGCCCGGATCGGAAACCTGTCGGCCGACGGCCGGCCCATCCTGGGGCTGGATTCCCGGGACCTGCTGGAGATTACTCTGGAAGCGGGCGAGGAGTGCGTGCTGATCCCGGCTCACATCTGGACCCCGTGGTTCTCGCTGTTCGGGTCCAGGTCGGGGTTCGACCGGCTGGAGGATTGCTACGGGGATCTCTCCCGGCACATTTTTTCCCTGGAGACGGGGCTCTCCTCCGATCCGCCGATGAACTGGCGGCTGTCGTCCCTGGACGACTACACCCTGGTTTCGAACTCCGACGCTCACTCGCCGCGCAAGATGGGCCGGGAGGCCTGCCTGTTCGACACGGCTCTAAACTACCACGCGATGATGGAGGCCCTGCGAACCGGCGAGAAGTACCTGGGAACGGTGGAATTTTATCCCGAGGAGGGCAAGTACCACCTGGACGGCCATCGGGACTGCGAGGTCCGCCTGTCCCCGGGCCAGACACGGAACCTCGGCGGCACCTGTCCCGAGTGTGGCAAGGAGCTGACGGTCGGGGTGCTCCACCGGGTCCATGACCTGGCCGACCGGGATCCCGATCAGCCTCCCGCCCAGGCGTCGCCCTACCGGAGCCTGATCCCGCTGGTGGAAATTCTGTCGGAAATCGAGGACGTCGGCCCCAACACCAAGACCGTCAACCGGCTGTACCGGGACCTGGTCTCCACGATCGGATCGGAACTCTACATCCTCCAGCAGGCGCCGCTGGATCAGATCGACGGGTTCGGACGGCCCATGATCACGGAGGCCATCCGTCGGCTGCGCAACGACGAGGTGATCAAACAGGCCGGGTTCGACGGAGAATACGGCACGATCCGGCTCTTCTCGGAGGACGAAGTGCTGCAGGGCGACTCGGCCGGCCTGCTGTTTGAAGATCTCCCCGACTCCGACGGGGAAGCTGAGAAATCGCCGATTCCGGAAACCGACGTTCTCAATAAGGACTCGTCGTCCCGAACTCGCGCTCGTTCCGAGTCGGACGAACCGGACCGAATTCATGCCGAAACCGAGGAAACCATCCTCGGCCGGCTGGACGCCGACCAGCGCCGGGCGGCGAGGAGCACGGGAAATCCCGTCCTGATCGTGGCCGGGCCCGGCTCCGGCAAAACCCGGACCCTGACCCACCGAATCGCCCACCTGATCGACAGCCAAACGGCCGAGCCGGGAGCCTGCCTCGCGATCACCTTCACCCGGCGAGCGGCGGGGGAAATGACGGATCGGCTGGCGAAGTTCCTGCCGCAGCAAGCCGAGAGGGTCACCGTCCGGACCTTCCACGGCCTGTGCTACCGCCTGTTGAGGGAATTTCACCGCGAAGCCGGGCTGCCGGAGGATTTGCAGGTGGCGACCGTCGAACAGAGTCTCGAAATCCTGACCGAGGCGCTCGGGATCACGCGAACGGAGGCCCGGACTCGAATCAGACAGTTCCGGACCACGCCGGCCGGGGAACGGTCACCGGAACTCAAACGGGATCGGCGAACCTACCGGCGGGCCTTAACCGAACAGTCGCTGATCGATTTTCGAGGCCTGATCGAGCGAACGGTACAGGTGCTGAAGGATTCGCCCACCGTCCGAAGAACCCTTCAGGATCGGTTCCGCTGGATTTCGGTGGACGAATTCCAGGACGTGGATCCGCTCCAGTACCGTCTCATCCGGTTGCTGGCACCGCCGGGCAGCAACCTGTGCGTTATCGGCGATCCCGATCAGTCGATCTACGGGTTTCGGGGAGCGGACGTGAGCTGCTTCACCCGGTTCGAGAAGGATTATCCGACCACGGATCGGATCGAGTTGACCCGCACGTACCGGTCGGTCCCCACGATATCCCGCGCAGCTCTTCAGATGATCGAACCGGACAGCCTGGTGGGGAACCGACGCCTGGAACCCGTCCGGCAGGGTGACGTCCCCAACCGACTGCAGGAATGCCCAACCGGGCCGGCGGAAGCCGAGTTCGTGGTGAAGTCGATCGAACGCATGATCGGCGGGACCAGCTTCTTCTCCTTCGACAGCCGCCGGGTCGGCTCCAACGGCGGCGAACCGCTTTCGTTCTCCGACATCGGGGTGCTGTATCGAACCCGAGCCCAGGCGGAACCTCTGGCGGAAGCCTTTGACCGGTCCGGCATCCCCTACCGAAAACACTCCCACCGGCCGCTCCACGAACATCCGACGGTTCAGTTTCTGCTCGAGCGGATGACCTCCGGAGCGGACGATGCTTCCCCGGAGGAACGGTTCGACCGGGCGGTGGAGGCCTGGCGAGAGGACAACGAGGCCACCGATGAGACCCACCGGATCACGGAAGCCCTGCGCCGGGAAATCCGGTCCCTGGAGGGTGACGTGGAAGCCCTGCAATCGGAACTGGCCCTGGGGCTGGACGTCGATCTGTGGGATCCCCGGGCCCAGGGGGTCTCCCTGCTGACCCTGCACGCCTCGAAGGGACTGGAGTTTCGGGTGGTCTTCGTGGTGGGGTGCGAGGACGGGTTCCTTCCCTTCCGAAAGGAATCCGACGGGACAGTCGACCGGGCGGAGGAACGGAGGCTGCTGTTCGTCGGCATGACCCGGGCTGAGGATCAACTGATCCTCTCCTACGCCAACCGGCGCAAACGACACGGGACCGTCCGCCAGCGGGACCCTTCTCCGTTCCTGAATGCAATCGACGATACGTTGATCGAGAAAGCCAGCTCGACGGAGGAGTGGTCCGGGCCCCGGTCCTCCGAACCGGAGGCTTCCTCGACCCAGCTGGATTTGCTGTAGAACCTCACCATGGCTCGTACAATTCGTTTCGAGCCAAGAAGTTCCGAACACGAGGAAGGAGCCTAATGATCCGTGAGCATCGACGAACTGCTTGACGACATCGACGAATTCGGCCAAATCGGAGCGACCGCGGAAGGCGGGGTGACCCGGCGCGGGTTCAGTTCCGCGGACTCAAGAGCCCGCGACCTCCTGGTGAAACGGATGCAGGACCTCGACCTGGAGATCACCGTTGACCCGGCGGCCAACGTCATCGGGACCCGGACCGGGGAGGACCCGTCGCTTCCCCCAATCTGGATCGGTTCCCACCTCGACACGGTGCCCAACGGAGGAAAATACGACGGCGCCCTGGGGGTGCTGACCGGACTGGAGGTCCTCCGACGGCTGGAGGACTCCGAACACACGCTGGACCACCCGGTCGCCGTGGTGAATTTTACCGCCGAGGAGCCCAATCCGTACGGGGTCTCCACCTTCGGAAGCAAGGCGGTCACCGGCAAACTGGAGCCCGCGGATCTGGAATCACGGACCGATAAGACCGGACGATCCCTGCCCCGGGTCCTCGACGAACTCGGGGGCTCCTTCGATCGGTTGGGGGAAGCCGCCCGGGAACCGGGATCGCTGGCCGCCTTCCTCGAACTTCACGTGGAGCAGGGACGACGACTGGTCGATCAAGACCTGCCGGTCGCGGTCGTGGAGGGGGCCGTCGGCATCTACCGGGATTCACTCCGGATCATCGGGGAAGCCAACCACACCGGAACGACCCTCATCAACCACCGCAAGGACGCTCTGCTCGGGGCGGCCGCGGCCGTTCAGCTGCTTCGTGAGTCGGTCGTCGAAACCAACCGGACCGTCGAGGGACCGGAAGCGGTGGCGACCATCGGACGGCTCGACAACCGGCCCAACGTGTCGAACGTGATTCCCGCACAGGTGGATTGCTCGGTTGAAATACGGGGACCATCCGTCGATCGGATCACCGACATCCGGGATCGATTCTATCGTCAACTGACCTCCCGGTTGGACGAATTATCGCTTGAGCACCGGGTGGACCCCGTCAAACACCAGGGGCCAATCCGGTTCTCGGGCGAGGTTCAATCCGGGCTGATTTCCGTTTGTGAGGAGCGGGATATTCCCTATGATTCTCTGTTGAGCATGGCGGGTCACGACGCCTGTCACCTGACCGCCATCGCTCCAACGGGAATGGTGTTTGCCGCCAGCCGGGACGGCAAGAGTCATTGCCCGGACGAGTGGACCTCCCCGGAAGCCATCCGCCGCTCGGTGGAAGTTCTCACCTCGGCGGTCGTCCGGTTCGATCACGACCTGAAATAAACGATCCGTTATCCCCGGTTACTTTTTATGAAGGAGAGACTCCAATGAACGAAGACACGGGAGCCGAATCGAAGACCATCCAGGCCCCCACTGGAACGTCCCTGAACACCCGGGGCTGGCAGCAGGAAGGACCGCTCCGGATGCTGATGAACAACCTTGATCCGGAGGTCGCCGAGGACCCTGACAACCTGATCGTGTACGGCGGGGAAGGCCGGGCGGCCCGCAACTGGGACGCCTACGAGGCCATCATCGACACCCTGGAAGATCTGAAGGAAGACGAAACCCTGCTGGTGCAGTCCGGCAAACCGGTGGGGGTCTTCCGGACCCACGACATGGCCCCCCGCGTTCTGATCGCCAATTCCCTGCTGGTACCGAAATGGGGGGACTGGGAGCATTTCCGGAAACTGGAGAAGCAGGGCCTGATGATGTACGGACAGATGACCGCCGGGTCCTGGATCTATATCGGAACCCAGGGGATCCTGCAGGGGACCTTCGAAACCCTGGCCGAACTCGCCCGCCAGCACTTCGACGGCACCCTGCGGGGGAAGATCGTGCTGACGGCCGGCCTCGGGGGCATGGGCGGAGCCCAGCCCCTTGCCGTGACGATGAACGAGGGGGTGGCCCTCGTGGTGGAGGTCGATCCCGAGCGGGCCGAGCGTCGGCTCGAGCAGGGATTTCTGGACGAGCTCGAGACCGACCTGGACCGAGCCGTTCAGCGGGTGGAGGAGGCCCGGGATTCGGCGGAAGCCGTCTCCGTCGGCCTGGTCGGCAACGCGGCCGAAACCCACCCCGAGCTGCTGGACCGGGGGTTCCAGCCCGACGTGGTCACCGACCAGACCTCCGCCCACGACGCGGTCGGCGGCTACGTTCCCCGGATGGATCTCGAGGAGGCCCGGCAACTCCGCGAAACCGATCCGGAGGAGTACGAACGCCGAGCCTTTGAAAGCATGGTCGTGCACTGTGAATCCATGGTCGAATTCCAGGACCGCGGAGCGATTGTGTTTGACTACGGCAACAACCTGCGGGGCCAGGCCGAGGAGGCCGGATATGAAAAGGCCTTCGCGTACCCCGGATTTGTTCCCGCCTACATCCGCCCGATGTTCTGCGAGGGCAAGGGGCCCTTCCGCTGGGCGGCGCTCTCCGGTGATCCCGAGGACATCTATAAAACCGACGAAAAAATCCTCGAACTGTTTCCCGACAAACCGGCCCTGAAACGCTGGATCCGGAACGCCCAGGACCAGGTCCCCTTCCAGGGCCTACCGGCCCGGTTGTGCTGGCTCGGGTACGGGGAGCGGGCGAAGGCCGGGCTGGCCTTCAACGAGATGGTTCGCAGCGGAGAACTTTCCGCTCCGGTGGTCATCGGGCGGGACCACCTGGACGGAGGCAGCGTGGCCTCGCCCAACCGGGAGACGGAGGACATGAAGGACGGCAGCGACGCGGTCGCCGACTGGCCGATCCTGAACGCCCTGCTGAACACCGCGGCCGGGGCCAGCTGGGTGTCGGTCCACCACGGTGGTGGGGTCGGGATCGGATACTCCATCCACGCCGGCATGGTGGTGGTGGCCGACGGTACAGACGAGGCCGACCGCCGGCTGAAACGGGTGTTGACCACCGACCCGGGCACGGGCGTCATGCGCCACGCCGACGCCGGCTACGAGCGGGCCATCGAGGTCGCCCGCGACCGCGACATCAACCTCCCCATGGTGGACTGACGAAGAATTCCCGTGGCCGAACCATTTATCCTGGCGCCCGGCTTTGTGATCCTCGGGGATCGGGTTGTTCGGGATCGCTCGGTCCGGGTTCAACCGGACGGGACCATTGGAGACGTGGGAACCAGGGACGTCCTCACCGACGACCATCCCGACCTGCCCGTGGAATCCCATCCGGAATCGCTTCTGGTGCCGGGGACGGTCAACGTCCACAACCACTCCTACCAATCCCTGGGCCGGGGGCTGGCCGACG
>CAYPTI010000069.1:5489-9988 GCA_964413525.1 uncultured bacterium | reverse complement strand
CGGGAAGTCTGCACCCGGTACCCTTCCCGCTCCAGGTTGTACTCGATGACCTCAAGGATGTCCTCCTCGTCCTCGATCACGACGATGGTTTCATCCGTCATCGATGGGGTGCTCCTTCCCGTACGGGCAACTCGTCGAACGAACCGAGAACGAACGATCGGAGTGGCCCTGCAGCTTCAGGTGACGGACTTGCACGAACGATCGCCTCGAACCCTGTCGGGATGAGGTGTAGCCGAATCGCTACCGAACCGTTGAATCGAGTCCGGCCAACAAAACCGTACACGTTCCTCGGAACGACGGGCAAAGACATTCCCACCGCCGGTCTCCGTTCGACGACACGATTCAAACGCGTCCTTGCCGGTCCGGATCGGTAAAACCGCAGCAAGTCCAATCAGCGAAATCGCCGGAAGGGAGGCAATCGTTCCGGGCGGTCAGGTACGGTTCAATCGTCCGTTTGAAACAGCTTCCGGGCGTCGGCCGGGGTATCGAAGTCGTGGACCGGTTCGCCTTTCTCCTCGGAGAGGATCGACAGCGCCGCCGCCGCCCCGTCGCCGGCGGAAATCACGACCTCCCACTGGCCGTCCCGGACCATGGCCCCGGTGGCGTAAACTCCCTCGACGCTGGTCTCCATGGAGAGATCCACGTCAACCAGTTCGCCGTCAAACTCACAGCCCAGGTCGTCGGCGAGATCCCGGTTGATCCCTGTGGCGAGCACCACGTAGTCCGCCTCGACCTCTTCCTCTTCCGTTGTGATGACCAGCCGGTCCCCCGACCGGGCAACCTCCGTAACCGGGTTTCCCTGGCGGCGTTCCACTCCGAACGCGTCGACCTGCGACCGCAGGTTCTCCAGAAAGACCGTCCCGTCCTGGGAACCAACTCCCGGGTAATTAAACAGGTGGGCCTTGTGCAACCAGGTCTTATCCGTATCGAACACCACGGTCTCCAGACCGTTTTTTTGCGTGAACAGGGCCGCGCTGAGTCCGGCCGGCCCTCCGCCGACAACCGCTACTTGGGTCATGGTGAGCCTCCTTCAAAGAATCAATGTGAATGGAGTGTTGGGTGAAAAGGGTCCGGTAAGAACCTCATCAGGGACTTGTTCACAAACCGCCAGTAGACCTTCCCGGGTTGGCCCGTGAAACCCGGCTCTTCCGGAGCGACATCTTTCCGATGGTTATCCACAAAAAGAAAAGTGGTGGAGGGGGAGGGATTTGAACCCCCGAAGGCACATCGGCCAGCAGATTTACAGTCTGCTGCATTTGACCAGACTTTGCTACCCCTCCGGAAAACACAGTTGACGGGTTAGCGGGTTGGCGAGTTCACGAGTTGATACATTAATCGGAGGAAGGAGTCGAATCTCGTTCCTCCCCTAAACCTTGCAAATATCCTATCAAACTTCCCAGCATTTTGGAAATTTCAGCATTCAAGCCCAGCGCCTCGCGAAATTGAGCCTCGGAAATGTATCCAAGATCCTTCGCGATGTACAGTTGAGTCCGAACTTCCCCGGCCGAGCCCTTCGCAAAGTGAAGAAACTGAACAAATTCGTTCCTTCTTCCTCGTTCGAACCCCTCGGCGATGTTCGACGGAATCGATACGGCAGCCCGCTGAATTTGTTCCCCCAGTCCGGAATCGGTCCTGAACGATTGTCCCCTGGTTAACCGATAGATCTGTTCGCAATGCTGTCGGCTCTTCTTCCAAGCATCAATCTCCTCAAAACTTTCAAATGTAGGCACCGCAACCTCTCCAGTACATCGACTTTCCGCCCGAACAACTTCTTTTCCCGAAATCAACTTCCGGATTCACTACCACGCAATCACTACCCCACGAACTCGTCAACCCGACAACTCGCAAACTCGCCAACCCGCTAACCCGTCAACTGTATTTGTGGAGCCGGCGGCCGGATTCGAACCGGCAACCTGAGCTTTACAAGAGCCCCGCTCTGCCAGATTGAGCTACGCCGGCGATTCAAGCCAACCATTGTAACCTGAACGTGGGTCCAGCTCCACGGCGAACGGAAACCGAACGAGGAATCGATTCGGGGTTCCCCTCCTGCAAGCCGGGGTTGACCGGTCTCCTCCCGCCTCGTCATGGGGTCGCGTTCTATCTGAAGGACAACGATCTCCGGACGAATTTGATGTTACCGTTCGGGAATTCGTAGGTGGGTAAACTTGTCTGCTGACAGGCATGGTTATAATAAAGACAATCGGGTGGAAGACCATTCATCGAACGGTGACAGACGGCCAAATACTTTATCACGAAAGGATGGTTCATCATGGTTGAAATTTCGGAGGGCAAGTACGAACGAATGAACCGGCTGTCGGACGAACGAGGGATCATCAAAGCGGCCGCCATGGACCAGCGCGGCTCCCTGTTCAGCCGGCTGTCCCAGGAGATGAGCGTCGAGAAGGACGAGGTAACCTACGAGATGATGTCCGAGTTCAAGGAGGCCGTCTCCCGGGAACTCACCCCCCACGCAAGCGCCATTCTCCTCGATCCCGAATGGGGCCTGGAAGGGGCCGCGGCCCGGGCTCAGGACACCGGGCTGGTGATGTCGTACGAAAAAAGCGGCTCCTCACTGCGGTACGGCGACATCTACACCCACAGCCTGCCGGCCAAAATGAAGGAACTGATGCCGGACTGGTCGGTTCGGAAGTCGGTCGAGGAGGGGGCCGACGCGGTCAAGCTTTTGATCTACTATCGCCCCGACGAGGACGGAGTGTACCGGGACGCCAAACAGGCCTTCGTCGAGCGGGTCGGGGCCGAATGCGCCCACTACGACATCCCGTTCTTCCTCGAATTCCTCGGCTACGGGCTGGACGGCGGCGACTGGAAGAACGATCCCGACCTGGCTCGGATCAAACCGAAGGTCGTCCGGGACAGCATGGCGGAATTTTCCCGCGACCAGTACAACGTGGACGTCCTCAAGGTCGAGATCCCGATCAACCTTCGGCTGACCGAGGGCACCGACAATTACTCGGGGGAGCAGGCCGTCTACGACCGGGACGAAGCCCTGGAGCATTACCAGGCCGCCGCCGAAGCGGCCGAGAAACCCTTCATTTATCTCAGCGCCGGGGTGAACGCCCCCGAGTTCCGCGAGAGCCTCCGGCTGGCCAACGAGGCCGGGATCGATTGGAACGGCGTCCTCTGCGGCCGGGCCACCTGGCAGGAAGGAATCGAAGTCTACGCGGAGGAAGGCGTCGACGCCTTCTCCGACTGGCTGCAGGAGGGCGGGGTCGACAACATCACCCGGATGAACGAGATTATCGACGACGGCGCCGCTCCCTGGTACGAGGCCTACGGCGGTCGCGACAGCATCGACGTCGTCTGACCGTTCGATTTCCGTGAGCGTTCCCGACACCGAATGGGTGGAGGACCTCCTGCGTGACGTCGGGGGGTACCAGCGACGGGAACAATCGGAAATCAGCGCGGCCGGCACCGAGTACAAGGGCCACATCGACCTGGTGACCGAAGTCGACCGGGAGAGCGAAACCCGGCTGGTCGAGGCCCTGGGCCGCCGGTTCCCGGACGACTCGATCCTGGCCGAGGAAGACCACCGGCGGGAGGGTCCCTCCGGGCGCCGCTGGATTATCGATCCGCTCGACGGCACCACCAACTACGTCCACGGCCACCCGTTCTTCGGGATCTCCCTGGGGCTGGAGGACCCGGACGGCCTGCTCGCCGGGTTTGCGTACTTTCCCCGGCTGGACGATTTTTACTCCGGCGTCAGGAACGAAGGAGCCTACAAAAACGGTACCCGCCTGACCCTGACCGGACCGGACGAACCCGGGGACTCCTTCCTCGCCACCGGGTTCGCCGACATGCGGGGGGACGGTCCCCGGATCAACCCGGAGATTTACCTCGCTATCCTTCCTCAGGTCCAGGGCATTCGACGGGGCGGTTCGGCCGTTCATGACCTCTGCAGTCTGGCGGAGGGAGTCTTCCACGGGTTCTGGGAATTTTCCCTTGCCCCCTGGGACGTGGCCGCCGGAATGTTGCTGGTCCGGGAGGCCGGCGGGGTCGTCTCCGACGCCCACGGCGGGGAGAACTGGCTGCACGGCGGATCCATCGTCGCCGGCACCCAGCCGATCCACGACTTTCTCCTGACCGAGGTTCGGGACCACCTCTCCGGGGAATCATGACCCCACCCATCCGGAGACCGTCTGTACACAGCAAAACGGACTGGACCGGACCAATTCGGCAACGGGGGCGAAGCCGACATAAAAAAATCCCTGCCCCGGGCCGGGGCAGGGATTGGGAAAACCGAATAAAAATCCCGTTACAGGGGAACTACGTTCTTGGCAGCGAGGCCTTCTTCGGTTTCCTCGAGTTCGAACTCGACCTCCTGATCCTCTTCCAGGGACTTAAATCCCTCGGCCTGGATCTCGGAGTAATGGACGAATACGTCGTCGCCCAGTTCTTGCTCGATAAAACCGTAGCCCTTTTCATCGCTGAACCACTTAACGACTCCGGTGGTCAAAGGCGGCTACCTCCCTCTCAAAAAA
>CAYPTI010000069.1:0-5389 GCA_964413525.1 uncultured bacterium | reverse complement strand
TCGAGGCCCGCGACCAGTCCTCCTCGGCGGTCGTCCACCACTGGAGGCCAAACCGGGTCTCGTTCACGATCCAGCCGGCCGACGACCCGAGGTTCTCCCACCCGGCGGGCCGGTCCGGGTCGGTCCGGGTCCACGGGCAGTCCCCCGTCAGCTTCCCGGCCACCTCGTCAAGGAATCCTTCCAGGGGGTTCCCGGACTTCAGGGAGAATCCTCCGGGACGGGCTTGCGAAGGGCGTACATCAGGATCGATCCGGCCACCCCGACGTTCAGGGAGTCCAGCCGTCCCGACCCTTCCAGCCGGACCAGGTAATCACAGTGTTCCCGGGTCAATCGGCGCAGACCGGTGCCCTCGTGGCCCAGCACGAGAGCCAGGTTCCGGTCCCGGGGAACGTCGGCGGGAACCTGCTCCCCGGCCGCGTCGGCGCCCACGATCCAGAACCGCTCGTCCTTCAGTCGATCCAGGGTTCGCCTCAGGTTGGTCACCTCGGCGAAGGGGATCCGGGTCGCCGCCCCGGCGGAGGTCTCGATCACCGTCTCGGACAGCGGAGCGGACCGATCAGTCATCTTGATAATCCCGTCCACCCCGAGAAACAGGGCGCTTCGGGCGAGGGTACCCAGGTTCACCGGATCCTGGATTTGATCCAGCACCAGGAGCCGGCCCTCCCCGGAGCGGCTTTGTTCAATCAGATCGTCCAGAGGGTGGACGGACAGGTCGGAACACTGAGCCACGATGCCGCGGTGCTCCCCTCCGCCGTAAAACTGATCCAGCCTCTCCCGCTCGACGTACTCCACCGGGAGTTCCCGCTCGTGGGCCACTTCCACGAGATCGGCCAGATCCCCCTCGGCCCGGTTCCGCAGCACAAACAGCTGCTCGACCGCTTCCGGTCGGTTTCGAATCAGTTCCTCCACCGGATGCCGCCCCCCGACCGTGTTACTCATCCTTCAGCGACCAGCTCGGTCCGTCCGGGGAATCCTGAACCTCCACCCCGTGGTCGGCCAGCAGGTCCCTCAGTTCGTCCGCCCGCTCGTAGTCCCCGCGCTCCCGGGCTTCCTGCCGCTGAGTCAGCAGGGTCTCCACGAGACCGGACAGGGCTTCCCCGGCTCGACTGGAACCCCCTCCGTCCTCGGACGCCAGCCGGATCCCCAGGATCTCCTCCACGAATTCCTCCAGCCAGCCGCGGGCCCGGGTGACTTCCCGTGCCTGATCCAACGTGAGGCCTCCCTGTTCTTCCCACTCGTCCAGCGTCCGGTTCCAGTCGGTGAGCCAGTTCTGAAGTTCCCCGATGGCCCGGGCGGTGTTGAAGTCGTTTCGCATCGCTTCCAGCACCGCCTCCCGGAACGCCTCCAGGGAAGGGGCTTCCGAGCTGGCTTCGGTGGATCGTCGGCCCCGCCACCCCTCGGCCTGCCGGAGCCGCTGCCGGAGGTCCCGGACCCTCCCCAGGGCCTCGGCCGCCTCCCGGATTCGCTGGAAGGAAAAGTCAATCGGACTGCGGTACTGGCGGGTGAGGATAAAGTAGCGGATCACCATCGGATCGAATTGGTCGAACAGCTCCTTCAGGGTGTAAAAGTTGCCTTCCGACTTGCTCATCTTTTCGTCGTCAATGGTCACGAAGCCGTTGTGGAGCCAGTACCGGCTGAAAGGTTCTCCGGTGAGTCCTTCGGCCTGGGCAATTTCGTTCTCATGGTGGGGGAAAATCAGGTCCTGACCGCCCCCGTGGATGTCCAGGGTGTCCCCCAGGTGTTCGCGGGCCATGGTGGAGCATTCGATGTGCCACCCGGGTCGGCCGGGACCCCAGGGGCTCTCCCAGCTGGGGTCGCCCTCGGCGGATTTCCAGAGGGCGAAGTCCAGGGGGGACCGTTTGGCCTCCTCCACCTCCACGCGGGCGCCCGATTTCATCTCGTCCGGGTTCTGGCCGGACAGCTCCCCGTAGGATTCAAACCGTCCCACGTCGTAATACACGTCCCCGTCCACCTCGTAGGCGTATCCGGCGTCCAGCAACCCCTCCACGAAGGAAACGATCGGATCGATGTACGCGGTGACCCTCGGGTAGACGTCGGCCCGCCTGATGTTCAGCCGGTCCATGACCTCAAAATAGGCGTCAGTGTATTCCTCGGAGAGGTCGAACGGATCCCGGTTGTGCTCTTCCGCCCGGTTGATGATCTTGTCCTCGACGTCGGTGAAGTTCTCCACGAACGTTACCTCGTATCCCTCGTATTCCAGAAACCGACGAATCACGTCAAACACCACGTACGCCCGGCCGTGACCGACGTGGCAGTCGTCGTAGACCGTCACCCCGCAAACGTACATGTTCACCTGCGGGGGCTCCTGGGCCGTAAAGGTTTCCATAGAACGTGATAGAGTGTTGTACACTCGAAGTTCGCTGACCATCGTGAGTCCCTCCGGGGAACGGTTTGGATTCGAAGCGGTTAGCGTAACATAACCACGGCATGGTTCATCCTGCTCCGTCCCGGTCGGCCCGGGGATTCCCGGTTGAAACGGGCACTCCGGTCCGGGGCCGTCGACGAAGTCATCCAACCTCGCCGTGCCCTCATCCACCGACGAAAGGAACGGTTCAATGAACGACGAACTCCAGATTGAGCTGCGGGACGAAACCCATGCCGTGCCGGTTGGAACCACCCCCTATCAACTGGCCGACCGGGAGGGGTTTCTGGAGCCGGACCGGGCCGATCCCATCCTGGGCGCCTCGATCAACAACCGGTTGATCTCCCTCCGGCACCCCCTCGCCCGGAACGGCCGGATTAAGTTGCTTCGCTACACCCACCGGTACGGCCATTACTTCTACCGCCGGGGCCTCACGCTGGTCCTCAACCTGGCGTTCAGCCGGGAATTTCCCGATCGGGACCTGATCGTCGGCCACTCGCTTGAAAACGGCTACTACTACCAGATCGAGGGGGTCAACGGCCTCTCCCGGGGGCAGCTTTCTTCTCTGGAGGAGGAGATGGACTCCCTGATCGAGGAGGACCTCCCGTTTGAGGTGGAACGGTATTCGTTCGACGAAACTCGAAGCCTGTTTGAGGATCGGGACGAGCCCGACAAACTCCGGCTGCTGGATCACTGGAACCCCGATTCCCTGGACCTCCATCGGGCCGGCGAAATTCTGGATGTCGCGTACTTTCCCGCTCCGGCCTCCAGCGGACGGCTCACCCACTTTGAACTGCGCAGCCACAAACCGGGATTCATCCTCCGGTTCCCGGATCCCCGCAACCACAAGGTGATTCCCGAACCGACCCAGCAGACCGGCCTGTTTCAGATCTACCAGGAGTCCCAGCAGTGGGCGAAGATCATCAACGTCGGGGACGTCGGTGCCCTGAACAGGGCCATAGCCGAGAATGACATTTCTGACGTAATCAAAATTTCGGAAGCCCTGCACGAAAAGAAAATTAGCAACATCGCCGACACCATCCACGACCGGCGGGACCGTCTGGACGTGATCTCCATCGCCGGCCCCACCAGCAGCGGGAAGACGACCTTCTCCAAGCGGTTGATGGTTCAACTTCGAGTCAACGGACTCAACCCGGTAAAACTGTCGACCGACGACTACTTCGTGGAGCGGGAGCAGACCCCGCTGGACGAGGAGGGGAACTACGACTTCGAGACCATCGAAGCGATCGATCTGGAGTTGTTCAACGATCACCTGGACCGGCTCATGAACGGTCAGTCCATCGAGGTTCCCGAGTTCGATTTCGATACCGGCACCCGGGAGACCGGCCACCATACGCTTCAGCTGGACAACGACGAACTGCTGATCATCGAGGGCATTCACGGCCTGAATCCACGGCTCACCCGGGCCCTGCCCCGGCACCGCAAGTTCTACATCTACACCAGCGCCCTGACTCAGCTCGTGATTGACAACCGGAACCGGATCAGCACCTCGGACTCCCGGCTCATCCGGCGGATCATCCGGGACATGCTGTTTCGGAACATCATGCCGGAAACCAACATCAACCGCTGGCAGAGCGTCCGGCGGGGCGAGGAAAAGTACATCTTCCCGTACCAGGAGGAGGCCGACGTGATGTTTAACACCGCCCTGCTGTACGAACTGGCCGCCCTGAAGCCCTACATCGTTCCGGCCCTCTCCCGGATCACCGAGGATCAGCCCGAGTTCACCACCGCCGATCGACTGCGGGGGTTCATGGACCTGTTCAAAACCATCAACAGCCGGGAGGTTCCCCCCACCTCCATTCTGCGGGAGTTTATCGGGGGGAGCAGTTTCAACTACTGATCGATGAACCGTTCTCCGGCCAAACTCATCCTGTACGCCGTCGGCTCGCTCCCCTTCTGGACCGGGGAACGAAAACTCATCCAGTTTCTCTCCGGTGACCCGGGCAGTTTCTGGACCGATCCGCCCCCGCTCAAACCCCTCTACCTGGGACACCGGTTCTTCGGGGCCCTTGAGTCCGAGTCCGAACCCTCCCTGCGTTCCCGGCTCGAACAGCTCAAACACCACGGGTACCTGACCCGGGAACCCCTCGGGAACCACAAACCCCACCGGGTGATCAAGCTGACCCACGACGGGGCCCGGCAGTACTACAACCTGCTCAGCGTGGAGGAAAACCACGACCCTCCCTGTTGGAGAATCCAGCACGTCGCCCGGCTTGAATCATCCCTGAACAGCCCCATCACCACCGCCGGGCAGGTGCTCTCCTTCTCGGACAACCTTCACCTCAGTCAGACGCCGGAGTTCGTGGATCCCGAGGACCGGGTACGGGACGAATCCACCCTCCGGCTTCTGAACCCCGATTCCACCGCGGAACCCGGACAGGTGATTCTTCTGAAATCCGCCAGGCTGGATCTCCAGCGAGGAGTCCGGCTCCGGATGGACGAGGAAACCAGGGTAGAACCGCTTTCGGCGGGCGATCTCAGGCGGCGGTTAACTCACTTCCCCTCCGCTCAGGATTCCAGCGACCGGCCCAATCCGTACGTGATCCGGGGAACCCTCACCAACCGGCCCGACCGGCAGGACAGCCGAATCCGGCTCGTGCTGACGGACGGCGACGGAAACCGGCTCAGCGTCATCCTGACCCCCGATCGGATTCCGGACGACGTCCCCCTGAACCCCGATTCCCGGTACGTGATCGGTCCGGTGGAGGAAACCGGTTCGGAACCAGACGATCCGGGTCCGGCGCCGGTCCTGTCGCTGACACAGAACGGTGAGTTGAAACCCGACAACCGGTTCGATTGAGTGGAGGAGCCGGGCCCGTCTACACGTCCCCGGCCGTGGTCGGTATAGTGAGGGTTCAGCAATACTCCATTCTTAGACGGTCCGGGGTCACGACGCTTATGACTCGATGGGTGCCCTTGTTAACGGTCTGCTTCGTCCTGTTCCTGTTTCCGGCTTCCCTGCCGGGTGCAACCTACCAGCAGACC
>CAYPTI010000068.1:7828-10068 GCA_964413525.1 uncultured bacterium | reverse complement strand
CCGAAGATCGTTACGTGAAACCGGTCCGACGGAGGTTGGATCCGCGACAGGTCGTTGGCCACCGACCAGAGGTTAAACAGGGCGTGCTCGATCAGTTCCGCGGTTGCTTCGTTTTCGATCCGGGGGTTTTCCGGCGTATCATCGGAGTTCTCCGTCATGGGGAACCCTCCCGTCGTTATCAATCTGTTCCTTCAGCTGAGTCTCGTCATTCCAACCGCGGTGTTCCACCGCCCAGTCCAAACAGTCTGAATGAATGGCCGCCGGGTCAACCCTGAGAAGGGTAGCATGAGCCCGGCCGGGCAACCGAATTTCTCAAGCCGCTCAAGCCACAGAAAACTGCAGGAGGAAGGGTTCGGGTTCATGTTCGATGAACTTCCCGGGTGAACTCACCATCCGGTTTAGGAAAATAATTCGGCTCCTTGACCGGGACCGTTAATTCGAGACGGGGAGGAATATGTTATTCTGTTGCATTATTGGGAACCGCCCCGTCCGGTACGATTGCATTCCGAACGATTGGCCCGTAAACCGGGCGAGGGACCAACCGAAGGGGGATGAATCATGTCACAGGAACCATGCTCGGCCTGCGGTCATGACGAGATTCCCACCGGAGCAAACTTCTGTCCCAACTGCGGAGCGCCGGTTTCGGGTGACGCTCCGGATATAACCGATTCGTCCGGATCCCCGGTCGCGCCATCAGACCCCGACACCGTCAGCATTCGGACGATCGCCGACAAGCTCGACGAGATCGCCATCTGGATGGGCAACGAGGAGGGGTTTTTTTACCTGAGCCCCGGGTTTGAGGCGATCTGGGACCGACCGGTCGAGGAACTCTACGGGGATTTTTCCAGGCTGATCGAGACGATCCACCCGGAGGATCGGGAACCGGTGGTTCAGTCGATCCAGGACCGGTCCCTGTACGAGGACGGACCGCACGTTTTCGAACACCGGATCCTGCGGCCGGACGGAACCGTGCGCTGGATCGAAGCTCGAATCTTTCCGATCGACAACCCGAAAACTCCCCTTCCCGAGGTCGCCGGAATTTCGATCGACATCACCGACCGCAAGCAGGCGGAACAACGGCTCCAGAAGGAACGGACCTTCATCCGGCAGAGCATCGACGCGATGTCCGACCTGTTCTACGTGATCAGTCCCGAGGGTCGCCTGATGAAGTGGAACCGGGCGGCCACCCGGGTGACCGGCTACTCGGACGAGGAACTGGCCGGGAAACCCCTGTCCGAATTCTCCCCGGAGGACGAGCAACAGCCCATCCGGGAAGCCTTCGAGGGGGTCTTTGAGACCGGGCCGGTCCGGGTGGAGGGGACCTTGGTCACCGCCGAGGGGGAAACCATTCCCTATGAATTCGCGGGGACCCCGTTGACCGACGAGGACGGCAACCCGCGCGGGATCATCGGGATCGGACGGGACATCACCGACCGGATCGCCCGGGAGGAAACCCTGCGGTACCAGCGATCCATGCTTGACGCCGTGGTCGAATCAAGCATCGACGGCGTGCTGGTCGTGGACGAAGACCGGGAGTTCGTCAATTACAATCAGCGATTTCTCGACCTCTGGAAGGTTCCCGAGGAGACGATGCGGGCCGGGAACGATCAGGAGGTTCTGGACCAGTGGCTCGATCAGATCGACCGTCCCGAGGAATTCCTTGAGCGCGTGGAGTACCTGTATGACCATCCCGAGAAAACGGCCCGGGACGAAATCCAGCTGGCGGACGGCCGGGTGATGGACCGCTACACGGCCCCGGTTCGGGGGGACGACGGCCGGTATTACGGCCGGGTCTGGTTCTTCCGGGACGTCACCCAACAAAAGGAATACGAACGCCGGCTGAAGTACGAACGAGACTTTATCACCCAGAGCCTCGACGCCATTCCCGATCTGTTCTACGTGATCGACCCGGAGGGTGAGCCGCTTCGATGGAATCAGGCGGTTGTCGACGTCACCGGGTACTCGTCGGACCAAATTTCCGACATGAACACCTTCGAGTTGTTCCGGCAGAAGGACCGCGGCCGGATCAGACAGGCCATGCAGAACGTCCTGGAAACCGGACGGGACCAGGTTGAGGCGGAACTGGTTACCGCGGACGGGGAAGCGATCCCCTACGAACTGACGGGATCCCGGTTTACCGATCCGGAGGGCAACCTGCGGGGGATCATCGGCACGGGCCGGGACATCAGCGAACGGAAGACCCATGAACAGGTTCTGGAGGAACAGAACCAACGACTCGA
>CAYPTI010000068.1:0-7728 GCA_964413525.1 uncultured bacterium | reverse complement strand
TCAGCGAACGGAAGACCCATGAACAGGTTCTGGAGGAACAGAACCAACGACTCGAGCAGGCCAACCAGGCCAAGGACCGGCTGATGCAGGAGATCCACCACCGGGTCAAGAACAACTTTCAGCTGGCTTCCTCCCTTCTGGGCCTGCAGCTGCGGAACACCGACAACGAGGAAGTCCAGGAAATCCTCAAGGACGTTCGGTCGCGAATTCAGTCCATGGTCTCCCTCCACCGGATCCTTTACCAGCAGGAGGACGTCGATCGGATTCGGATGGAACCGTACCTCGAGGCAATTATCGACACCGTTCGGGAAAATTTCCAACCCACCAATTCGTCGGTAACCATCCAGCGGACCCTGTCCGATGTTCCGCTCTCCCCCGAACGAGCCCTGCACTGCGGACTCATCCTGACGGAACTCATGATGAACTCGTTCGAACACGCCATGGCCCACCGGGACGAGGGACAAATCACCATCCGGTTTGAGGAAGCCGACGGGGACCTGGTGCTGAGCGTGGAGGACAACGGTCCCGGGTTTGTGGCTGAGCTGGAGGACCTTACGTCGAATTCGCTCGGACTCAAGCTGGTCCAGGCGCTGGCCGTCGATCAGCTCGGCGGGACCGTTTCGGTCGACGGCTCCGACGGAGCTCACTTTGAGGTTCGGATTCCCCGGAGGCAACCGGAACCGTCGGGAACCGACGGGATGGAAACCCGGTAACGCAGGCCCGATCGGCCGCGGTTATACTTCCCGGGCGAACGGTAACCGGGATTCGATGGCTATCTTGACCGAGACCTGAGCTGGATACCACCAACTCCGAGGAGGCTGATCCATCATGGCCACGGTGCTGGGGATCAACCACGTGGCGCTGGACGTGTCCGATGTGGATCGGGCGGTCGAATTTTATACTGACGTGTTCGACATGGACGTCCGGAACCGCGAGGGTCGCAACGCCTGGCTGGACTGCAACGGCCGGTTTGATTTTCTGGCCCTGTTTGAGGATGACTCGATTGATCCGGAGGAAAAGAAGGACAGTCACTGGGGGCTGGTGATCGACGACCGGGAGGAGGACCTGGAGGCCATCCGCGAGCGGGCGGAGGAATGGGGGGTTGAGATGTACCCGAAGTGGGATTGCTCCTTCTGGGATCCCTTTGGCTACCGGGTGGAGGTCATCCGGCTCTCCGACGTCAGCAAACCTCCGACTCCCTACGACGTTCCGGACGGTCAGTTCGAGGACGCCGAGAACCAGACGGTCTGAACGCAACCGCCCGGGCGGCCTCCCGGCAATCCGGAGGTCCCTCTCGCCGGGCGGTTGATCCCGGCCGGAACCCGGGTACTAGGGGGTCAGCGTGAGCTGATCCCGTCCGGCCTGACGGGCGCGGTCCAGCGCCCGGTCGGCCTCTTCGAGCACCTCCTCGGGCTCGGCGCCGTCCTCCGGTTCCCGGCCGGCCACCCCCAGGCTCACGGTGATCGTCGGATCGTACAGTTTGGTTGCCCGCTTGCTTTTTTTCGTTACCTGAAGGCTGAGGTTCCTGACGTTCCGTTGAATTTCCTCCAGCTCAGTCTCCAGTTCGTCAACCTTCCGGTCCGGATAAATCAGCGCGAACTGCTGTCCCTCGAACCGGTAGACCTCCCCGGTGGAGGATCGTTCCAGCGTTTCCGCCACCCGGCACAGCACGGTCCCCCCGGCGTCCGAACCGTAGGTGTCGTTCAACTCCTTGAACCGATCCACCTCCACCAGGGCAAGGGCGTACCGGGACGGGAGGGTCGAGAGCCGTTCCTCCAGCGCCAGCCTCGCCGGCAGGAGCGTCAGCGGATCGTGGTAGATTTTCAACCGAAGCGAGTGCAGGGTCTTCGGCACCATCATCAGGGAACCGGTCCCGAACAGCAGCAGGTGATGGAGCGGAACCCCGGCGCCGTTATACCGCTGAAATTCGGGATAAAACCCGAGCATCACGGTCACCATCACCCAGAACAGGATCGTGTTCCGGAGGTGGTAAAAGGAGGTCCGGTCCGGGTAATGGAAAACGACCGCCGTGAAGGCCAGCAGCAGCCCGCTCGCCCAGGCGAACTCGACTCGGATCCCCGGAAGCGAGACCATGAACAACCCCTCGTAAAGTCGGTTGGCCCCTTCGGGAACCGCCGCGTAAACCCCCGCGAGGAGAGCAAATTGCCCTCCGATCAGCCCGAGGGTCCCCCACCTTCTGGTCCCGACAAGCGATCGATCCGGCTGAAAATGGATCACCAGCATGCTCAGCGGGATCAACAGGGTCAGGTAGGGGTGACTCTGCCGCAGAACCGGACCCAATCCCGCGTCGGGCCGAAGGCCGATCCCGGCCCAGGGCACCACCAGGTAGAGGTACGTAAGCATGAACAGCCCGTTCATGCAGGCGAGTCGGGACGAGCGAACGATCAGGTTCACGACCCCGTTGGCTAAAAACAGGACTCCCGGCAGGAACAGCAGGTACGGACGGTAGTCGACCCAGATCCCCTCGATCACACCGGTACCCGGAAGAACGCCCGGCCGGGTGAGCAACCAGACCACAACGGCGGGGGGACCCAGGGCCGCAACGGCCCAGGCCAGATTCCATCGCTTCATCCGAACCACATCCAATATTTTTTAATTTAAAATGTATACTATTATTTGTCCTTGCCCCATGTCGACCGGTATATTGCACAATAGTTTTCAGCCGGTCCTCTTGAGGCTCAACCTCCTCGACGGAACGACCTCGACCCGTCCTGGCCTTACCCGCTCGGTCGGGAATCGAGCCACGTCCTTCGAACTCCTTCCCGGATGACGTTTGGAACGTCAACCGACCGATACGCTGTTTCGCAGGGTGGGCCGTCCGCATAATCGTACAGCATTTCCGGCGGTTCCTCCTGAATGATGTTCACCTGGGAGGAAACCGTTCCCGCCCGGTCGCCATGCACACAAACAGATTCCCGTTCCCGGTAGGGTTCGTGGCGCTGACTGAACCGTTGCAACCGGGCCCGGATCCGATCCGGGGGGATGTCCGAGCCGGTGGTTCCCCAGGGGCTCCGACGATCGTCCTCCGGTCCCAGGGACTGAAAGCCGGATCGATTGGACAGGTAAAACACCCCGGAGGAATGACGGGACCACTCCGAGCCGCCGTTTTGATGGGACAGGACCCGGATTTCTCCGGGTCCGACAACCATCAACGTAAAGGCTCGATAGTCACCAAGTGCCCCGGGCTCCAGGAGGGGTTCCGCCCGCTTCGGGGAATCGGCCCGTTCCAGGACCTGGCGCACCAGATGACCTCGGCTCGGGACGGAATCGGCTTGGCCGTCGGAGCCGGGTTCTTTCTCGGGTTCGGGGATGTTGGTCAACGCGGCCAGGACTCCGGCTTCGTTGACCCCGAACCAGGTTCCGCCCGCCCGGAGATCCCGGGGCCCCAGCCAGGCCCGCTCCCCCTCGTCGTGGAGGGTCGGAGGCTCGGAGGGGCGATCATAAAATTCATCCCGGTTGCCCGCCATCACCAGCCGCCGGGACCCGGTCGGGTCCAGCTCGCCGAGTAAGAAACACATCCGGCCTACCTCCCACCGAACGATAGCGAGCACGTCCCCCCGATACAAGCGGGGACGGGATCCCTCCGCTCGTTTGCGATCAAAGGTACCGATGTTTCACGTGAAACACGGGTCACATCCCTATTTGTGTGTACAAACGGTCTCCAAACGGGTTTGATTTCACCAACACGATGCCAATTATGTGGATCATCCTTCGTCACGAACCGTCTGTCTAGACCTTCGATAAGGAACGGAATTCGGGAGGCGTAATCACCTCGGAGACGTACGTCGTGCCTCGGGCACCGGTCAACCTCCGGCTGACCGAGAATGGTGTTCGGAGGCCGTTTGCGCCGGCTGGTGAAAGCTTCCGCGGTTTCAGGGATTGGACCTCGGGATCGGGAACATCGTTGCCCCATATCCCGGCGGAGAGACAAACTGTTTGTTTGTTCCCCGTCCTCCGCCGTTAGGACCTTCACGAATCCCTACCGGCTTCACCGGGAAACCGGAGAACCCACGCTCACCAGGTTCTCCCTCCGAAAACCCTTCGGACCGGACGCAAAGGATAAGCCCCGGTTCCCGGAGCCCTCGATCACAGAGGGGGCGGAAACTGGTAGGCTAAGGAGTTCGTTGGGTCCCTGCTTCCCTGAGGTTGGGGACCAACCGACCCGGTGGAGGTGCTCCCCGTGAATCCCGATGCTGTGGAACGACTTCTCCATCAGCCCGTTTTTCAGCGGCTTTCCCTGGGGCTATCCCGGATCGGATCCTCCCACGGATTGGTCGGGATCGAGGATCCGGACAAAATCCGTCGGCAGTTGCTGCGCCCGGCCCTCGCCGTTTCGTCCCTGTTTCGGGAGGGGCGTCCCCTCCTCGACGCCGGGTCGGGCGTGGGAATTCCGGGGCTCCCCATCGCCCTGGCCGGCCCGGCCCGTCCGGTTCACCTGGTGGAACCGCGAACCCGCTGCGTTAGCCTGATCCGGTGGCTCCTCCAGCGGTTGCCCCCGATCACGGTCCAGCTCCATTCCCGGCGGTACGAGGACGTGCCCCCCTCCTCGCTGCCCGAGGTTCAGGTGATCACCCGGAGTGCTCTCGATTGGTCTGCTCTGATCGATTCACCGCCCTCCTGGGGGCCCATTGTCCGGTGGGCCGGGCCCGACGTGCCCCTTCCCCCGGAGCGTCCCGGTTGGCTGGCCCGGCGGCTTCGCTGGCAGGGAGAACAGGCCGCCACCGTGATCTGGTGGGGATCGGACGAATTGTTTCACGTGAAACAATTCCGGGGGATCCTCGGCTGGTTTGAGGAACTCGATCGGGGGTGATCGGGGACGTTGCCCCTTCCCCTTCGGTCAGTTCATTGCGGTGTACCCGCCCGACGGCTATCCTGCTGGATAGACGCCGGAGGTGAGCCGGATGGCTCGAACGGTTGCAATCGGCATGCAAAAGGGTGGGGTGGGAAAAACGACCACCGCCATCAACCTGGCGATGGGCCTGGTGCTGGCCGATCAGCGGGTTCTTCTCGTGGACGTGGATCCGCAGGGCAACGCCACCAGCGGACTCGGGCTTGAGGTGGGCCCCGGGGGGCTGTACGGAGCGCTGCTGGAGGAGCTTCCGCTGGAAGACGCCCTTCAACCGGCCCGCGGGGACTGGCTCCATCTGGTCCCTCCGGGGGAGGAGCTCAACGCCGCCCGGGCCCGGCTTCCTCAGGCCAACAGCCGGCATAAGGAACTGGCGGAGGTGATCCGGCCGGCACAGGACCGCTACGACTGGATCCTTCTCGACTGTCCCCCCAGCCTCGGTCCCCTGACCCTGAACGCCCTGAACGCGGCGGATCAGCTCCTGGTTACTCTTCAGAGCGAATATTATGCCCTGGAGGGCCTCGGCCAGCTCTGGTCCACCTACCGGTCCGTCCAGCAGCGGCTCAACCCCGCGCTGGAACTGCTGGGGATCCTGATCACGATGCACGACGAGCGGACCAACCTGGCCACCGAGGTCCGGGAGGACGTTCAGGATCACTTTAAAGATAAGGTATTTGAAACTATTATTCCGAGGAACGTTCGTGTTGGGGAGGCCCCCGGCCACGGAGAATCCGTGATTGAATACGCCCCCACCTCCCGGGGCTCCCGAGCCTATCTCGCCTTTGTCCAGGAGGTGCTTCACCGTGTCGGACGGACGTCTGGGTCGAGGACTCGACCACCTGTTGCCGGAGGATCCTGAGGAGCAGGCCGCCGGGGATCTTCGCCGGTTGCCCGTGGACTCTCTCCAACCCAACCCCGAGCAACCCCGGGAGCGGTTCGATCCGGATCGGCTTGAGGAACTGGAACAATCCATTCGGGCCCAGGGGGTGCTCGAACCGGTTCTGGTTCGGCCGCGCCCGGACGGGGGATTTGAACTGGTTGCGGGCGAACGGCGCTGGCGGGCCGCCCGGGCCGCCGAACTGCGGGAAATCCCGGCCGTGGTTCGGGATCTCGACGATCAGCAGGCCCTCGCCCTGGCCCTGGTGGAGAACCTCCAGCGGGAGGACCTTTCTCCCATCGAGGAGGCCCGCGGGTACGAGCGACTCCTCGATCAGCACGATTGGACCCAGCAACAGCTGGCGGAATCCCTCGGACGGAGTCGCAGTTCGATTGCCAACCGACTCCGGCTTCTCTCCCTCCCCTCCGACATCCAGGACTTCGTCCGCACGGGCGACTTTTCAGCCGGCCATGCTCGATCCCTGATCAGCCTGGACGATCCGGCCGGCCAGATCGAACTGGCTGAGACGGCGATTCGTGAGGACTGGTCCGTCCGCCGCCTGGAACAGGCCGTCCGGGAGACCGGCCCGGAAGGAACCCCCGACCGGTCGGATCAAACCGAGGAAGATGAGTCCGGGACCGATCGACCGGATCCCCACTTTGAGGAGCTGCAGGCTCGCCTGGAGGAAGCAGTGGGCACCGAGGTCGAAATTGTCTCCCGGGACCGCAAACAGGGACACGTCCGATTGTATTTCGGGTCCCCGGAGGAATTTGACGACCTGCTGGATCGGCTCGGGGCCTGACTCACGGGACGACGGGATCCAGGGGGGGCGTCCCCATTACGTCGTTCCGGGACCTATCGTATCCTTACCTGATTCTCATCCGATCGTGATCCGAATCATTCCGGCTAACCGTCCCTTTCCTGTTCGCCCGTCGGGCCGGGATACGGGACCGGATGACCGAAAGGAGGACGCTCGATGGCCTGGTGGAACCGTTCGGTAACGTTTCTGCTGGATCCGTTCAGCGACGGGGAACCCTATCGACTGTCCCTCCCCTGGTGGCTCGCCCTTACGGCCGGAGGACTGGCCGGCCTGGCCTTCCTGATCGTGCTGGGAGGACTCATCCTGGGCGGGAGCAAGGTCCTGCTTCACGATGGAGAGCTGATTACGGCACAGGACGTGACGGAACTCCGGCAGGTTCGGGAAGAACAGCGCCGGCGGTTAAACCGGATGTCTTCCCTGGAAGAGAAACTCGAACGAAATCGCCGCAAGCAGGAACAGCTGCTCCGGCTGGTCGGGTTCGATCACCTGTCCCTCCCGTCCGAACCCTCGAACGGGTTTGATCGGGTCGACGCCGGGGGCGATCGGTTCCTTGACCGGACCCTGGACGGAGCCATCGAACGAAATCGTGAACTGGAGCGGATCCGGAAGTTTGTGGACAGCCGCAGCGAACTGCTCGAACATACCCCGACCCTCTGGCCGACCGAAGGGTGGCTTTCTTCCTCCTACGGCTATCGTCACGATCCCATGGGAGGTTCGGGAGGCGACTATCACCGGGGGATCGACATCGCCGCCTGGCACGGTTCCCCCGTCCGGGCTCCGGCCGAAGGGAACGTAGTTCAGGTCGGACGGAACGGGGGCTACGGATTGACCATCGAGATCGAACACCGGTACGGCTACTCGACCCTCTACGCTCACATGTCCGAATCCCTGGTGGAGGTCGGCGACCGGGTCTCCAAGGGAGCCCTCATCGGACGGGTCGGCCAGTCCGGCCGGTCCACCGGCAGCCACCTCCACTACGAAATCCGCGTGAACGGCGACAACATCGATCCGTCACCGTACCTGATCGAACAGTACGACTTTCACACGAACTACGAGTGAATCAGTTCCTCCGGCCCTTTGGACGGACGTCCGGGGTCCGTCCCCAGCCCGTCCGTCCATACACGGCGGTGGAACCCGGTTCGGGAACCGGCTCGAGTTCATCCG
>CAYPTI010000067.1:0-10083 GCA_964413525.1 uncultured bacterium | reverse complement strand
GGCAACAAACCATAATCGGGAGGCAGAAATCATGATCAGCAAGGAACTCGCCGAGGAATTGAACCGTCAGATCCAGGAGGAGTTTCAGTCGGCCTCCTACTACCTGGGCATGGCGTCCTGGTTCGAACACGAGACCTGGGACGGCTTCGCCCACTTCATGAAGGTGCAGTCCGAGGAGGAGGTCGAACACGCGATGAAGTTCTACGACTTCCTCAACCGGGTGGACGTCCAGGCGGTGATCCCCGGACTGGAGGAACCGGAGATTGAATACGATTCCATCGTCGAGGTGTTCGAAACCGCCCTGAAGCAGGAACAGCACATCACCGGACGGATCCACCGTCTCCTGGAGCTGGCCCGGGAAAACGACGACCCGGAGGCCCTTTCCCTGCTGCAGTGGTTTGTGGACGAACAGATCGAAGAAGAAAACCTGATGGGGGATCTGCTCGACAAGGTGCGCCGGATCGACGGCGATCCGACGGGGTTGCTCTACCTGGACGACGAACTGAGCGAGCGGGATTCGGGGGACCACGACTAACCGCGTCGAGCTGTGAGTTGGCGATACGTCGCCTCGTAGCTGGACAAATTGCGCCTACCGAAAGAATAACTCCTCGGAGCTTACGTTCCGATTGTGTCCCGAATCGTGTGAAAACCCGGTCTTCCCACATCCTTCTCGGTCAGCGGGGTCTGACCGGTGCCAACGGCACGATGTACGTCCCCGAGGGGAACTCCCGCCTCCCGGATCCGGTGAATGACCCTGCGGCTACTCAGGCCGTTCCTGACGATTGGTGATCCGTCGTTGGTTCCGACACGGCGACATCAAACCCGTCTGAAGACTGAATTTTCAAACAACAACAAACGTGACCTCCTTTCCACGGTCCGTTGCTGTTCGGATGATGGTTTGAGAACCGTTTCGACCCGAACGCTTCGGACTTCTACCGGCAGCTGGATGAGAATGATACGGGGAAACCATCGGTCCACCATGGTTGGACGAGACTTCCGGTTTCCCCGATTCGACCGCGATCAGGTCACCGGATCGCCTAACCGTACTCGGATGTACTTGGGTTCGTCCTCCAGCCGCTCAACCGACCGGAAATGCTCCTCACAGGTCTCGACCCCGTCGGTTCCCCGACGAAGGTCGATGATGACCCGCCCGTCCGGGGAGAGGATCTCCTTCACTTCCTCCATGTAGGTGTCCAGCGGGTAGTGGAATCCCCACGAATAAAGGGAAATCACCAGGTCGGTCGAGCCCAGGTCGAGCAGGTTCTCCTGGCTGGCTTCCACCGCTCGGACCGAGTCCTCCGGCACATCGTTAAGGGTCAGGGTCTGTTCGGCAACCTCCAGGGAATTGTAGTAGGCCGCGTCGGGATAAAACTGGTAGTACACCGAGTCGCTCACCTGCGTCTTGTCAAACAGGACAATCCCCGGGTCCCGCTCGGCGTAGTGGTGCCAGAGGTAGACGTCCAGCCCGGCGACACCGCATCCAACGTCGACGATCGAATCGACGTCCTCGGGAAGATGAGGACGCAGGTTCTTGAACACCTCGGCCATCCGGCCGGCGTATTCCTCGTTGATCGAGGGGGCCCGCACCATCCCCTCAATTTTGTAGAAAAAGTTGTTGTAGAATTTCCGCCCCCCGGTTATGGAATTGATGAATTCGTTCCACTTCTGCAGGCGAACCCGCTGCAACAGAATGTAGGGCGCCGCCGACCGGGGTACCTCCACGTCCTCCAGCGACTGGTCCAGTTCCTCGGGAAGCTCCTCCACCGCTACCTGGGTCACAGCTCATCACCCCAACGAAGATCGGATCGATGAAGCACTAAAAAAATTTCCCCACCGGAAGCCAATCGCTCGACCGATTGGATGGTTACGATTCTTGAAGTTGCTTGTTTCAGGTGGGAACTCCATTGATAACTAACGTTCTTTCAGAACAAATTATTTCATACATGTTTCCTGTTCAAACCCTGATAAACCATCGATCCCGTAGTCCGGGGTACGGAGGGAACTCTACCGGTTAGATTTGTTTTATAATGTTAAATGAAAGTTATGAGTACACCTCGGGGCGGAAACGACAAGGTTCACGACCGAGAACACCAACGTGGAGAAAACGGCGAGCACCCGGCGATTCGCCCACGGGGATCACACCGATCACTCAGTCGACGGTCGGCTGTTTCCTCCTCGTGAGGAACGCGGCGGCGACCCCGGGTACGTTACAGGGTTAGAGAATTCGGTTTCCGAGTTCTTGATTAGGCGTACCCGGCCTGGATCCTCGCTCGAGTTGGGTTCAGAAAAGCTCGGCGGCTTCGTCCCGGTCGAAGGTCGGTGGGGAGGTTTCCGGGGGTTCGTACTCCGGCTGGTCGGAGCGTTCGGGATCCTGAACAATCAGGTACAGTTGAAACCCATCATCCAGGCGATTGTACCCCAGCCAGATCTCTTTTTGAGCCTCCAGGTGATCGGGTGACCAGTAGGCGATCGGTTTGAACTCCCCGTCGTCAAACGTCGATGCCTCGTGACGCTGAGTTGAGGTGGGATCCCCGAACGACGTTTCAAGCACCTCTTTCAGGACGTCCCCCTGTTCGTTCAAACGGGAACCGTACTCGTCTTCCGACACCTGTTCTCCTGTCGCATCCATCCGGTGCAGACCGGCCTGGTTGAAGAAAAAGACCAGGTCGAGCTGCACGGATTCAATTTCCAGATCGAATTCTCCCTTCGGGCTGAGCGCTGCCTCCCCCCGGTTCACCATGGGAACGGAAAATACCTCGTCCTCCAGGATTTTCATCCGAACCTCCGTCTGGCTGTCCCCAAACCGCAGGGACCGAAACACGGGTTCCCCGGTTTCCTGCCCCCAGGCACCGGGCGACCAGGCAACCAATCCCGCGGCGAGTACCAAGGACCAGAATACGAACCAGTACGGTTTGTTCATTTTCATTCACTCCTCGGAAAAGGATACGATCACGTCCATGCCTGTATGGCAACACAGCCTCAAACGGGTTGAATTTCGCGAGTCCGGACCCATTCCTTATTGAAGGGTTCTCCTGCCGCCCATCAAAGTCAGTTTACGGTCAGTCGGAACCGTCCGGTCAACCGATGACCGCCATTGAACAATTCATCTCACCCGAAGACTTGCCCGGAACATGGTTCTTCCGACCACGGTTACGGAAAGGAGCCATCTGGAATCGGCTGATTCGGATACCTGCGGAGAACAAGGAACCCCCAAAACTGGACTCAAATCGGTCCCCTACAGGGACGTTCCCTCGGTTTGGCATCCCACCCGGTCATTACGGACCGTCCGTTCGATTCGTATGTTCAGGAACGAGATCTCTGTTTCCGGTCATGCGGGTACCCATTGGCCCAACAATAGACCAAAAAATGAGATTTACATTCAGTGAATGTACTTTCAACCGAATGTTCGGAGTTCTCACCGGACAAAGCCAAGAAACTTTCTACAGTACCAACAGTCCCATTACATCGTAACGGAATGTCCGTGTTCACGCGATAAATCGAGGTTGGTTCGTCCGGCTGAACGACAAATAATCGTGCGGGCGGTTAACGATCACCTCCCACCGGGAACCTTTTTGGTAGAACGGTTTCAAACAAATATTCCTACCTTATTCATCGAGTCGATGTTCGCGACCATATGCCGGAACGGTTCTCCGGTCAATTTTCACGGTCGTTTCCAGTACCAGATCAAACAACCACTGACGCTCAAAAAAACCGCGGAGAGCGAAGCGAGAAACCAGACGATCTTCGTGAAGACTTGAGCGGTCTTTCCCCAGACAAGCCCCCAGTCCCCGAAATGCAATGGAAACATCCAGAGGTATACGTCATCGCCGGAGGACCGGGTGTCCGGAGAGTGGGTTTTCACCACACTGTTTTGATACGGATCAACCCAGATCCAGCTCAACCCCGGTTCGTAGGGGGACCCCTCGGTCCGAAACCGCATTCGAACCGGATGGCGGTCGTCGCGGGGAACGCTCACCCGCCGGAGTAGGGCCCCGGGCCACTCCTCCTCAGCTTGTCGGACGGAGCGACGGAGTGAAAATCTCCCCGCCTCCGGTTCAGCCGGGGGGGCCTCAAACCCGACAGGATCGGAATTCGTCAGTCCGTACACAAGCGGTTGGACCGTGGGCCAGAAGCCGATCATGACCCCGGTCCCCAGGATCACCATCAGAACCAGGAACCCATAAAATCCCACCGCGTTGTGAGCATCCCAGTTGGCCCGAACCAACCCTCTTTTCAGCCGCACCCCGAACCGGGCAACCCCGCTTTTGGAAAAGGGGAGCAACCAGAGGACGGCTCCGGTGAAAAGGCTTAGAAGGGAAACGGCCGTAAGGGCACTTACGAGGCTTGATCCCCATTCGCCCAGGAACAGGGTTCGGTGAAATTCCTGAATCCACCAGATTATCGAACGCCAGCTCGAATGTTCTCGCACCCCGATTACGTTACCGGAGTGGGGTTCAAGGTGAATCCGGGTGTGATCCGCGGTTTCGGCGATCAGTGATCCCCGACCGGCGGGGGAAACCCAGAATAACCTCACCTCCCCGCCTCCGGCCGAACTCCGGGCCCGTTCGAGATGGAGGTCCCAGGGCACGGATTCGGGGTCCGTTCGAATATCCTTTCCGACTCCGTACCAGTCGTGATTGATCCGGGCGTCCAGCGACCAGCGGTACACGAGGACCGATCCGCTAAGGCTCATCAGAATCAGGGGAAGGGCAATCGCCAGTCCGATCCATAGATGAACTCGATTGACTCCGTGCCGGAGGTTCATTTCTTACCGTCCCGGAGGCGAGGGCAGGACAGGTCGTCCATCCATTCCGTCGGCGACCTTCACCACGTTCTGTCGTAGGTTATCGTGAAGGTGCGCCCCTGGCCCGCGGTGTACGTGCTGTCCAAGTTGGGCCACTGGGACCGGACAGGAAAGTAGAACCGATCCGTCAGGTTCTCCACCCCGAGCGAAAGCGATCCATTTGACAGGCCGTAGGAGACGTAATAGTCCAGCAGGAATTCGGAATCCACCTCCCCCTTTGCGTACTCCGTGCTGCCCTCGAACCGATCACGCTCACCCCAGTACTGATATCGCAGGCTGTGAGTAAGGCTCGGACTCCATTGGTACTCGACGTCGCCGGTTAGTTTCAAGGGAGGGATCCGATCGCCGGTCAGATATTCTTCGTACCGGCCGTCGTCGTCCGGATCTGTCTTGCCCTCCATCCAGGTGAACGAACTTCCCCAGGACCAGGGTCCCGCCGGGTCGTGGTTTAGAGACAATTCGGTGCCCCAGATGTGCTCGGGCTGACGCTGAATGATCAGGTCGTTGTTGAACGTCGTCCCGAACTCGGACCGACTGTAAAATCCCACGAGATCAAAATCAAACCGGGCCCACTGACCCCGAAGCCCCAGCTCGTAATTGTCCACTATCTGAGCTTCGGGAGAAAATTCCTCCACCGACGATGCGTCCGTGCTGCGCAACGAACGCCCGATATCGGCGACGGAAAATCCCTGGGAAAACGCCGCTCGCAGGTCTATGTAATCGGTTAAATACCAGACGCTACCGAGGTTGACGAGAGTCTCGTCGTACCGGAGAGTCCCTCCCTGGACGGTCCCGCCGCCGAAGGACGGATGTTTCGTGTAGGTGGGGACGTCCAGTTTAATTCGCTCATACCGTACCCCGGTTTCGAGTTTCCAGTAGGAAGTCAGGGGCACTTCCGCCTGAAGGAAGGGGGCCCAGCTGGATTGTTCCATGTCCGGGGTGATCGAATTTCCCGACAGGTCGGCCTGCTCTGTTTCATCATGCAAATAATCAATCCCGTAGACAAAATCGACCGGGCGGGAAAGACCCAGATTGGCATCCCGCTGGAGCTCGGCCCGGGCTCCCATTTTTTCCGATTGGATGAAGGTCTGATTCCCAAAAAATGCCCCCGTGTCAAACATGGCTTCAAAGTCCTGGTAGTACAGCCGTAGCCGGGCATCGTTGCCAAAAAACCGGCGGTCCCGAACGGTCCACTGGGCCGAATTGTTTTCGTTTCCCGGATCCTCCAGGGTGCTCGGAGCTCCCTCCTCCGCGGTGGTTTTTTCACCCTGGGAAATGTCTCCGTTGACCCGGCCGTAATCCCGGTCCTGGTCGTTATTGTAGAGGCCGATCTGCAGTTCCCAGGAACGATGGTCCCCAAATTCACGCCGGTACTTGCCGCTGAGGTCGTAACGGCTTCCTTCCGCAAGGCCACCCTGCCCGCGGGGGTCGGAAGGGATCCGATCCCCTTCGGCGTCGAAAAACCCGTCAACAACACCGTACAGGGCGGACACCCGGTACGAACTGGTCTCATTCCCGCCGCTGATTTCGTGGGAAACGGACCCCCGGAGACTGTCGTCCGGATCGTGTTCGGATCCACCGACCTGAAAGGAGGACCGGTGGTGGGGACCGCCGCTGCCGGTCTCCCTGGTGACCACGTTGACGATTCCTCCGGCACCACCGTACCCGTAAATGGCCGAGGAACCCCGAATAATTTCGATTCGTTCGATTCGAGACGGATCGATTGACTGCAATTCTCGGGCACCGTCCCTCAGGGGGGTCGATTGGGGGACCCCGTCGATCATCATCAAAAACTTGCGACCCCGCAACGTCTGTCCAAAGTTGCTCATCGCGTTGTTCCCCGGAGCAAACCCCGGCACATTCTTGCCCAGGATGTCACCCAGATCCCGCGAAACCGCCATTTCCTTCTCGATGGTTTCCCGGTCGATAACGGATATCGATCCCGGGACTTTGCCCGGATCGGAATAAAATCGGGTGGCTTCCACTACCACTTCGTCCATCTCACTCGGCCCCGTGTCCTGGGCTTCCGATGGGCCGGCCCAGACCCCAAACAACAACGTGACCATCAGCACAATCCCTGCGGTGATAAACGGCAGTCCTCTGCGTCGTCCCATGTCAATCCTCGTTTCCACCGAAGACACCCTTTCATGCGAAATCAATTTCGTTTCGTCCAACCGTGCGGAAAAATCGTTGTTCGTTTGACAGACGACCGGATCCCGTTCTCCGGGGAGGTCGTCCCCGTTTCCCAAGCTGAGGTTTCGCTGAGCAACGACCCAGTACAGTTCCGCAACTCTCCTTTACAAACGGCCTCCGAGGTGCCCGGTGGTCCTCGACCGATTGATAAACTCACCCAGGGAATCAACCCATAATTTGTTCATTAAACCCAATCCCGTATTCGGCCGTGAACCAACCGGTCGGTTCCTTGCTCAACCCGTTCCGGGATCAGAAATTGCGGTCATCGTTGTAAACAGGAGGGACTCTACCATAAGAAAAATCTGTTTCAACAGACTAAACAGTTATAACTACAACATCTCCTCGGCAATCTGATTGAATCAATCTCCTCCGAGCAATCCGACCAGGTAGAGACCCTGAATCCGGTACTCATGCGAGAACGCACATCCCTCGCCCACGGAACCCCGAGACGTCGGACCCGGGACTCGAGCAAGAACGTTTGCCGATTCCCGGAACCGATCACGACTGGATTGATAAGAGTCCAACGGTGGGTTACTTCATGGTTTTGAATCGACTCTGAACTCAGTTCTCCCCTTGGAGTTAGGATCGCTCACGAGTCGGAATCAACGTCATTCGTGGATAGAGAATCTACTTCAACCGGAACCGTACGGGGACGATGGCCCAGCTTGACGTCGCGGTGCCCTTTTCGGTGCGGGGTTCAAACTCCCAGGTCCGAACGGCCCGTTTGGCGGCCTCGTCCAGCAATTGAGACCCGGAGGATGTTTCGAGTTCAACCGTTCGGACCCGTCCCGTCCGGTCGATCTCCACGAACAGTTCAACGGTACCCTCAACACCACGACGGACGGCCCGTCGCGGGTAGTCAGGGGAAGGGTTGTGACGGTACTCGGGATCGGATTGCTGCCAATCCGGGGTCGTTTTGGGCCCGGCCGATTGATTCGGATTCTTGAGCGAATTGTTCTCCTCAACGGACTCGTCCGTCTCGTTCCCCTGATCCGAAGGGTTTTCCGCGTGTTCATTCGACCGGTCGGTTTCCCGGTCATCAGCCGACTCTTCGGTCTGATCCTTTTCCCGGGGTTCGTCCGGAGGGTCCGGGGATTGATCCGGTGACCCGACGGGCTCCACAGCCTGGTCCTCCGGTTCAAGGTCTGGTTCCGGTTGGACCTCCTGCATAGGGTCCTCGGGTTGAGGCGGGACATCAACGGGCTCAACGACCGGGTCGGGCGTCCTTCGTACCGGTTTGGAGGGGTTCGGATCCACGGACTCCAACCCGGGCCCCTCCTGAACCTCGGGTTCGACCGGCTCCTCGGCGGGTTCCGGCTCGGGTTCCTCGATGGCCTCCTCGGGTTCGGCCTTCCCGACGGTTTCTTCGGGTTCCGGGGCCGGTTGGGCGGGGCGGGGTTCCGGTTTCTCTACCGGTTTGTCGACCGGCTCGGGTTCCGGTTCCTCAACAATCTCCTCAGGCTCTTCCGCCGGTTCCTCCTCAACGGGTTCATCGCTGTTCATCACCATGGTCCGGACCGTGATCGGGGTGTTGCTGGCCTGGAGCTGAACGTCGGGTTCCTCGAGCAAGAAATTGGGGGCAAGCTGGAGGGCCAGATGGAGCGCGAGGGAGACGGTCAGGAAAAGACTGAGCCGCTTCATCCCCCAGGTTCCTCCACCGCGAAGATCAGGTTGGTCAACTCGTGGGTCCGAACGAGGTCGAGGATCTCCACCACCTGGTGGTGGCGGGCCTCCCGGTCCGCCTGCAGGATGATGGGCGGGTTGTTCTCCAGCGCCCCCAGCCGTCCCCCCGCCTCCTCCATGGTTATCGGACGGTCGTTCCAGTACAGCTCTCCCGCCCCATCAATCGAGAGGACGATTTGAGACGGATCCTCCCGGGTTTGTTCGCCGGTTTCGGCCGCCGCCAGCTCCACGGCGATGCCCTGCTGGATCACCATCATCGTGATGGCGTAGATGAAAAAACAGAGCAGCAGAAACATCACGTCCAGCAACGGCAACATGTGGATCCCGAGGTCCTCCCCCAGGGACTGCTGGCGGTCTTCCCGGCTCATCCGGAGGAACCTTCTCCGGCGACTTCCCGGACGGAGGTCCGGTCGGCGGAGCCCTCTCCCGGGGCAGGGTTCGGTTGGGAATCAGCAGCCCGCCGGGACTGATCCTCGGGGGCCCGTTCGTCCTGTTGAAGACCGGCCGACCGGACGAGCAAGGGTTCGGATTCGTCAATGGCCTGTTCGAACCGGTCCTCGGCCCGTCGACTCATGGCTAAAAACAGGTTGTAAAAGACGATGCAGGGCATGGCGATGGCCAACCCGGTGGCGGTGGTGATCAGCGCCTCGGCAATTCCAACGCTGATGGCATCCAGATCGGTGATGGTCGCCCCCGAGAGAATGTGAAAGGATTTGATAATGCCAAGAATGGTGCCAAAGATCCCCAGCATCGGTGCCAGACCAACAAGGGTGGATAGCCCGATAAGAAACCGGCGGCTGGACTGATGAAACCGATCCAGGGCCTGTTCGGCCTCAAGGCGGAATTCGTCCGGATCCCGGGAAGCGGACAGCAGGCGGTCACAGATCAGGTTCTCCCGGAGGCCCCGGGGTTTTTGATCCTGACGAAGGGACTCCAGCATCCGGTCCACCGGTCCCTGCTTCACACGCGGCCAGGTCCGGATCCAGTACCAAGTCCGCTCTAAAATGAGCGCAATCCCCACCACCGAACAGCCGAGCAGCACGTACATCACCCAGCCGCCCTGGTCGATTAACTCTCCGATCACCGCTCCTCATCCTCTCCACGAAAAGGTCGCCACGGGACGATCCATCCCGGTGGGCGAACCGGAAACGACGGTTCGCTGTTCCGGCTGCTGTTTACGGATCGGATCCCGTGAAGCCCGGTAAGAATTGATTTTGTACCGATCACGAACGGCTATCCCCCAAGCTGTCGGGCACAGGATCGAATCCCTTTTGCCGGGGGTACTTACAGGGCTCCGGTTTCCCGCAACAGTTCCAGGGTGCCTTCGAGGTCTTCGAGGTCGCTGAGATCAATCTCCGGCTGATCGATCGCACTCAGCGGGGGCTGATCCGCGACCGGATCCA
>CAYPTI010000066.1:0-10135 GCA_964413525.1 uncultured bacterium | reverse complement strand
ACCTCCTGCACCAACACCTCCAACCCCACCGTCATGATCGGGGCCGGACTGGTGGCCCGGAAGGCCCTGGAACGGGGCCTGGACGTCCCCTCCTACGTAAAATCAAGCCTGGCGCCGGGTTCCCGGGTGGTGACTCAGTACCTGACGGAACTCGGGTTGCTGGATGATCTCGCCGAACTGGACTTCGATCTGGTGGCCTACGGATGCACCACCTGCATCGGCAACAGCGGCCCGCTGCCCGAACCGGTGGAGAAGGCGATCACCGAGAACGACCTGGTGGTGGCCTCTGTGCTGTCGGGCAACCGGAACTTCGAGGGCCGGATCAGTCCGTACACCCTGGCGAACTACCTCTGTTCGCCGCCGCTGGTGGTCGCCTACGCGCTGGCCGGAACCGTGGACATCGACCTTCACCGGGAACCGATCGGCCAGGATACGAACGGCGACCCGGTGTACCTGAAGGACCTCTGGCCCTCCAGCGACGAAATCAAACAACACATCAAGGAGGTCATGGATCCGGAGCTGTTCAAGGAACAGTACGCCGATCTGTTCGAGGGCAACGAGCGCTGGCACTCTCTCTCCGTGCCGGAGGGCGACACCTACGACTGGCAGGACGACTCAACCTACATCAAACTGCCCCCCTTCTTTGAGGGCATGGACCGGGAGGAACCCGAACCGGAGGACCTCGAGGATGGCCGCTGCCTGGTGATGGTGGGCGATAGCGTCACCACCGACCACATTTCCCCGGCCGGGGCGATTCCCACCCAGAGTCCGGCCGGCCAGTACCTGATCGACAGGGGTGTTCCGCCGGACGAGTTCAATTCCTACGGATCCCGGCGCGGCAACCACGAGGTCATGATGCGGGGGACCTTCGGCAACATCCGGCTCGACAACGAGCTGGCCGACCGGAAGGGCGGTTACACGACCAAGTTCCCCGAGGGGGAGGAGACCACCATCTTCGACGCCTCGATGGCCTACCAGCAGGAGGACACGCCGCTGATCGTGATGGCCGGCAAGCAGTACGGCACCGGGTCCTCCCGTGACTGGGCCGCCAAGGGAACCCTGTTGCTCGGCGTCGACGTGGTGATTGCCGAGACCTACGAACGGATCCACATCGCCAACCTGATCGGGATGGGCGTGCTGCCCTGCTCCTTCCTGGACGGGGAGGGCTGGGAGGAACTGGGGCTCACCGGGGAGGAGACCTACGACATCGAGGGCATCGCCGACATGGAGCCCCGCAGGACCTTGAAGGTCGCCGCCACCGCGGACGACGGGACGGTGACGGAGTTTGAAATCCGGTCCCGGCTGGAGACCGACATCCAGGTGGAGTACTGGAAGAACGGCGGCATCCTCCACTACGTGCTCCGGGACATGATCCAGGAACTCCCCGAACCGGCCGTCACCGCCTGACTCGACCGACCCGCTCCGTCGCCCAGTGTTCCAACCAAATTGTGGTCCCTGAAAAAAATCGATCTGTGTTCCCGGTTGAACTGAAGTAGCTTGACGAATTTACAACGGAACATGAATTCCCGTAAGACCAAATTCTTTCTTATCCGGTCAGCGTGACGATACAGTATTACTGTTAAAATGAGGATAAGTGCGTTTCTTCCCCTTCATCCCTCGAAGGCAACCGGATTGCCGCGATGATCATCGAACCGGCTGACATGTTCGGAGACATGGCCCTCACCGGTGAATAGTCCCGCAAAATTCAGGAACGATCTGGACGACTGATACGTCAAGGTTGGTCCCTTACCCGAGACATCAATCCCGTTTGGACGCTGAATTTATACGCAAAAAGGGACACGACCACTGTCTTAATAAATTTGGATCGATCATGACTACGTTCTTTCCTCCGGGTCGATACCTCCTCGAACTCAATGTCACCATCTAATCCAGGCTTGCTGTCCGGTAACGAAATTAATCCGGAACGGTTTCACGAGTTATTGAACCTTCGAGCTGCAGGTGGAATAGTAGCCGGACCGTTTCCGGCGTCGAACAGCGAGGTTGGATGGTATAGTGGGCCAGCGTCCCGGTGGGAGGAACCGTAATGGAAGCTGTTTATGGGTGGTGTGCCGGCGGATTGTTGATGCTGTCCGTGGTGCTGGCCACCGGTTGTGCTGTTTCCCTGGGGGGATCGGATCGGGCCTCGGAAGCCGACGTGTTCCAAAACCGGGGCCTCTACCTCTGGGGATCGGATCCGCAGTTGCTTCTGGATCTGGTTGAGAACGGACGGAAAACGGACCGATTTTTCGACCGGGCCGACGCCTGGGACGTCGGTACGGTGTACTGGAACTGGAGGGCCACCGAACATTTTCGAACCGAGGACCTTTCCCGGTTTATCCAACGTGCCCACGAGGAAGGCATCCGGGTGGAGGCCCTGGTGGGTTCCCAGGGGTTGGACGGGATCGAGCGGTCGGAACAGTTTCTTCGGACGCTGGACGAGGCGATCCGGGCAATGGAAGGCAGCCCGTGGTTTGACGGGATTCACCTCAACCTAGAGCCAGGGGACGATCGGGTTGATGCGTTCCTGACCGAATTCCGGTTCCAGATCGATCGGGTCACCGATTCCCCCCGGTATCCCGGCTTCCGGGCGGAGAACCTGCCGGTCTCCGTCTCCGTCGGATGGTGGTGGGCCCGGCGGTCCCGGGCGTGGAACAGTTTTCTGTGGTGGTCCGAGGTGAATTACTTCGTCGTGATGTCGTACCGGGACAACCTGGAGCAGGTCGTCCGATCCACCGAGGAGGCGATGCGGTGGTCGGGAAAGCCCTACGCCGTCGCCCTGGACATGGGCCAGCTGGAGGAGGGGAACCGGGGTTCGATGCAGCGGTCCGCCCGGCTGGTTGAGGATGTCTTTGACTCCCCACGGCGCGAGGTGTATTCACGGTTCCGGGGCACCGTGATCCACCATTACGAGTCAGCCGTGGAGTAGAATTCCGGCGATTGGTTCCGGGGGAAGGAGTCCTCCTCCTACTGTTCCTTGATCCGGACGCTGTTTTCGGTCTGACTTTCGATCAGCTCGTCCAGGATTTCCTTCGACTGGGGATTCCGATGGAAGCCGCCGACCTTGTCCTGATCAATAATGTACGAAATAAAGCAGTCAAACAAATCGTCCCAGCTTGGTTCCACCGATTTTACCAGCCCTTCCGGGGGGGAGACGTATAGTAAATCCGGATCGGTGAAGTAGACCTTGCAGCGTTTGCCCTCCAACTCGTCCGGGGTGAGGTCGTCTTTCGTCAGGTTGATCCGGGCGTTAATCGTTTCTTCATCCAGCCCGGTTGTTTCTCCCTCCGCGAGAACCTCCTTGTCGGTTGATTTTAACTGAACACCAACGTTGCGCTGAACGAGTCGGTTATCGATTTCTCCGGTTTTCAGGGTGTATCCTGCCTGACGGGAAATCCGATCCATGGTTGTTAGAATGTCCTTGGTTGAACTGGTTGGAGCCAAAAACCCGTACACGGCAGCGGGGAGGTCTACCCTGGACTGTTCCACCATATCGTTCAGGAAAACGGCCATGGGAACCCGCTTCATTTCTTTAGGGAAGAGTTCATTATCCCTCATCATTTTCTTGAAGTCGTTTAATTCGTAATCAAACAACACGCAATCGGGTTGATTGGCGTAAAATTCTTTGCTGATTTGCCAGCTTTCGGAAATCGTAAAAACGTCACTGCGGTAGTATTCTTGGATCGTGCTGATAACGGGCTCAAGTTTTTCCGGGTCCCGGCTAAGAACCATGACAACGAGGGTTGCTTTGTCAGAACTCATGAGTCACGTTCCTTTCCACTCCTTTGACCGGAGGGGAACAAAGACAGCTTCAAAAGAGCAGGTGAATTCCGTGAAAATCCCTCATGGAGACGGGCTCCAATCGGACTTGGGCCATTCAGAACCAATATTCCGTCCGGATCTTCTGCCATCACATCATTAATGTATATTGAAGCCGATGTTCGGATCAAAGGCTTTCGGGAGGTTGGTTAAGGGTATGAAGACGGGTGAGGTTAGGGGGAGGGACTTGCTGAAGAATTCCGTTATGCTCGGTTTTTTCCTCGTTGTTCCCATTCTGCTGGGTACCACTCTGTCAATCGCTGGAGCAAACGCGTGTGAACCTAATGGGCGAGTGACCCAGGTCTCCAGCCTTCAGGCCCTGATGGATGGAACCTACACGGTCGGATTGACCATGGAGGAACTGTCGGACCACGGAAACTTCGGGTTGGGTACCTTCGGATACGTGGACGGAGAAATGATCCTCCTCGACGGCACCGTGTACCGGGCCGCCCACGACGGAACCGTGAGTCGGGCCGAGTCCTTCCGGCTCACCCCCTTTGCGGTGACTCACCCGTTTGAGCCTGACGACCGGTGGACCGTGGAGGCCATCGGGACGTTTGATGACCTGAAGGAACGGTTGTCCGACCGGTATCCGGGAGGGTACGGGATCCGGGCCTTCCGGATCGAGGGCCGGTTTGCCCACCTGAGGGTTCGAAGCGTCCCCCGCCAGGAACAACCCGGTGTACCGCTGGATCAGGTGGTGGACCAGGAAAACGTGTTTGAACTGGAGGACGTGGAAGCCAGCCTGGTGGGCTACCGGTTTCCGTCCTACATGGAGGGAGTGAACGCCCCGGGCTACCACTTTCACGCGGTGACCGCGGATCGCACCCGGGGAGGACACCTGTACGAACTCTCGATTCGCGAAGCGAGGATCGAACAGCAGCGATTACGTTCGTTGCAAATCCTGCATCTGGAATCCGACCCGTCCGACGGGTAAAACAGGTAAATTTGGTAGTCGGACCAATCATGTGATATAATGAATTCAAGCGTTGGGTAGCATATCCGATGTGGTTTCGTGCGAGGGGGCTCAGCCGGCAATGAACCGTTCGTCAACCTACTTCCGACCCGGGTTGTTCCTCGCCGTGGCGGGAGTTCTTCTCGGGCTGTATGTCCTGTTGGGCGTTGGAGGCTGGGTCACCGGTCAGGCCACCGGCCAGCCGGCGATGGCCGAACCCTCCGACGACATGGCGGTCGCGACGTTCGCCGGCGGATGCTTCTGGTGCATGGAACCCCCCTTTGACAAACTGGACGGGGTTTCCGCCACCGTGTCCGGATTCATGGGCGGTCACGTCGAGGACCCCACCTACAAGGAAGTCGCCTCCGGGGGGACCGGTCACCGGGAGGTCGTTCAGGTGACCTACGATCCCGACCGGGTGAGCTATGAGGAACTGCTGGAAGTATACTGGCGGCAGATCGATCCGACCGACGACGGCGGTCAGTTTGTCGATCGGGGGATGATGTACACCACGGCCATTTTCTATCATTCCGACGCGCAGAAAACGGCCGCCGAACGGTCCAAACAGATTTTGGAGGAATCGGGGATCTTCAACGGAGACATTATCACCCCCATCCTGCCGGCGGAGGAATTCTACCGGGCCGAGGAGTACCACCAGAACTATTACGAGAAGAACCCGATTTCTTACAAGTTTTACCGCTACCGATCCGGCCGGGACGACTACCTGGACGAAACCTGGAAAGGACACGGGGACTTCATGATCTTCCCGGACGCCGGATCATCCGATCAGACCCGGTACGAGGTTCCCTCCGATCGGGAATTGAAACAGCGTCTGACGGACCTCCAGTACCGGGTGACCCAGGAGGCGGCCACCGAACCGGCCTACGACAACAAGTACTGGGACCACTACGAACCCGGCATTTACGTGGACGTGGTCAGCGGGGAACCGCTGTTCAGCTCGAAGCACAAGTACAAGTCCAACACGGGCTGGCCGTCCTTCACCCAACCGCTGGAACCCGCCAACATCGTGGAGTACGAGGACAGCAGTTTGTTCACCACCCGTACCGGGTTGCGCTCCCGGCACGCCGATTCCCACCTTGGCCACGTGTTCGAGGACGGTCCCGATCCCACCGGGCTTCGCTACTGCATCAACTCCGCCGCCCTGGAATTCATCCCGGTCGACGAACTGGAGGACCAGGGCTACGGTGAGTACCTGGACCATTTTGAGGATTCTTCCACGACCGACTGAGCGGGTAGTCTGTCAGGATTTCACCTCTCACCCTCGAAGGACGGCATAGCTAACGAACAAAAACACCAGCAGGACGAGCACCAGGGCCCCCCAGACGAGTCCGGTGAAGACCGACGGTCCAAGGGTCATCGTGCATCCCCTTCCGGGAATCCGGACGGTTCTGTTCCTGCCTGGCCCCCACGCGACGGTCGATCCAGACTCTGGATCTCCTCGCCCAGCCGGTTGAAGTCAAACCGGTGATCGGCGACGACCGTGCCGAGGAGCGTCAGGAGAATCGACACGGTCGTTGCGCCAACGAACGAAACCAGGAAGGACGGGGACGGAAGCACCTCGCCGAGTATCGGGAGCCGGGACATCCATTCCCGGGCGATGGGAAAGTAGATCAACCCGAACAGAAGCGCCGTAAGGCTGGCTGGAAGGGCCGCTCCGGGGTGAACTCGTTCGGAATATAATCCGTACAGAAACGGAAACACCGTGGCCGCCGCGAGCAGATCGGCCAGCAGAAACAACTCCAGCACACTGTGCCCCCGGGATCCAACAAATATTGCTCCGGCCGCCACCAGGATGGTCGTGATCCGGGACGCCAGGGACAGCGTCCGTTGATCGGGAGATTCGATCACCAGCGGAAGATCGGCCGTGAAGATGCTGGCGATGGCGTTGAACATCGTGTCGGCGCTGCTCATCACCAGCAGGATCGCGAGAAGGACCAGGGCCAGAACGAGTCCGGAAGGAAACGTTTCCCGCAGGACCAGGAAGAACGCCATGCTGGCGTCGGCCGGCTCGCCGATCAGGTCCAGCCCGACGGCGGCGAGTCCGAACAGCCCGGCCAGGAAGATCATCGGGATCACCGCCAGAGCGGCGGTGGCGAAGGACCGCCGGACGGTCCCTTCGTCCCGGGCGGCGAAAATCCGCTGCCACAACCCCTGGTTGAACATGTTTGACGCAAGCACCGCGATCATGACGTAGGCTCCGAACTCAAGGCCGGGGAGAAAGGTCGGATCCAGAAGCTCCGGTTGCGTGGCGGTCACCGTTCGGTAGATTTCTCCCGCCCCGCCAAGGGAAACGAGGGCCCCGCCGAATCCGACCGCGAGCAGGGGAAGGATAATCAGCGTTTGAACGGTGTCGGTAAAGATGCTGGCCACGATCCCTCCGTACCCGGTGTAGATCAGAACAAACCCGCCGATCAGAAGAGCCGTCTGCCATTCCGGAACCCCCGCCACGATCGACAGGGCTCCCGCGATGCCGGTCATTTCGGCCGACAGGAAGATGAACATGTAAACGATCGAGATGATCAGAACGTACAGGTACATGGCCGGCCCGTAGCGGACGTAGACGTACTCGGTGAGCGAGTGTCCTTGCGGAATCAACCGCCGGACCCGGCTCCCGACCCAGACGAAGGCGACAAACGGGAGGGCCGAACCGAGCGCGTACCCGGCGATGGCGGCGATCCCTCCGAAGGCGGCGCCCGCCTCGGCCGGACTGAACAGGATCCAGGCCCCCATGCCGGAGGCGATAAGGGTTGCCGTCGTCATCCCGCCGTTCGCCGTCCCGCGGGCGGTAATAAAGTCCTCAACGGATCCAAGCTTCCCCCGGCTGTACCAGAGCCCCGCCAGAGTGAAGGCTGCCAGCGTGAGGATTGTTGTTCCGAGGGCCAGTCCCGTCGAGATCATCGTTCCCCTGGACTCCCCAATTCATCCTTCGGAACCCCGGACCGGACGGTGTCCCGCCAGCTGGCCGAGGGAATCCGTTCATGGTTCCATGGGAAACGGACGAAAAGCACAGACTTCACCTCTCCGGAGGAGAAGGAGCCGGGAGAGGGTGAGCTGAGAATCAGGTAGGTTCCCTGCGCCGGTGCTAACCGGATCAGGTTCAAAGGGTTTGATCTCAGCCAGGAATCCATCCTGCTCCCGGCACCCCAGATTTGTTTGAATCATCAGTTCATCATGAAAGCGGTGCGTCGTCAATCCTTGCTGAAAATCCTCTCCCGGTGAGGGTTCGGATTGTTCCGGGCCCGAGTCTCCTATCGGGTTTCGATCCCGGATTTCCCCCCGTACACTTTGAGCGATCCGTCCATTCCGCATTCGGGGGGAACCGTCATGGACCGGTTGCCCGATTGGTTGCTTGAGTGGTTCGACTGGGTGGACGCCCGGATCGCCGGCTGGATGCGGTATTACGGGCGTCCACTCCTGCGTTATTCCCTGGGCATCGTTTTCATCTGGTTCGGGCTCCTGAAGCCCCTCGGAGTCAGTCCGGCCGAACCGCTGGTCCGGAACACCGTCTACCTGGTGGATCCGGACTGGTTCGTGGTGTTTCTGGGCTGGTGGGAGGTGGCCATCGGGGTTGGGCTGATCGTACGACCCCTCGTTCGGCTGGCGATCCTGTTGTTGTTTCTCCAGATGCCCGGAACGTTCCTGCCCCTCGTGGTGTTGCCGGAGGTTTGTTTTGAAGTTTTTCCCTGGGCGCTGACCACCGAAGGACAGTACATCGTGAAGAATTTGGTCCTGATCAGCGCCGCGCTGGTGATCGGCGGCACGGTACGCTCCTCCGTTCCCTACGATACCGAACCTCCGTCGTGAATCGGTCCAACCATGCGTCATTTGTTCCGAGCGTGGTCAGAATGGGTGGAACAGACGGAGGGTCACCAGAATTCTGTCTTCATGAAACCCGTACTGAAACCGATTTCCCTGCGGGGTAACGTGATTATTTTCTGTTTGGGAGGGTTACCATGAACGACGTCGCCGTGGTGGTCGGCGTAGGACCCGGGCTCGGCGAATCGATCGTGCGCCGGTTTGCTCGGGAGAATTTTTCGGTCGCGATGCTCGCCCGAAGCGAGGAGAAACTTGATCGGCTGGAACGGGAGGCAATGGACGGTCTTTCCCTCACCGGGTTCGCCTGCGACGCCACCGAGGCGGACGAGGTGGACCAGACGCTGGCCTCGATTCGGGATCAGCTTGGAGCGCCCTCAGTGCTGATCTACAACGCCGGTGCCTACCAGCCCGGGGAGGTGAGGGAGATCGACCCGGAGCGGTTCCGGGAGTGCTGGGAGGCCAACTGCTACGGTGGATATCTGACCGCCCGGGCGGTGCTTCCCGACATGCTCGAGCAGGGGGAGGGAACCATCCTGTTCACCGGGGCGACCGCCTCCCTGCGGGGGTCGGCCGGGTTCTCGGCCCTGGCGGTGGGCAAATTCGGACTCCGGGCACTGTCCCAGTCGCTGGCCCGGGAACACGGCCCGGACGGGATCCACGTGGCCCACGTGATCGTCGACGGCCAGATTCTTACCCCCGACGCCCGGGAACGATTTCCCGACCGCGAGGACCGTACCTTTCTGGATCCGGACGAGATCGCGCACACGTACTGGACCCTGCACACCCAGCACCACTCGGCCTGGACCCAGGAGCTGGATCTGCGTCCTCACGTCGAGTCGTTTTAACCCTTCCGGGAGAAAAGCCGTGCTGGGTCCAGTTTATTCAAGGCACTGCCTGCAAGGGGAAAGGGCTTGTTTTCGGTATGCATGAACCCCTGAAGCCGATCGTGGTTTTCAGGGGTTCATGCCTCGGAGTGAATCAATGTAAGCGAGAATGAGAACGACAAGTCCTTCCCCCCCTCTCGACAATTCCCTGTTCGTCGAAACCGCAATTCGTTTCGGGTCCCTGAGGCCCGTCAAAACCATCTCCCCTCCTTCGATGGCAGTTGGGTCCGGACGAAATCAACGGTGGCCCCTGGACTGGACTGTTCGTTCACCATGTCCGGGGTGTTTTGTATTCTTATTTGTTACGTCTATTGCCGGAGTCGGAGGATGGTTCGATGGCCGTCGACCTGACCGAAGGAATGGTGGAGTTCGAGACCATGCGGTCGTCGGGGCCGGGCGGGCAGCACGCCAACCGGAGCGCCACCGCCGTCCGGCTCCGGGTTCCGATCGACGACCTGCCCCTTTCGGACCGGGAGAAGGAGTTCGTCCGGGAGCATCTGCCGCCCAAGAACCGGACCAAGGACGGAGAATTGATCGTTCATGTCGGTACCTCCCGTTCCCAGCAGGAGAACCGGAAACGAGCCCTGAAAACGGCGGCGGAGGAAATTGATCGGGCGCTCGAGGTCGGTCGGGAGGGCCAGCG
>CAYPTI010000065.1:1397-10304 GCA_964413525.1 uncultured bacterium | reverse complement strand
TCGTCATTCGTGCCATGCGGGAGTCCGGCACGAACACCGACGACATGATCCGGGCCATTGAGGGAATGAACGAGTACACCGGAGTCGTTGGAACCTACAACTTCTCCGAGGACGACCATCGAGGACTGGCGCTGGATGATGTTCGGCTCATTCAGGTGATCGACGGCGAACTTCGCCTGGCGGAATAGTCCGTGATGCATCCTGAGGTTCGAATGACGAGTCCACCGTGAGTCTGTCCACGGACGTAATTATTTTTCTACAGGTGGCCTCCAGCGGGCTGACCCTCGGCTCGGTCTACGGGGCGATCGCCCTGGGGATCATCCTGATTCATAACGTCACCGGGGTTCTGAACCTGGCGCAGGGGGAATTTTTGATCCTGGGCGGGCTGTCGATGTACACCCTCTGGGGTCAGTGGGAGTGGCCGTTTGTTTTGGCCTTCGCCGCCTCGGTCGGGTTAACGGCGCTTCTGGGCCTGGCCCTTCAGCGGCTCGCGTTAAAACCGGCCAAGGATGCACCGCTCGCCATCCTGTTTGTGATCACCCTTGCGGTGGCCTTCCTGCTCCAGGGAAGCTTTCTGCTGATCTGGGGAAGCGACCCGATGTCGTTGCCCTCGATCCTGGGACGCGATCCCATCAATCTTCTGGGGGTCCGGCTGCGGCCCGACACGTTGCTGGTCTTCGGGATGGTCGTGGTCCTGACCCTGTTTATCTGGTTTTTCTTCACCCGGACCTCCCTGGGCAAAGCCCTGCGGGCCAGCGCGGAGAACCCCCGGGCGGCTTCCATGATCGGCATCAACGTCGACCGGGTTCAGGACATCGCCTTTCTGCTGGCCGGAGTGATCTGCGGGATCGCCGGGGTGCTGATCGCCCCCATCACCTTCCTGAGCTTCAACGCCGGGTTCAACTTTACGGTCAAAGGGGTGGTCGCCGCCCTGATCGCGGGAGCCAACAACCCCTACGGGGGCCTCGTGGGCGGGCTGGTTCTGGGAGTCCTGGAAGCCTTCGGGGCCGCCTACATCAGCTCACTCTTCCAGGACGCGATGGTCTTCACGGTACTGCTGGTGCTGCTGGCCGGCCGCACACTCTACCGGGAGGGGCGACGCCGGTGGCGCTGGTTATGAAGCTCCCCGACGGCCGGTAATCGTGTCCGGTACCAGCTCGTTTCGCGGGGGATGGTGGCTCGCCTTCGCCCTGGTCGCGGTGGTGGTCCTGAGCCTACCCGCCTTCGTCGGTGCTTCCTGGGTCGACCTCGCCACGCTGATTGGGATCTTTTCGATCGCAGCCATCGGACTGGATATCACCTGGGGGTACGGCGGCATGCTGTCCCTGGGCCACGGAGCCTTTTTCGGCCTGGGGGCCTACGCTACCGCCATGCTCACGGTGTACCAGGGCTGGTCCCCGCTCGCCTCCATGGGAACCGGGTTGCTGGTCTGTGCCGGGGCGTCCTCCGTCCTCGCCCTGCTCTGTTCGCGGCTTGAGTTGCTCGACGTAGCCCTGGCCACCATGGCCTTCACCATCGCCATCGAAAGCCTGCTTCGCGGCCTGCGAGACGTCACCGGAGGTGGAGGCGGAATTACCGGGGTCCCCCCGTTCGAAGTGGCGGGGTTCTCCTTCACCGGGACCACCTCCATCTACTTCCTGGTCTGGGGAACCTGTCTGGTTGTGCTGGCCGGGGCGGGCAACCTGGTTCACTCCCACATCGGCCGGTCGTATCGGGCGACCAACGAAGATGAGCTGATCGCGGCCGCCGCCTCGATCAATACCTTCTGGGTCAAGATTCAGTCGTTTGTGATCGGGGCCGTGATCTGTTCGCTGGCCGGCAGCCTGTACGCTCACTACCTGGTTTACGTCAGTCCCCGGGTGGCCGGATTTCTGTTTTCGGCCGAACTGCTTACCATGGTCATCCTCGGGGGCCAGGGATCCCTGTTCGGGGCGATCATCGGGGTCGGGGTGTTTGAACTGCTGCCGGAAGTCCTGGCCGGATTCGATCAATACGAACTGGTTTTCAAGGGGACGATCCTGATTGTGCTGCTGCTTTTCTTCCCCCGCGGAATCGTCGGCTTCGTGAATCTGATCCGACGCTGGGTGGGGAACCTGATCTCAGGCGATCGGTCCTCCCCGGAGTCCTGATCCCCGTGTCCTCCCCCACCCTTTCGGTCCAAAAAGTCACCAAACGGTTCGACGGGTTGACCGCGCTGGACCGGGTGAACCTCGCGGTCGGGGAACAAGAATTAAAGGGCCTGATCGGTCCCAACGGCGCCGGCAAAACCACCCTGTTTAACGTCATGACGGGGGTCCTGCTTCCCGACGAGGGAGAGGTCTTTTTTGAGGGGGACAACATCACCGGTCTTCGTACCTACGACATCGCCGACCGGGGGTTAATTCGGACCTTCCAGGAAGCCAAAATTTTTCCCGAGATGACCGTGTTAAAAAACACCCTTATGGGCGGGTACCGTCAGTTCCGAACCAACCTCGTCCAGACCGTGCTCCGGTTGCCCTCGTTTCGTCGCGAGGAACGGACCGCCCGAGAAAAAGCCTATCAGCAACTGGAGCGGGTCCAGTTGAAGGAAGTCGCCCACCGGAAGGCCGAGGACCTGACGGCCGGGCAGGAACGGCTGCTTCAACTCGCGCGGGCCCTGATGGGGGATCCCGCCCTGCTCTGCCTGGACGAACCGGCGGCCGGATTGAACGCCCGGGAGACCGAACTGCTCGGGGACGTCATCCGCTCGATCAATCAAACCCGGGAACTACCCATTCTGCTGATCGAACACGATATGAGCCTCGTGATGGAGGTCTGTGAGACGGTCACCGTGCTCAATCACGGCGAGGTCATCGCCGACGCCGTACCCCGGGAACTGCAGTCCAACGAGGCGGTTCTGGAGGCGTACCTCGGTGCGGACATCTGATCCTTCTTCGGTGACCTCGTCCCCCCGGCGCATCCCCCGCGAGGAACCGTCCCCGTGCTGACCGTCCAGGACGTCACGGCGGGGTACACCAACGTCCCCGTGCTCCGGGAGGTCAGCCTGACCATCGAGCGGGGCGACCTCGTCACCATGGTGGGACCCAACGGGGCCGGGAAAACCACCCTGTTCCGGACGATCACCGGCTTCCTTACTCCGTCCGGTGGGACCATCCGCTACCGGGACGAAAGCATCGTCGGCCGGGCGCCGTACGAACTCGTCCGCCGGGGGGTCGGCCAGGTGGCCGAAGGGCACCAGATCTTCGGGGAGCAGTCCGTGCTGGACAACCTCCGACTGGCCCGGCACTACGGGGGAGCCGACTCCGAACGGACCTGGGAGCTGGAGCGGATCTACGAGTTGTTTCCCGTCCTGAAGGATCGACAGCAACAACTGGCGGGAACCCTGAGCGGGGGGGAACAGCAGATGCTGGCCATCAGCCTGGCCCTGGTCACGGGTCCTCAATTGCTGTTGCTTGACGAGCCGTCCCTCGGTCTGGCCCCGATGATCGTCGAGACAATCTTCGAAACCATCGAACGGCTCAACGAAGAAGCCATCACCGTGTTCTTAATCGAGCAAAACGCCCGGGCGGCTCTCCGGGTAGCGGACCGGGGTTACGTGATGGAAAACGGGCGAATCGTCCTCGAGGACGCCGCCGACCGGTTGCTCCAGGACGAACACGTCCGGTCCCACTACCTCGGGGTGGGGGACGCCTCGGGGGGGTAGAACGACCGGTCGACTCGCCGGTTCAGGTCCGGGCGGACTGAATCCTCGTCCAGAGGGAATCGGACGTGACGGGCATCTCGACGTGCTCAACCTCCAGCGGCCTCAGCGCGTCCAGGATGGCGTTCACCACGGTCGGAGGCGCTCCGATGGCGCCGGCCTCCCCGCATCCCTTGGCTCCCAGCGGATTGTGGGGGCTGGGGGTCTCGGTTGCGCCGCAGACGAGTTCGGGGATCTGAACCGCGTTGGGAAATGAATAGTCCATCAGGGAACCGGTTACCAGGTTTCCCTCCCCGTCGTAGGAACCAATCTCGTACAGGGCCTGCCCGATCCCCTGGGCTACCCCTCCCTGGATCTGACCTTCTACGATCATGGGGTTGATCTGTCGCCCGCAATCATCCACCGCCACGTACCGGAGAACCTCCACTTCGCCGGACCCCGGATCCACCTCCACCACCGCGGCGTGGGTACCGTGGGGATAGGTGAAATTCTCGGGATCGTACACGGCGGCGGATTCGAGCCCCAGCTCCATGTCATCGGGAAGGTTGGTTGCCTTGTAGGCATCCCGGGCGATTTGCTGCAGGGGCAGCGACCGTTCCGGGGCTCCGCGGACGGAAAATTGTCCGTCATCAAATTCCAGGTCCTCGGGGGAAACCTCCAGCTGGTGGGAGGCGATCCGGCGGGCTTTTGCAAGGATTTTCTCGGTGCAGCGAACGAGCGCCGCGCCCCCCAGGCTGGTGCTCCGGCTGGCGAAACTTCCCGTCCCGTAGGGAATTTCATCGGTGTCCCCTTCGACGACTTCGATTTCGTCCATCGGAATGCCCAGCCGGTCGGCCAGAATCTGAGCGTAGGTGGTCTGATGCCCCTGCCCGTGATCGGAGGTTCCGCAGTAGGCCGTCACCGAACCCGAGGGATGAAAACGAATTAAGCCGCTTTCCGACAGCGCCGGCATCAGGCTGTCCGGGCCCAGCAGCCCCGACGGCCCCGCCCCGGCCGATTCAACAAAGCACCCGAGTCCAATCCCGAGGTACCGACCCTCCTCCCGGGCTTGCTCCTGACGGGATCGCCAGGATTCGTACTCCAGCAGTTCGAGTGCCTGATCGAGCGTGGGTTCGTAATCACCGCTGTCGTAGACGACCCCGGCGGCGGTCTCGTAGGGGAACTCATCCGGAGGAATAAAGTTCTTCCGTCTCAACTCGGCGGGCTCCATGTCCAGTTCCCGGGCCGCCTCCCGGACCATCCGCTCGACCAGGTAACAGGCCTCGGGCCGACCCGCCCCCCGGTAGGAGTCCACCGGAACCGTGTTGGTAAACACCCCGTCGATGTGGCAGTCGATGGCCGGGATGCTGTAGGGACCGGAAAGAACCCCGGAGAAGATGGCGGTGGAAATGATCGGTGAATGGGTGGAGATATAGGCTCCCAGATCGGCCCGCGAGTCCACCCGCAATCCCTCGATGGTGCCGTCGCTGGAGCAGGCCAGTTCGGCGGCGATCTCCCGGGCTCGTCCCTGGGCATCGCTGAGATAGGTCTCCGTCCGGGTGGCGGTCCACTTCACCGGGCCTTCATATTCGAGGGCACACCAGGCAACCAGCCCTTCCTCGGGGTAGTAGTTGTCCTTGCTGCCGAAGCCTCCCCCCACTTCCGGAGCCACGACCCGGATCCGGTTCTCGCGGAGACCCAGCAGTTCGGACAGGTAGAGCCGGATGCCGTGCGGGGTCTGGGTGGAAAGATGGACGGTAAGCTGGCCGTCCGAGGGATCGAGTTCCGCCAGCGCGGCTCGAGGTTCCATGGCGTTGGGAATTAACCGCTGCTGGGTGTGCTCAAACGAAAAAACGTGATCGGCTTCCCGGAACGCCCGATCCGTTGCTTCCCGATCACCGATGTCCCAGGTGATGCCGATGTTGTCCTCGGCGTCCTCATGGATCCGGACGGTTTCGTTCCCCGCCGACTCCCCCGGATCCACCGCCGCCGCCAGGGGCTCATAGTTCACCTCGATTGCCTCGACTCCGTCCCGTGCTGCGTAGCGGTCCCGGGCGAGGACCGCCGCCACGGGTTCCCCCTGGTAGCGCACCCGATCGGCGGCCAGAAGCGGCCGCTCCGGAACGAACAACCCCGGCAACTGAATTCCGATGGGCACGGTTCCGGGCGCCTGAGAATCGCGGATGTCCTCGTGAGTGACCACCTGCTCGACCGACTCGATCGCCAGGGCTCTGGAGGGATCAATCGATTCAATGATTGCGTGAGCGTGCGGGCTGCGAAGAAAGGAACAGTACAGCGTGTCGGGGCGGGACAGATCGTCGGTAAACCGGGCCCTTCCCCGGACGAGGGACGCGTCCTCCCTCCGGCGAATGTGCTGTCCAACGGAGGGGTTCGACGAGGTCATGGCGGGTAATCCCTTCTGTTACAAAGTTGATTTCCTTCCGGGAAGCAAATCAACCCTCTCACAATCGACAACCCTGTCAACGAAGAACAGGCCCGTCTACCGGGACCCGACAGGTCCTCAATCCTCCCTCCGGTCCGCCTCGTCCTTCCGATCATCGAAACTGACCAGGCCGGCGTTGCTGACCACGAAGGGAGTGAGAAAATTCAACACAATTTGAAACATAAGCCGCAGGGAGAACTCCCCCCGCGACAGGGCGTGGTACAGCGAATCGTACTGGTTGTAGAGGGTTAGCCAGATGCAAACCACGAGGCTGATCATCAGGGTCCGACGCAGGTGGTGGGGTTCCAGAATCCGTACAATCCATTGATGCAATCCCTGTAAGATGATTCTCATCGTCGAACCCCTCCTCTCCTTCGGATTGGGAGCATTGGACGAAGCGCCGGCGGCCCAAACCCTTCCCCTCCGACCACTCTTCGAGTTAAGGACTTACGGTCTCCATCCCCCTAATCCGAGCTGGACAAACAAATTATCTTGGATTATGGTCCAAAGCGAAGACTTATAGTCATCTACATCCGGTGTTCGGGCTACGATAATGACTCATACAGGGACTCGATTCAACCGGGAATCGGTTGAGCGGAGGGTTCCGGTGAGGGACGTGGATTGTGCAATCAAAGGGACGAAACCGTCCCCGAAACAGCCGGGCGGTTGAACGACGGAACATCGACGGAAACCCAACTTCATCGGCGGATTGGACGACGGTACCTTATCGAAGGAGTCAACCATGAGCGTGAAACAGACTGACAACCGTAACCAGGCCGACGGTCGAATGGAAACAGCGGTCAACGGACTTCTGAACGGCTCGCTGGTTCTTGTGATCGACGAATCCGGCGAGGCCGCCGAGGGCAGCCTCGTGATGGCGGCGGAAGAAGTCAATCCGGACCGGATCAACTTTATTTCCAAACAGGCCCGCGGAGTGATCTGTCTGGCCGTTGAATCGGCGATCATCCGGCGGCTCGACCTCAAACCGATGGACTCCCGGCACCCCGATTCCCGGGACCGGGATTTCCTCTATTCCATCGACGCGAAGGAAGACACCACCACCGGGATCAGTGCCTTCGATCAGGCCACCACCATCCAGAAGGCCGTCCGCTCCTCCTCGACCGCGGACGATTTCGTTCGGCCGGGACACGTCTTTCCCATCAAGCCCAAGCAGGGCGGGGTACTCAAACGGGCCGGCCATGCCGAGGCTTCCCTGGATCTGGTCCGGCAGACCGACCTGGTTAACGCCGGGGTGTTCTGCAAGATCTTGAGCGGGGACGGAACCATGGCCGGCTCCGACGAGCTCCATGATCTGGCTGAACGGCACGAACTTCCCGTGGTCTACATCGCGGACATCATCCGCCATCGCCGACGACACGAAACCTTTGTCGAGCGAGCCGGTGAAGCCCTGATGCCCACGAAACTCGGGGAGTTCCGGGCCGTGGCCTACCGGGATACCTTAAACGATCGGGACCACGTGGCCCTGATCAAAGGGGACCCCGCGTCGGAGGACGAGGTCCTCGTGCGGGTCCACTCCCAGTGCGTGACGGGGGAGGTTTTCGGAAGCCTCCGCTGCGATTGCAACGATCAGCTTATGGTGGCTCTACAGGCCGTTGACGAGGAGGGTTCCGGGGTCATCCTTTATCTGACTCAGGAGGGTCGGGGAATCGGACTGGCCAACAAGATCAAGGCCTACAGTCTCCAGGATGAGGGACTGGACACGGTCGAGGCCAACGAAGCCCTCGGCTTCGATTCCGATATGCGGGAGTACGGCATCGGGGCGCAAATCCTCAAGGACCTCGGACTCAGCCGGATCCGGCTGCTGACCAACAACCCCAAGAAAATCGTCGGGCTGGACGGGTTTGACCTGGAGGTAACCGAACGGGTTCCGATCGAAATTCCGCCGGGCGAAAACAACCGGGAATACCTCTCGACCAAGAAGGAGAAGATGGGGCACCTGCTTGAGACTTCGACTCTCTGAACGAACTCGATTCCGCGGGCGAGTCCCGTCTTCAACCAAACGACCCGAAGGCTTGTAAGCTCTTTCGGGGCCTCTTCCCCTCGGGGCGGGGAACCTGCATCTCACCGTTCAGGTAAGCTGCCGGAGGAGCGTCCCTTCCGATTCCTTCCGCTCCAGCAACTTGATGCTGCCGAGAAGGTGCCTGATCTCGGACTGCTGACGGATCGGTGTGAGGGAAAACAAAATCATCGTTTCTTCGTCAATCTCCGGGAGAAAAATTTTCATGTTCTCCTGCATGGGTTCCCCCGCAGCGGCCTCCTCGACCTGTTTCTTTAGCCATTTTTCCCTCCACTCGGAGGGTCCCCAGAATCGACACTCCCACAGGGGCCGACCGATGAGGTCTTCTTTGGTGCGTGTGCAGAGTTCCAGAAACGCCTCGTTTACCTCGACAAACCGTCCCTCCGTGTCAAACAGGCTTGGCATCGGATACGTATCGTCGAAGATTACCTTGTAGATATCCTCCCCCTGCTGCAGGGAGTGAGCCAGCGTCTCGTTTGTTTCGGGACGATCGCTGCGGAAAAAATCGGTCATCGATACGTCCAGCTCGCGGCTGAGCCGGATGATGGCCTCGAGGGAAGGCTCCTTCTCCCCCCGTTCAATTTTTCCCACGTAGGTCCGATCGTAGTCGCAACGCTGGGACAATTCACTCTGACTCAAGTCCTTCTGCTCACGAAACCAGGTCAAGTTTTGCCGGAACAATTTCTTTATGCTCGACATCGGGAGCCTCCCGGTCCAGTCTCGACAATCGAAGTTACGGTATCATAAACCCGCCGCCTTTTCTCCCCC
>CAYPTI010000065.1:0-1297 GCA_964413525.1 uncultured bacterium | reverse complement strand
CTTCCCGAACCGTCCCTCGTCGAACAGCTCCCGGGTCAGGTCGACGAGTCGCGTTCCGTAGGGAGCCAGGGCGAGGCCCATGACGCAGGCGGTGAAGGCAAACACGGCCATGATCTCGACCATGCTGAACCGACCGAGCAAGAGGAACAGAAGGACGGCGCCCACGATCAGGTACACGATCTGGGTCAGTCCGGACCGGGCGTAGATCGCCTCCGCGAACGAAAGCAAGATCTCCGGATTAATCAACCAGATGATCAGTTCGACCAGAGCGATGATGCACAGGATCAGGGCAATGATTTCGACAGCGGACATGTGAGGTCACCTCCGGAAGGGATATGAGCAACCTTCGCACCAACAATCGGATGGAAGAATAGCATACGGAGGGTTCAGCCCTCTCAGTCAGGCCGTTCCGGGGCTCCGACCTCCGATTCGGAAATATTCAGCCGCCCCTCAAGAGTCCGGCGGACCGGGCACTTCCGGGCGATCTCGAGGACCCGTTCCCGCTGTTCGTCGGTGAAGTCCCCGTGGACCTTGACCTGAAGGGACAGATCGGTGACCTTCCGGGTCTCGTCCTCGCATTCCTCACAATCCTCGCTGTGAACCCGTTCCACCTCCAGGTGGACCCGCACCTTCTCCAGCGGCCAGTCCTTGCGTTCGCAGTACATTCGGACGGTCATCGCCGTACAGGACCCCAGGGAACCCAGCAGATAATCGTACGGGTCGGGTCCTCGGTCCTGACCGCCGTGATTAACCGGTTCGTCGGCGGTCCAGCGATGCGATTCGGACCAGTTCGTGACCTCGTACGGTTCGTCCTCGGTTTCAACGATGATGCGACCCATGGAGGGTCACCTCGGCTTTCGAAAGGTTGATCCGACCTGTCCTCGCTGAGGGGTCAAGCCCGGGCGCTCCTGCCGGGGGAAACTAATCCATCCCGAGACTGAACATGTTTTCCAGGTCGTGCTGGGAATGAGTCTGGAAGGCAAACAGAGTCTCGGAATCCTCGATGCCCTCGAACTTCAGCATGTCCCCGGTGACCAGTTCCCGAAGATCCTCGTTTTCGGGGACCCGGATGACCACCACCAGATCGTACCGTCCGGCCACCGAATACACCTCGGATACCCCGTCCAGATCCGCCAGCTCCCGGGCCGCCTCGTTCACGACCCTCCGGTCCACGTTCAACAAACTGATCGCCGTCACCATGATCCATCACCTGCCCGGAAAAGATTCCGTTTCCTGTTTCAAAACAGGGTAGTTTAATCCCGGTCGGATAAAAGTCCCGTCCGATCTCAGACCCAAC
>CAYPTI010000064.1:5393-10327 GCA_964413525.1 uncultured bacterium | reverse complement strand
ACCTTCTACCTGGAGGACGGCCGGGTGCTTCGGACCCACACGTCCCCGGTCCAGATCCACGTCATGGAAAAAGAGGATCCCCCCTTCCAGATTATCGCTCCGGGTCGGGTGTTTCGCCGCGACGCCGACCGCACCCACTCACCGATGTTCCACCAGGTGGAGGGGTTGTGGGTGGACGAAACCACCACGTTTTCCGAGCTGAAGGGCACCCTCCGGTTGTTCCTGACCCGCTTCTTCGACCGGGAGATCGACCTGCGGTTCCGTCCCAGCTACTTTCCCTTCACCGAGCCGTCGGCCGAGGTGGACATCGCGTTCGAGGACCGGGAAGGGAAAAGCTGGCTGGAAATTCTGGGGGCGGGCCAGGTGGATCCGGCGGTGTTCGAGGCGGTCGGCTACGACCCGGACCGCTACCAGGGGTTCGCCTTCGGCATGGGGGTCGAGCGGCTGGCCATGCTGCGCTACGGGATCGACGAACTGCCGCTGTTTTTCCGCAACGAACTTCCGTTTCTCAAGCAGTTCCGGAGCGAGGGATAACGCCGTGAACATTCTGATCGACTGGATCCGGGAAATGACCGAGGTCCCGGAGGATCCGAACTACCTGGCCGACCGGCTGACCGACATCGGCCTTGAGGTGGAGGAAGTCATCCGTCCGGCCGAGCAGGTGGACGGCCTCGTGGCCGCCCGGGTGGCGGAGGCGCGCCGGATGAAGGATAAACCCCAGCTTACGGTCTGCGAGCTTGAGGCCGATGGCCGGACCGGGACGATCGTCACGGCCGCCCCTCAGGTTCGTCCGAACGCCATGTACGTTTGGGCCCCGCCGGGGTCCCGGTTGCCCCAGGGATCAATTGAAACGGAGGAGATCGGCGGAGAACCCTCCGAGGGCATGCTCTGTTCGTCCCGGGAACTGGGGCTGACCCGGGAGGCCCATACGCTGCTGCGGCTGGCGGATTCGGTGGAGCCCGGCGCCGACGTGGTTCCGGTGCTCGACCTGGACGAAGCCATTCTCTCGGTGGATCTGACCCCGAACCGGCCGGATTGCCTGTCCCACCTGGGGGTGGCCCGGGATTTCGCCGCCGCGGAGGGTCAGGACCTCCGGGACCCCCGACCGGCGGAACTGAGGACCCCGGACGTGGAGGGCACCGTCGACGTGTCCATTGAGGACCCGGAGGGGTGCCCGGCCTATTACGGACTGGAACTCGCGGATCTCCCCGGGTCCCTGGAGACCCCCTGGACGGTGCAGACGCGGCTGCTTCGGATGGGGTTGCGCCCGCTGAATCCTATTGTGGACCTGACCAACTACGTGATGTTTGAGGTCGGTCATCCCCTGCACCCGTTCGATCGGGATCGCCTGGAGGGCAATCTGCACGTACGGACCGCCGGGGACGACGAGACGTTTGTCGGCCTGGACGAGGAGGAATACGAATTACGGGATTCGGACCTGGTGATTGCCGACGAATCGGCTCCCCGGGCGCTGGCCGGAATCATGGGCGGGAAACGGACCGGGATGAGCCCTTCCAGCCAGGCGGTGTTTCTGGAGGCGGCCTGCTTCCACCCGGTTCGAATTCGGAACACCGCCGGTCGGTTGAACCTCCACACGGAGGCGTCCCATCGGTTTGAACGCGGGGTGGATCCGAACGGCATGGAACGGGCGCTGGCCCGAGTTCTGGACCTCCTGGACGATGAAATTAATACCGAGGAAATTGAGGTTCACCGGCCCGTGAAGGAACGGGCGCTGGAGGTTGAAACCCCCTCCGTTCAATTCGTCCCGGACGACATCGAATCAACCCTCGGGTTCAGTCCCGATTCCGACCGAGCCCGGGACCAGCTGGAGGCGCTGGGGATCGGAATTGACGCGACCAACGGTGAATGGACCCTGCAAATCCCGAGCTGGCGACACGACCTGAAACGGCCCGCCGACGTCATCGAGGAGATCGTCCGGCTCCAGGGATATCAGGAGGTCCCGGTTCATCACCCGGTGCTGTCGCTGGATCGAACCCCCGTCCTCGGCTCGGAGCGGGTCCGCCGGTTGACTTCCATGCTGGAAGCCTGGGGCTGTCAGGAAGCGATTACGTTCTCCTTCGTCTCCGAGGACCAGCACCGGTTCGTCGAGTCCCCGCCGGCTCACCGGCTCGAGAACCCCCTGAGCGAACGTCAGTCGACCCTCAGGCAGTCCCTGCTGGACGGCCTGGTCGAGGTCGTGGAAACAAATCAGGCGGTTCCCGACCGAACCCTTAGGTTTTACGAGGTTGGGCGGGTCTTTTCCGAGGACGGTGGGGAACCGACCCACCTGGCCTGGGTGATGAGCCGGGGACGGACCCGGCAGCGCTGGGACGATGCCTCGACTTCGGTTGATTTCTACGATCTTAAAGGTCAGTGTGAAGCCCTGCTGGAGCGGGCCGGTTGCGAGGAATATACGTTTGAGGCCGCCGATCGGCCCGGGATGGTTGAGGGAGAGACCGCCCGGGTGATGGTCCGGGGACGGGAACTCGGCACCCTGGGCCGGGTTGAACCGGAGGATTCCGAGGACCCGGAACGTTACGCGGCGGAACTGAACCTTGACAGGTTGCCGTCAGACGAAGAAATTTCGTATGAACCGTATTCACGGCAGCCGCCGGTGAACCGCGACCTGGACCTGATCATGGAGACAGACCAACCGGTCGGACCGGTGGTCGACATCTTGCAGACGGGATCCCGGGTGGAGTCGGTGGAGGTGTTTGACCTTTACCGGGGGGAGCCGCTTGCTCGGGACGAGAAAAGCGTCAGCGTCAACCTGCGCTTCCGTCATCCCGAGCGAACGCTGAGCGACGACGAGGTCAACGAGATTCAGGACGAGTTGCTGAACATCCTCCGTGACGAACACGGAGTTCGACTGCGGGAGGAGTAAGTGACTATGAGTTCCGACCAATCCGAGGCTTCGGATTCGCTCGTTGAGTTGCTGGACGGGGTCGACGAACTGGTGGAGTACGCCCGCCGCTGCCGCCAGGAGCGTCAGCGATTGGAAGAAAAAAATACTCAGCTTCGGGACGAACTGGAGGCTCTCCGGGAACGGACCGACGCGCTGGAACAACAGCTGGACGAACAGCGGCAGGATTTTGTGGCCGTGATGGGGAAGCTGGAAAATCGCCTGACCACCATCCGCGATCGGGCTCGGAAACTCCAGTGAGTGATCCGGAGCGCCTGACCCTCGAGGTCCTCGGGGAGGAGTTAACCATCCGCAGCCGGGGGGACGCCGAGGTCACCCGGGAGGCCATCGCCCGGCTGGAAGAAAAAGTCTCGGGAATTCAGGATGCGGCCTCCGACGCCTCCGACCTTCAGATTAGCCTCCTGGCCGCGCTGAACCTGGCCGGGGAACTGGTTCGGGCCGAGGACCGCGCCGGCGCCTCGAACCTGTCGGAGGACCTTGAGGCACGGATTGAAACCACTCGTGACACCGTGCTGCAGTTCCTTGACGAGGGCCAGTTTTCTTCGGAAACACTGAATTCTGGCCATGGCTAACGTTCCCTTCCAAGCAAGCTTCGATCCTTCCGTTTTCGAACGGGTCTGAGGAACCGATCGAGTGACGGACGATCCTTCCCTCTTCGAGCAATCTTCCTCCGAATCCGCCGACCCGGCCGACCATCCCCTCGCCTACCGGATGAGGCCGCGGGATTTTTCGGAATTCGTCGGTCAGGAGCACGCCGTGGGCCCGTCCACCCCCCTGCGGACCGCCCTGGAAGCCGATCGCCTGATCAGCCTGATTCTCCAGGGTCCACCCGGGACGGGAAAAACCGCCCTGGCTCACCTGATCGCGACGGAGACCTCCTCCCACGTGGCCCGGTTGAACGCCGTCCTGGCCGGCAAGGACGACCTCCGGGAGGTCCTGGACGAGGCCCGGGACCGGCGGTCCATTCAGGATCAGGGAACCATCCTGTTTCTGGACGAGATTCACCGGTTCAACAAGGCCCAGCAGGACGCCCTGCTGCCACCCGTCGAGGAGGGCCTGATCACGCTCGTCGGCGCCACCACCCAGAACCCCCGGTTCTACATCATCAACCCGCTGCTGTCCCGCTCCCTGCTGGTTCGGTTTCATTCCCTGACCGAGGAGGATCTGGGAGCGATCCTCGACCGGACGCTGGGGGACGAACGAGGACTGGACGGGGAGTACGAACTCACCGGGGAAGCCCGAACCCGGCTCATTCAACATGCGTCCGGGGACGCCCGCCGTCTGCTCAACGGGCTCGACATCGCGGCACGCTCGGTCACCGGAACCCGGATTGATGAGGATCATCTGGAGGGAGCCCTGCAGGAGGAATTTGTCGAGTACGACCGGGACGCCGATCACCACTACAATGTGGCGTCGGCGCTGATCAAGAGCATCCGGGGATCGGATCCGGACGCGGCGATCTACTACCTGGCCAAGATGCTGGAAGCCGGGGAGGACCCGCGGTTCATCGCCCGCCGGCTGGTGATTGCCGCCAGCGAGGACATCGGCAACGCGGATCCCCGGGCCCTGCCCCTGACCATCGCGGCCAAGGAAGCCGTGGAGTTCGTCGGCATGCCGGAGGCCCAGATTCCACTGGCCCAGGCCACCACCTACCTGGCCTCACGCCCCAAGTCCAACGCGGCCTATCAGGCGGTCAAGGAGGCCCGGAAGGCCATTCAGAACGGACTGGATCTGCCCGTTCCGGCCCACCTCCGGGACCCTAACGCCACCGAGCGGAGGGAGACCGACGCCGACGAGGAGGCCTACGAGTACCCTCACGACCATCCCGGAGGGTTCGTCCGGCAGACCTACTGGTCGGGGGATCGGACGTGGTATCGGCCGACGGACCACGGATACGAAAAGCACCTGGCCGACTACCTGGCCGGGTGCTGGGATTCGTCCTCCGGCTCGACCGACTGACCCACCCTTCGCGCGGGTCAGTCGCGGTCTCCGTGGTCTCGCCGGTCGTCCC
>CAYPTI010000064.1:0-5293 GCA_964413525.1 uncultured bacterium | reverse complement strand
GTCGTCCCAATCTTTCTCTCGATCCTTCCGATCCCGGTGGTCTCGTTTGTCATCGTGATGGTTGTGCTTCGAGCGTTTTCGGTCTCCGTCTGAACGGAACCCCCGCATGGTGTTATGCATGCGTTCCCGCAGATCCCGGTAGGCGTCCTCGCCGACGGCGTCCCGGATCAACCGGGCCTGTTCGAGCCGGTGAAGCTGAGCCTGTTCCACCAGATCACCGAGTTGTGCGGCCAGTTCCTCGCCGCGCTGAAACTCCCCCTCCCGGGTAGTTCGGCGCAGTTCCCGGTGGGCGTCGCGAAGGTCCCGGTGGGTCTCACGCATGGATTCAAAATTCTCCCGCAGTTCGGCTCGAACGTCTTCCGGGACCTCGTGCTCGTCGTACCATTCGTCCATCGTCCGGTGGAATTGTTCTCCCCGGTCCCGTTTATCCCGATCATCCCTGGGTTCCTCGTAGGATTCCTTCTGGTCCCGTTCACCGTGGTGTTCGTCGGCCAGAACGGCTCCGATTCCCGTTCCGGAGATCATCACCAGGGCCAGCGTAGTTGCGATTAGGGACTTCATTTAGAAATCACTCCTTCAACAAGATAGCGTCCGTACCGAGGTTCACCTTGAACTGATTCCATTGACCTCCTTACCTGACGTTCCCTCCTGCCGGCGATTCGGGTACGCCGGTTCGCCGGGGTTCCCGTTGCTCTTACAGTAATAAACGGGTTCCCGCTGGTAATCCCTCGCATTGATTTCGTTGCCGGGGTCCCGGTCCGGTGGAATCGTCCGGCAAAATCCGGGTTTGCCTTCCTTGACGAGAGCCAAATGGATTATGATGTTCGTGACAACAAATGATGTCGGAACCCGGTTCCCGGGGTCCGATTCAGCCCTCTGTTCCGGGAGAATCACCGTGGTTGACGACGAACTGGATTTTGAACGCTGGGCCAGGCGCCTGGCCGGGGTAAGCACCCGGTTGATGGAGACCAACGATCTGGACGCGGTGCTGGAGTGTACGCTGACGGAAGCCCGGCACCTCACTCATTCAGACGCCGGGACCATTTATCGAGTGGTGGGAGAGGAAGACGACCCCGCGCTTCGGTTTGCGACGGCTCAGAATGATTCGGTCGAACTCTCCGAGCGAACGTTTGAGCTTCCGCTGGACGAAACGAGCCTCGCCGGGTGGAGCGCCCTGAACCGCCGGATCCTCTTCGTTGAGGACGCCTACGATCTGCCCGATGAAGCTCCCTATTCGCCGGACCACCAGTTTGACGATCTGCATGGTTACCGCTCTCGGTCCATGCTGGTGGTTCCGCTCGTCACCCCGGACGGTTCGGTCGAGGGGGTCCTGCAGCTCATCAACCGGAAACGTCACCCGGACCGAAGGCTCACGGAGTCGGAGGTGGTCGAATTTCCCGATTCCCTGGGCGAACTGACCCGGGCCCTGGCCTCGATCGCGGCGGCGGCGATCCAGCGAGCCGGGCTTCAGCGCTCCCTGCGGACCATGCTGGACAGCATCATCGAGACGCTCGTCGCGGCGCTCGATGAACGGGATCAGATCGTGACCGGTCACAGCCGGCGTCTGGCCCGGCTGACCGAGGGGCTGGTCCGGGCGGTGAACGAGAGCGACGATGAACGGTGGAGAGACGTTCGAATTGACGAGGACCGGCGAGCTCAACTCCGTTTCGCAGCTCTGCTTCACGACATCGGAAAAATTGCCGTTCCCGAGTCGATCCTGAACAAGGAACATCGGTTGTCGGAGGATCGAATGCTGGCGATCAAGCACCGGTTTGAGTACCTCGAGGCGACCGACCAATCGGACGACCTCCCGGAGCGGACGATCGACCGTCTGACGTCGATCAATCAATCGCCCGACCTCTCGGAGGACCAGCTCCACTTGCTGGAGGAGCTCCGTTCCCGTCGGTACGAGAACCTCGAAGGGGAGACCCGGCCCGTGCTGAAGGAGGAGGAATTTCGCCATCTGAGCGTTCGGGACGGCAACCTGACCCGGGAGGAACGTAGGACCATGCGGGAGCACGTCCATCAAACCCGGACCATCCTGGACACGGTGGAATGGACCGCCCGGTTGGAACCGGTGCCCGAGCTGGCCTCCCTCCACCACGAGATGCTGGATGGGTCGGGCTATCCGGACGGGCTGACCGGGGAAGAGATTCCCCTGGCCGGCCGGATCCTCGCGATCGGTGACATTTACGAGGCCCTTACCGCCCGGGATCGACCCTACCGGGACCCGCTTGCTCCCGAGCGGGTTCAAGAGATCCTTGTCGGCAAGGCAGATCAGGGTAAGCTTGATTCCGATCTTGTCGACCTGTTCTTTGAATCGGGGGCCTATCAGGCGGCCGGCGACGTTCCCCGGGTTCGGGGGCATAATTGACCCGCCGGGAACGTCCGACTCACGGTTCGATTCCCACCCTCTAATACCGCATTTAACGCTGATATGACAAACCAGGCAAAGCTGTGGGGGTTCACCATGGAGAGGCATTCCGGATGTTAACCCGGGAGGGATCCGGGTTTTCGGCGGGTTTGATCTGCTTTACGCTTCCCTGGTTTCTGCTGATCGCCCCCCTCTCCCTCCACGCTCAGGAATCACCGGCGGACCGTTCCGATCACCTCGAACGGTTGCTGGAGCTGGAACAGCACCTGGAGGATCTTCGCCGGCAGGAAGACCCGGACCCCCTCGATGGGGAAGGAGAAGCAGGGGAGGACGACGGTGGATTCGGGGAGCAGGTTCTGCTTCACCGTCCGGACCCTCACCGGCCGTTTACGGTTGAGACGTCCGTCCTCGGTCAGCAGACCGATAATGCTTTTCTCACGCGTGCGAACGAGACCGACGACGGGTATTATGTCAGTGCAGTCGGGCTCGGCTACCGACCCGACCTGAACGATCGCTGGACCGCTGGGATCACCGTTCGGCAGCAGAACGTCCGGTACTCCGAGCATCGGGTGCTGGACTACGACAACCTGAACTTTTCCGGACGGTTTTCCTACCTTCCCTTTCCGGATTCGGGCCCGACCCGGGTATTTGGACGCTGGAAGATCCAGCACCTGACCCATCGTGACCGCGGGCTCACCGAACGGGGCGACTCCCTGCTAACCAACCACATCACGACCCTTGGGATCCGGCATCCGCTGCAACTTCGTCCCCATCAGTATTTGTTTTTCGAGGGTTCGGGTTCCTACGAACACACCCTCGACGCGGGAGAATTTTCCGAGGTCGGGGAACCCGGAGACACCCGCAAGGACTCCCTGAGCCTGACCGTGACCTACCTGAACGACTACAGCCGGACGATCGATTACATCCTGAGTTATGATTTTCGCTATTCGTTCTACGACCACGTGAATTTCGCCGGGACCGACCGGGAGGACCGTTCCCACGTCCTTCGAGGAGAACTTGGGCTGGATCTGTTCGACTGGCTGTCCGGCAGCCTCACGGCCAGTTACACCCACAACAACTCCAACGCCGACGTGTTTGAATACGATTCGTTTAACGGGGGGCTCATGACCCGGGTGAAGGTTCAATTTTGACGGGATGGCTTCCCGATTGGTTGCGCCGTGAAACCGCTCGGGATTACGGGATCCCGGTCCTTATAAGTCTGATCGGTATCGCTGTTGTGGCGGGGTTCTACCTTTACCCCTCCGTGTTTGTGCATTCCCTTGAACGGCGGGCCGCCGACATGATTATGCGCTGGTCCCCTTCGGCTCCCCACTCGGATCGACTTCATTTTCTGGCCATCGATCAACCCTCCTATGCCGGGGATGTCGGGGAAGGCGGCCGAATCCGGCCGGAGGAACTCGAGGATTCCCCGGCGCTCCGGCACATGACGGAAAATTTCCCGTGGAACCGGTCGGTCTGGGCCCGGGGCATCGAACGACTGATCGAACAGGGAGGAGCCCGGGTGGTGGTCCTCGATCTTCTGCTTGAGAACCCGGCCGAGGGAGACGAGTCTCTCCGCCGGGTGCTGGATCGCTACCGCGATCGGGTGGTCGTCGGGGCCCGGATCGAGCGGCAGGATTTCGGCGGCAACGTGGTGACGAGTTTCGTTCCCCCGTCCACCAGCGTCCTTGGGCCGGAGGCCCGGGAGGAGTCCTTCGAGCCCGACGGCCGGCCGGGGCACGTCAACCTGTGGCCCTCGCAGGTGGACGGGGTGGTGCGCTCCATGCTGTATCGGTTGCGCTGGAGGGAGGGGGACGTGCTCCCCGCGCTGTCGGCCCGTGCGGTGCAGAAATTCGACGAGGGGATTGAGCTTCCCCCGACTGGGGAATCCAGGCGGATCCGGTTCAGCGGGCCGCCGGCGACCTACCCGCCCCGTCCTCTGTATGAACTTTTTGTGGACGATCTCTGGGAACAGAATTACCTCGAACCCGATCGGTACGAGGGGGACATCGTCCTCATCGGCCCCTACGGAAACTGGCAGGACGACTACCACGCCACCCCCATGGCCGAGGCCCGGATGCCCGGACCGGAACTGCACCTCAACGCCATGGTCGCCGCCATGGAATCAGCCTACGTGACCGACCTTCCCCGCCGGTGGGATCTCGGGCTGGTGGTCCTCCTGGGTCTGCTGGGGACGGGTCTCGTGCTGGGGGTTTCTACGACCGGGTTGAAACTGATCGTCGTGGGGCTGGTCGGGATCGCGTACGTGGGCGTTGTGATCACGTCGTTTGAAGCGTTTGGCCTCGTGGTCCCCCTGGTGTTTCCCCTGCTCGCGTACGGGGGGAACGGGCTGGGCACCTTCGGGTACCAGTTCGTCCGCGAACAGCGGGAGAAACTGCGGATTCGAAGCACCCTGGACCGGTATCTGTCGGCCGAGGTGGCCGAGGAAATCCTGGAGGACCGGGAACACTACTACGAAGCACTCGGCGGCCAGCGTAAGGACGTGACCATCCTGTTCAGCGACATCCGGGACTTCACCCCGCTCGCCGAACGGCTGCCGCCGGGTCAGCTTGTCGATCAATTGAACGAGTTTCTGACCCCCATGGTGGAGATCATCCAGTCGCACCGGGGGCGGCTGGACAAGATCATCGGCGACGCCGTCATGGCCGTCTGGGGGGATCTGTTCGATCGCCCGGAGCCCGACGAGGAAACGTCCCGGGCCGTCCGGGCCGGCCTGGAGATGCTCGATCGGCTGGAGGAACTCAACGAACGGTGGGAGACGGACGGGTTGTCCAGGCTGGAGATCGGGATCGGCATCAACCGCGGGGAGGCGGTGTTCGGGAATCTGGGATCGGAGGACCGGATGGAGATGACCGTGGTCGGGGACGCGGTGAATCAGGCCGCCCGGTTCGAGGAGCT
>CAYPTI010000063.1:0-10459 GCA_964413525.1 uncultured bacterium | reverse complement strand
GCCCGCATCGAATGCTGTTCCAGTTGCCGTGTGATCCGGGCCTGTTCCTGACGCTGTTGTATCTCCCGGGACGGCGGCTGACGTTTGTTAACCCCCACGTACAGGGAATCACCCTCGGAATACAGGGCATTTACCTCGGCGTTACGAAACCCGTACAGACTCTCAAGTCCGCCCCCGTTCAACCGGTACAATCCTCCCCGGTCATCCCCCAGGTGGAGGTTTCCCCCGTGGTGAACCAAACTCATGATGTTTGCCCCCGGGACCGAACCGATCCGCTCCAGCTGTGTTCCCGACAACCGGTAGAGGTTTCCGCGGGTCCCGGTACCCAGGTAGACGGTACCATTCGACGTGGAGGCCAGGTCCCAGACAAACATTTCGTCCACCGTGGCCACCACCTCGATCGAACCGTCTGAGCGGTTGTAGCGGTGGATCTCCCCCGAGGGACTGGCGGCCGCATAAACGTAATCCTCGGTGCCGGTCAGGGCGGTGAACCCGAGCCCCTCGACTTCGGTCACGGTTGCGATCGATCCGTCTTCCTCCACCCGGATCAGAGCCGACGGAAGCGAGGTGGCCACAAGGTGAGCGGAACCGTCCCGCTCCACGTCCCACACCATCCGGGCTTCCAAATCCACGGAATCGGTCAGGGTGGTGGGAGATATAACTCCCTCCGACGTAATTCCGGTCCCCTCAAAGGTCCCGGGCAGCAGCGTCTCCAGATCGTCCAGAAACCACATGTTGGTCTGGGCGCCCTGAAGCGGACCCGCCGCCGCGACCACAAACAGAAGTCCGAGGAACAACGATACGTACCGGTTCATAAAAAGCTTCCTTCCCTGTAGGTCATGGATGCCGAATGTCGAGTTCAAGCTGTGTCGACCCCTGGACGACCCAGGGGGTTCGGGCGGTTTCCACATGTCGTTCAATCGAGTCGGTGCCTTCGGTGATGATGCCCGCCATGCTGCGGGGCAGGCCCTCCATACGTTGTCCGTCCCGTTCCACGCTGGCCCCGGGGTACTCAAGCACAAAGGCCAGTTCGTCGGCCCCGTGCAGACGGTTGGTCCGCCGGATGAGATCCTCCACGCTTCGGGGTTGAGGCTGAAGCTGGATCAGTTGTTCGGCGGAGACGATGGTCAAGCGACTGATTTCGGGAGGGATGTCGGAGGGGATTTCAATCGGATAACTCTCCACCCGGGGAGTTTCCCGGAATGGTTGAAAGGAGACGTGAACGGTCACCGTCTCACCCGGACGAACCGTGGAGCGGTCCAGCCAGGCCCGCTCGATAGCCGCCCGTTCGTCCTGTTTCACCAGTTCCATGTCGAATTCAATCGAGTCGGGTTGAAAGTCCCCGAACGGATTGTTCCACAATTCAAGCAGCGGCTGGAGGGCGCGAATATCGACGCTCTGAGGACTCACGGTGGTGGTTCGGTAGGAGAGATCCCGCCGGTCGGGTAAAGAGACATTGACCGAGGTGTTAACCCGGTTGGTGCCCAATTGTCCCAGCTCGGTTGAGGCAAAATTGAGCACGGCCGAACCGACCAGTCCCGGGGTCAGATTCCGGTCCCGAATCACTTCGACCTGATAGGTTTCCTCGTAGTTTTCCTCCGGGACCCGGAGCCGGATCGACACGGGGAGCATCTCCGGGGTCCCACCCAGTTCCCCCACGACCGATGCCTGGCGGTCCTCCCGGACGCTTCCCACGGCGGCGCCGGGCGAGGCCAGTTTAAACGAACTTGAATAGCTTGGCATGATGGTGTGGACGACCCCCTTCGTCATGGGAAATTCAACCTCCCCGCCCCGCATGAACGGGTGCCCGAACAGGTAAATTTCGTCGCCGGCCACGTGAGTGACCGTTCCCATCGAGGTCAGGGAGAGATCCCCTCTCATCAGCTGAACCCCGACCGGGGCCCCCGGCTTCAACTCGGCCCCTTCAACCGGCGAGGAGGATCCCTGACCGCCGGTCTGAAGTTCGAACGGTCCGGCCAGGTGGTCGGACAGCACGTCCTCAATTTCCTGCCGGGCTTCCGGGGTCATGCCGCTGGCCACCACGGGCATGGTGATCGACTGAAGCCCCGCCATCTCCCGGGACGGTTCCCCGACCCGGCGGTCCCGCAGAATGTTTTCAATCGGCGTGATGGCCGCAATGGGGCGACGCTGGAACCCCCAGGAATAGCCCAGGGCCCCGACGAGCTTATCGTTCAGGTAGATGGGACTGCCGCTCATGCCGGCGATGATCATCGGCCCCTGCAGAACCGGTGCATCGGAGGAGACCAGGATCAGATCCTGACCCGGCATAACGTCCTCCAGGACCCCCTCGACCTTCACCGCAAACGTATCCACCTGGGTGCCTTCAAACACGGTCTTCCCGTAGCCCGTCATCCCGGGCTCGACGTCGTCGACCCGCATCATGGTGTCCTCGGAAAACTCGGCTGCGAACGTCGGATGAATTCCCACGACCGCAACCAACAAACCGACCGTCAGGAGAAGCAGCGCCAACCGGGCCCGCTCACTCATCAGTGTCACTCTCCTCGGCCGTCCAGTCCCCGCTCGTGCCGCCGGATTTGGACAGCAGCCGGACATCCGTGATCCGGATGCCCTTGCTTAACCCCTTACACATGTCGTACAGGGTCAGGGCGGCTGAGTTCACCCCGCATAGGGCTTCCATCTCCACGCCGGTGGCGTCCCGGGCCCGGGCCTCGCAGGTGACGATCACGTCTCCCTCGTCGGGTCGGGGTTCCAGGTCGACCCGGACCGACGTCAGGGAAACCAGATGGGCCATGGGAATGGTCTCGGGGGTTCGCTTGGCCCCTTCGATACCGGCCACACGGGCGGTCGCGAAGACTTCCCCCTTCTCCACGTCCCCCGCCAGCACGGATTGAAGGATGCCTTCGGGAAACTGCACACGTCCCCGGGCTACGGCCGTCCGATCGGATTTGTCCTTGTCGGAAATGTCCACCATGCGGACCGTTCCGTCGGGGGTCAGGTGACTGAGGCTCATGAACCGGTCAGCTCCCGTTCCGATGAGGCAGGGTGGTCGTACTCGTCGGCGATGGCCCGGACCAATCCGGGGATGTCATGCCGGGGAGACACGATGTCGGCCTGAATCCCGTGGTCGCTCAGGGAGCCGGCCGTGATCGGTCCGATGCAGGCGGTTTGGACGTGGCGGAGCCAGCGGCGGACCCGTTCCCCGTCGAACAGCCTGAATAGACTATCCACGGTGGACGAACTGGTAAAGGTGACGAGATCGGGGCCGTCCGAAAGCGTCTGTGAAAGACGATCCCGACCCTCCTGGTGAGGTTCCGACACGTAGGTATGGATCTCATCAATCCGGTGACCGGCCTCCCGCAGTTGATCCGTAAGCAGAGTTCGGGCTCCCCGCGCCCGAGGGACCAGCCAGCTGCGGGGGTCCTCCTCCAGCAGCCGGTCGACCAGTCCTTCCGCCCGGTACTCGTCGGGAACCCGATCAGCGGTAAGGCCCCATTCCCCCAGTTCCTCCGCCGTGCCGGGTCCGATGCAGGCCAGGGTTAACCCCGCCAGGCACCGGACGTCCCGGTCCGACTCACGAATGACTCGCCGCAGCATCCGGACCCCGTTGCGACTGGTCAGGATGATCCCGTCGTACGAATCCGGATCCGCAAGCGCCTCCCGAAGCGCGTCCAGTCCGTCGTCCAGGGGACGAATCCGGATGGTCGGCCGGCGGACCACCTCGGCTCCCAGTTCCCGTAGAGATTCGGACAGTTCCCGACGGGCTCTGGAAGGCCGGGTTACTACAATTTTTTGACCGAACAGCGGCAGATTCCGCGTCCAATCCAACTCCTCGCGACAGCCAACGACCTCCCCGATCACGATCAGGCCCGGCAGGTAGTCAGCCGGCTCCTCCAGCCCTCCCCGGAGGTCCTCCAGGGTCGTGGTCAGGACGTTCTGGGCCGCCCGGGTCGCCCATCCAATGATCGCCACCGGCGTGGACGGATCGCGTCCGGCCTCGATGAGCTGTTCAGCGATCTCGCCGCTGCGGGTAACTCCCATCATCACCACCAACGTGCTCAGGGAGGCCAGGTGGTCCCAGTTACGGGGAGCGTGTTCCCGGTCCGGATCGACGTGACCGGTGATCACCCCAACCTCGGAGGCCAGCTCCCGGTGGGTCAGGGGGATGCCCGCGAAGGCCGGGGCGGCCAGCAGGCTGGTCACCCCGGGAACGACTTCAAAGGGTACTTCGTGGCGGGCCAGGTACCCCGTCTCCTCTCCACCGCGCCCGAACAGGAAGGGGTCGCCCCCCTTCAACCGGACCACGTACCGGTGGTCCTCGGCAGCCCGGACCAGCATGTCGTTGATCTGGTCCTGGCCCGGCCCGACCTTTCCCTTCCGTTTCCCGACGTCAATCACCTCGGTCGAGTCGTCACAGTACCGATCGATGAGTTCGTTCGGGCTCAGCTTGTCGTGAAAAACGACCTCGGCCCGTCGCAACCGGCGAATGCCCCGGCGGGTGATGAACTCCGGGTCCCCCGGGCCGGCTCCGACGATGGACACCATCCCCGGCGTGGAATCACTCATCGTCCGGTCTCCCGTCCGGACCACGGCCGCACGTACCGTACGGATTCATGGGATGAAGTCCGAGGCTCCCCGATCCAGCAGTCGGTCGGCCAGCCGTCGCCCCAGCGACTCCGCCTCACGGGTCGGTCCCTCGATTTCGTCCTCGATGCGACGGTCGCCGTCCGGATGGGTCACCTGGGCCTTCAGCAGCAGATCTCCGTTCTGAATCCGGGCGAGCGTCCCGAGGGGGGCCTGACAGCCGGCTTCCAGCCGGTTGAGCAGGGTTCGTTCCGCCGTAATCGTCATCCGGGAAGGCGGGTGATCGAGTTCCTCCAGAACCGACCGCACTTCTTCGTTGTCCCGATGAGCAACCACCGCCAGGGCACCCTGGCCGGCCGCCGGAAGCATCTCCTCCAGCCGAAAGATCCGGGCGGTGATTTCCTCCATTCCGATCCGTTCCAGACCGGCCGCGGCCAGCACCAGGGCGTCGTAGGAGGAATCCTCGTCGAACAACTTTTCCATCCGGGTGGGCACGTTCCCGCGACATTCCTCAACCACAACATCCTCGTTCAGGTGGAGCAGATTGGCCCGCCGGCGGTTGCTGCTGGTACCGATTACGGTTCCCCGCTCCAGTTCCGACAGATCGGGGGTATCCAGGCCCACCAGCATGTCGAAGGGAGTGGCCCGCGGAGGGACCGCGGCGAGCACAAGGTCCTCGGGCCAGTCGGTGGGACAATCCTTCAGGCTGTGGACGGCGGCATCAAGGTCCCCAGACCGGATCGCCTGATCCAGGTCCCTGGTAAACACGCCGGTCTGATCGAACTCGTCGAGCCGGAGATCCCGTTTCAAATCCCCTTCCGAGGACCGGGTGACCAGGTCGGCCCGAACTCCCTCCACGTCATCCAGATCCTCCACGATGGGTTCGGCCTGTCTCCGGGCCAGCAGGCTGTCCCGGCTGCCTACACGAAGAATCATGAGCCCGCCCCGATCCCCTCAGGCACCGCGGTCCAGGGTCTGCTCCAGATCAAACATTTCGCTGACCATGGAGATCGACTCGGTCTTTCCCTCGATCGCCTTTTCCTTCAGCACGTTGAGGGGTTCGTCCAGCAACTTGTTGGTAATCCGGTGGGCGGCCAGCTGGAGGTCGGCCCGGTTCACCGACCGGCCGTCCTCGTTGATCTGTTCGCGCAATTCCGACTCCACCAGCTGGTAAACCTCCTGCTTTAATTCCCGGATCAGGGGGCTGACGTCCTGGGTCTTGAGCCATTCCTCGAACTGATCCACGGCGTCCAGGACGATCTCGTGGGCCCGATCGGACTCTTCCTGACGGCGGGACATGTTCTGACGAACCACCGATTCGAGGTTGTCGATGTCGTACAGGTAGACGTTTTCCATCGAGGCGACCGCGGGATCGACGTCCCGGGGGACGGCGATGTCGATAATGAATAACGGGCTGGAGCCCCGGCTGCGGAGCGTGTCGGTGAGTTCGTCCCGCTGAACGACGGGGTCCGAGGAACCGGTTGAGGTGATCACGATGTCGGCGTCGACGAGGAACTCGTCCAGCCGGCTCAGGGAACCGGCCCGACCGCCGAACTCGTCCGCCAGTTCCCGGGCCCGTTGTTCGGTCCGGTTAACCACCGCGGTGGAGGTGACACCCTCCGAGCGGAGGTGTCGGAGACACAGCTCACTCATCTCCCCGCCGCCGACCAGGAGGACCGACTTGGAGGCCAGATCGCCGTAAATCTGATCGGCCAGGGTGACGGCGGCCGAACCCACCGAGGCGGGGAATTCGTTGATCCGGGTTCGGGACCGGATCTGTTTGGCCACCCGGAAGGACTCCTGAAACATCTGGTGGAGGTACTTGCCGCAGTACCCGCCCTCCCGGGCGATGTCATAGGCTTCCTTGACCTGACCCAGGATCTGGGGTTCCCCGACGACCATGGAATTCAAGCTTCCGGCGACTTCGAAGCAGTGCTGGACGGCCCGCAGGTGATTGTGCTCGTACAGGTGAGGATCCACCTCGTCGAAGGGAACGTCGATCATCTCACAGTACCGTCGGAACGGATCGGTGGGGTCGGTGGCGGAGGGTCCGCCGTGACTGTAGAGTTCGACCCGGTTGCAGGTGCTCAGCAGGACCCCTTCCTTGATCAGGTCCTCCTTGTACAGACGGCGCAGCACCGAGTGAACATGTACCGAGTCGGGAGCCAGCCGCTCCCGGACTTCAACCGGGGCGGTGCGGTGATTCAGTCCCACGGTCCAGAGTTCCACCTATTCCCACCTCCCGACCGGCCGCAACCCGGTCAACCCGGAAAGACCGACAGGAAATCGTCATTCATGAAAAAAGATGCGCCTGTCGATACACGTTCATCAGCAAAAACATGCATGCGATCAACAAAAATCCGGCGATGGACAGATGAACGATGCGACGGTTGGTAAACAGGGACTGTCGGCGCAGAACGTATATGATACCAAACACGAGCCCGGTCACCACGGTTCCCAGAACGTTCGGATCAAGAACCAGCCTCCAGCCCCAGTTGCCCGATCCGTAGGCCTGAAGCCCCCCCACCGCCAACCCCACAAGAAGAAATCCCAGCCCGAGGGTGAGGCTCCGGTAAAGACCCCGATCCAGATCCTCGAGCGACGGGGCCCGGACCAGGTGTTCGTCGACCCGGGACGCCTGGAGCTGACGATCCGCCCACAGGTACCGGACCGCACAGAGAAAGCAAACGGTTAATCCCCCGTATCCCAGGGTCAGGGCCAGCACATGGCCTCCGGCCCAGTACGCGAGCGGATCGGCGGCCGACCCGGGAGCGGAATCCGGGTACGCCACCATGGCCAGCACAAGAATCACCAGGACCAGGGGTGAAACGAGGGTTCCCAGCCGCCGAAGGTCGTGCAGCCGAGCCACGATCAGATACATCACGAGCACGCTGATCCCGTAGGCCACGAACACTTCGTGCAGGCTGCGGAGGGGAACGTCGGTCATCCGGGTTACGAACCACCCGAGGTAGACAACCCACGCTCCCAATCCACCCGTGAGCACCGCGATCCCGGGCCCCGTGGTGAGCTGCTGAGGTCGCCTCCAGCTCCACCAGTACAGGACGACCGACAGGGCTATAACAGCGGTCAACAACCAACCAGCGACCAGGGGTGGTCCCATGCGAATCGCTCCCCGGCGGGGATCCAATCGTTCCCGCAAAAGTGTACCGATCCTGCATACGGATTATTATCCTATCCGTTGTGGGGTGCCGGACCAATCACCCGGTTAGCAGGCAGGGACGAACGAGCAAAGGGCGGTTTTGCAGTCGGACTCTGGGGCGGTAGAATGGGATTGGCGGGGGAACATTCTGAGTCTGAATCCGACTCAACCCCCGATTCCCGGTATGATTCGGAGGTGTCGTCCGATTGTTCAAAGGAGTGTTCTTCAACCTCACGCGGACCGTCCTTGAGGAAGAAATAAGCGCCTCCGTGTGGAATCAGATCCGAAACTTCAGGGGGCTTCGAGCCCAGTACGAAGACCTCGCCAACTACACCTGGGACGAATGGAGCGCCCTGGTCGAAGGGACCGGCGAGGTCCTGAACCGGTCGCGGCGCAAAACCTTCCGGTGGCTCGGAAAAAAATGGATCCCCGAACTCAAACGGCGTCATCCCTGGCTGTACCACGATTACGAATCCTTCCAGGAACTTCTGGAAGACATTCCCCTGCGAATCTTGCCCCGGCTGAAGAAGCAATATCCCGGAATTCAGTTCCCGGACTTACAGGTCCTCACGGACGACGAGGGACAGCTGTCGGTTCGATTTCCCTCCCGGGACGACCTCTGCGCGCTGGTGGAGGGACTGCTGGAGGGGACGGCCAGCCTCTATTCAACCCCCGTCACGCTCAACCAGCCCCGGTGCGTGACCCGTGGGGACGACGCCTGCCAGATCCGCCTCAACCTGGACTCCCAGTAGCTTCCCTCCCCGACCGGTTCCGGCGTTCCGACCACGATGGTACGGACTGCCCGGAGGACAACTCACCGCCGGGAACGGATTCCGGGCTAGCGACTTCCGAAAACCCGTTCCCGCAACCAGACCCACGCGGATCCAGAGTCGGATTCAACCGGGCGGGGCTCCTCCCCCATCCAGTCCGAAAGACCCGTGCGCTGCCTGATCTCCCTGCGCAGCAACCGGTGCTCCCGGGCCCGGTCGGACTCCCCGAGATCCTCGAGCAACCGGATCAGGTGGGACCGTAGCTCCAGACATTTGTTGAGGTAGGGCTGGGAACGGGAGGCACCGATCTGAACCGCCCGTTCGTACCGGTTGACGGCCTCCTCAAAGTTCCCGCGTCGTTCGTAGCACATCCCGATGTAATAAGTGCAGAGGATGTTGTTGTGACAGAACTGGTGAGCGGTCAGAAACTCCCCCTCGGCCTGATCCAGGTTGCCCTGGGACAGGTGGAGTTTGCCGTAGTTGAGGTGCCGGCGGAACCGTTCCCGGTGGTTGGAGGTGCCCCCGTACCGTTCCTCCAGCCAGTCGGCTTCGAAGGAATCCATCACCTGTTCTTCCGCCCGGGTTCTCCGGACGGGCCGATCGGAGGAATCGTTCAGTTCCCCCCGCCAGTGGGCCCAGAACTTCCCCACCCCGTAGCCGGTTCGTCCTCGCCTCAACAGGTCTCGATCGTAGAGGGCTCTTCGACGGGAATCGGAGAGGATCCGGTAGGCTTTCTGAAGCCGTTCGAACTGCCGTCGGGCCCGGTCCTTGTTCTCGGGCGGATGGTGATCGGGATGGACCTCCCGGGCCCGTCGCCGGTAGGCTCGCCGGATGACCGTCGAATCGGCGTCGAATTCAACCCCGAGCACCTGGTAGTGAGTTCGCCGTCCGGCCGTCATGACCGTGGGCCCGGGCTGTCGTCCGGAATTTGGTTCAGGATCGGGATTGATTCCCGCTGATCGGGGGTGAGCCGCTCCGGATCAATCCCATCGGGGCGGGGAAGCAGGGACTCGATCCGGACCGTTTTCGTGGGGGTGGTGAACCCGGAGAGGGTCAGGTCGTGAGGGTCCACGGAGAACGTTCCGGGGTCGCATACCTGGATCTCGTGCACGGTCGTCCAGATCGGAACCTCCGGATCGATCCGGTCCCACTCCCGAAGCAGACCGAATTCAAGGTCGCTGTATCCCTCTCCTTTACCCAGCCGACGACCCTCCGCATCCACCGCGACCGATCCGGTCACGATGGCGTCAATTCGGGGCAGGTCGTTCGGATGAACGGGCTCCCCGTACCGGCGACTTCCCTTCAGGGTCGCGGCCTCGGAGGGATCCTCGATGGAGGACGGATCCAGGCGGAGAAAACATGCTTCCTCAGCCAGGCGGGGAACCGCCATGAACAGGATGGTGCCCCGCTCCAGCAAGCCTTCCCGAACCGGTCGCTGGGGGGAGTCCGGGTTGATCTTCACCGCCGACGCCTCCCGGAATTCGTCCTCCCGAAGCAGGCGCTTCGCGGCCCGGTCAGCTCCCCGAAAATTCGGAATTCGCCCCTCGACCGGGAAGGGAAACCGGGCCTCCCCGGACTCCTCCAGTTCCGTCCAAATCCGGCTGCGAACGGCCTCCCTTGATTCAGGAGAAATCATCAACCCTCCCGGCGGTTAGTTCTCGTAGGCGGCCCGGTCCAGGTCGACAGTGTTCTCGTCGACAAAGGGGACCCCTTCTTCCTCCAGCCGGCGGCGCTGTTCGTCCTCGTCCCCCACGGCGGACGGGTGCAGGCTGCCGTCGGCACCGACCACCCTCCAGCAGGGATAATCGGCCGCGACGTCCTTCTTCATGGCGCTTCCCACGGCTCTCGAAGCCCCCGGGCTTCCTACCAGATCCGCAAGCTGACCGTAGGAGACCACCTTTCCCTCCGGTACCTCCTCAAGGGTTTGAAACAATTGTTGCTGAAAGTCGGTCAGATCCGACATGCT
>CAYPTI010000062.1:0-10495 GCA_964413525.1 uncultured bacterium | reverse complement strand
TGGGTTCAGACACGGATGGAGTTTATTTACGCCCGTCCGCCCCGACAAGCTCAACGATCCTGGCCGGGTCTCCGATAACCGAACCGAATCCCCATCGGAACGAGACGTCGACGGTTCCCGAGGCTCAAGTACAACTCGTCTCCACCGGGAGCGTTCCGTTCCTTCACAACGGCACGGAGCCCGGTTTAGACGCCCGGACGAATCACGACTCAATAATGCTCATTCCTTGACTGGTGAACTCAAATCCGTCTGGCTATGGTTTGAATAGAAGTCGTGGATCCGAACCAAGAAATCCACTTCGTAGCGCCGGAGCACTGCTAGATTCGAGGAGTGAAAACCTCCAATCGAGAGTAGTTTTAGTAAAGCTGCTTGCCTTTTTGATGAACGATGGTACGTTTACCGTCGGAACGGACGAACAGGCTTCCGGTGTCCGAGGTACCCGTTCTGGAGTGTATTTGGACGTGATTCCCACACGAGTGAGGGAAAACGAATGCGACTGGACGACAAGTCAGCCATCGTTACCGGGGGAGGAAAAGGGATCGGGAAGGTTTTCGCTCGCCGGTTGGCTCAGGAGGGGGCCTCCGTGACTGTGGCTGATATTGACGAAGCCGCAGCTGAATCCACCGCGCAGTCCCTTCGGGATTCCGGTCATCAGGCCAAGGCGGTCTACGTCGACGTAAGCAAGCCGGCGGAGGTCGAAACCCTGACCGAGCAGGCCGTCGACGCATTTGGCACGGTTGATGTTCTGGTCAACAACGCGGCGGTCTTTTCGTCGATCGCCCATCGACCGTTCTGGGAGATCGACGAAGCCGACTGGGACCGGGTGATGGAGGTGAACGCGAAGGGAATGTTTCTCTGTGCCCGTTCCGTGGTTCCCCACATGAAGAAACAGTCCTACGGAAAAATCATTAACATCACTTCAGCCACGATCTTCAAAGGGACCCCGAACCTGATGCATTACGTCTGTTCCAAGGCGGCCGTCAGGGCTCTGACCCGGTGCCTCAGTCAGGAGCTGGGTGAGTTCGGGATCCGGGTGAACGCCATCGCCCCGGGATTAACCGAAAGCGACACGACCCTCCAGGCGGGCACGACCCCCGAGCATTTGTTCGACGAAATTCCCAAACAACGGGCTCTTCAGCAGCCGGAAACACCGGCGGATTTAACCGGTGCCCTGGTCTTTCTTGCCTCCGAGGAGAGTGATTTCATCACCGGTCAGACACTCGTCGTGGACGGCGGTTCGGCGATGAACTAAGTTCCCCTTACGATTCGACGATGATCGAAAGTCGGATCGATCGTCCTCCACCACCCCATCCGAAATCCTCTTCAACCTCGGCATCCTACCTATGTGGTGAACCCGTCAGACGTTATAAACTAAGGAAGACTGAACCCCGGATTCCGAAACAAGGAGTGGCTCCCGTGTCCCCGATGAATGAATCGCAACGAATGGAAAAATTGAAGCAAATCCGACAGTCCCATATCGGCCATTTGTTTCTCCACGCTTTCCAGGCTTACGACAAACAGGTGATTTCAAAACTGCGAGACCGCGGGTACTCGGACGTCGGCCGGGCTCACTCCGCCGCCCTCCGTCACCTTGACTTCGACGGAACCCGGATCTCCAAGATGGCCGAACGAGCCGGGATCACCAAGCAGGGGATGGGGCAACTGGTGAAGGACCTCGTCGACGGTGGTTACCTGACGGAAGAGGTCGACCCGGACGACCGGAGGGCCAAGCTAATAAAATTTACCGAGGAAGGGTTTGACCTGTTCGAGGACGTTGTGGAGATCTTTCAGGAGATCGAAGCAACCTACGTGGACACGATCGGAGCTCGGCGGATGCAGCAGCTCAAGGACACCCTGCGAACGATCCTGGTGACGCTGGACGAGACCGACCTGTACGAATTCAACTCGTTCCTCGATCATCAGAACGAAAACGCCACCGTAACGTCCGCGACCGGGGAGTCTTCCTGACCCCTCAGTCAATCAGTCAGATCGATGTCGTGAACCGGCTCCATGGACTCCAGCAACACGTCGAGGGAAAACAGCACGCCGCACTCCGGACAGGCGTACTTCCTCAACACGAATCGTCCTTGTTCGTTATGCGGGTTCGCCAGGTAGTCAAATTCCTGAAGGGACTGCGTCCGCTGGGACGCCCGGGTCTTGTGGTTAATCTCAACCGAACCATATCGATGTCCGCATTCCGTGCAGTGGACCGTCTGTTCCCCGTCGTCGGAACGAAGCTCGAGATATTCAGCAATCCGGGCGCCCTCCCGGTCCTGAGGTAAGGAGTCCGTTGAATCGGACTCCGCGCTCGTTTCGGTGCGCCGGGAGCGAAGAGTTTCACGACGGGCCTCGGTCCCCCGGGAGTCCAAAGAACCGTTCTCGTTGATAACGACCCCGTAAATTTGTTCGGCCACCGACCGGGAGACATATCCTTTCTCCACATCGTCGAGGACATCCTCGGGGTTGCGCTGCAGGGGATCGCCGTAGCCGCCTCCTCCGGAGTAAATGGCCACGGAGAGATCATCGGCTCCGAGGGAGGACTTGCTCTTGGCTTCGGGATGCTGGACTTCTCCCTCGAGCTGCTCCCAGCCGGTCGGCACGGTCCCGTCAGCCAACAAACCCCGGACGTCGGATTCCCGAACCACAACCCAGAGGTTCTGGTTGGCCGGGTACCCCCCGAACAGGCCCACCGTTTCGGGCTGCTCAACTCCGTGGGAGAAGAAGACGGTATCGATCCGATCTTCGGTGTCGTGAGGAATGAAGGCATGTTCCCCGCCCTCGCCACCCTTGTACTTGCCCGGACCGCCCGAATCGCGGGAAATCTTCCGGTACATATAGAGGATCGGAAAAAGGTATTCGTTGACCTCCACGTTCGGAATAATCTTGTCCATGGAGGAAAGGTAACTGGCTGTGTTGAGGCCGTCGGAGACAGCGGAGGCAGCCCCTCCCCCCGCCATGGAATCAAGCAACATGGTCCCGAACGGTTTCCCCTCCTGATCGGTTCCGGAAATAATTTGGGCTCCGGGCACACACCAGGAAGCCATTACTTTTTCCCGGTGTTCTTCGCTGGCGGCCATCATTTTTCCGATGGTGACGCTTGCCAGATTGAAGACGCTCCGGGCCCCCTCGATGGATCCCATGCACACCCCGGCGGGCCATTCGGCGTTGTAGATCGTTCCTTCCTCACACTCGACGCGGATCGCATTCCAGATCCCGCCCGGTGCCCACGGCATGTCGAAACAAAGCAACGGCAAAACCGCGTTGATCACCCCTCCCCGGAGGCCGGACTTCGTGCAATTAATCAAGGCCGGCGCCTGCTCGGATGACCGGTTAAAATCAAATCGGAGTGTCTCCCCTTCCTTAGCCATCTCCAGAACCCCCGTATAAATCTTGTTCTCAAGCCCATCGTGATCGAGAAAGTTCACGTGTCGCCAGGTCCCGTTCGGGAGGGAGCGAAGTCGCGATCGAAATCGCGTTTCGGCATGCTGTTGAATCCGATCCAGGGTCCCTTCCACGACCGTCGGACCGTATTCCTCCACCAGGTCCAGCATCCGGGATTTGGACACGTTGTTTGCGGCAACCATGGCCCGAAAGTCCAGCCCGAGCAGATGGGGATGGCGCGACCGGCGGAGAAAATCGGTCTCGATGTCGTTCCTGATCTCCCCCCGCTCAACGATCTTCAGCGGGGGGATGACGGGGGGTTCCTCGTGGATGTTCTCGGCTCCAACCGCATACCCTCCCGCCACCGGTCCGCCCACGTCGACCTGGTGAATCGTGCAGCCCGACCAGCCGATAAGCTTCCCCTCGTGATGAACCGGAGCCACGCAGGTCACGTCGTTCTGGTGAAGCGCCCCGTAGTAGGGATCGGAACAGATGAACATATCACCCGGCTGGATTCCCGGGTTCTCCTCGAATTCCTCAAGGATGTGCTTCACGATGGGTTCCGTGACGGCCGCCTGAAGAATGACGTAGGGACCGATCGAAATCACTTCGCCGTGCTTGTCCAGGAGCGTGGTATTAAAATCGTAGGCCTCAGTCGCGATCGGTGAGCCGGAGACCTGCTTGATGGTTTCCCCCGCTTCGTCGTTGATCTGCCACAACCGGTGGCGGAGGACCTCGAACGTCACGTCATCCACGGACGGATCGGAACTCATTTGGATTCCTCCCGGAGCCGAACGTTTCGATAGTCATCAATCGAGGCTTCCACGTCCGGGGGGATAACCACGTTGGTTGAAGGGGCCTCAATGATCGCAGGTCCGGAGAGGCTGTCTCCCGACCGAAGTCCCTCGAACCGATAGATCTCGGTGGAAATGAATCCGCCCCCCTTAAAATAGGCCTCCCGGGTTCCGTGCGGGGCGACCGACCCGGCCGAACGGTCCCGGTCGGTCTTTGCATGAAGTTCTGGTTTGCGGGTCTCGACTCGACCGTCCACCCGAAAAGTCACCATTTCCTTGCCCGCCTCACGGTAGGCGGAACCCCGACCGTACAGTTCCGTGTAACGCCCCTCAAACCGATCGCCTATGTCCTCCAGGTCCTCGTTGGACAGCGATCGGGCCGACGGCACGGTTACGGTCACCTGATTGTGAATCTGGCGTCGGTACCGGACGGTGACTCGCCGGGAGACGTGTATGTCAGACCGGCTGAAGCCCTCCGAACGAAGTTCCTCGATTACTTCGTCCTCCAGCGTTCGAAACAACTCGTTCACCCGGTCAGGGTCGGTCAGTAGGGGCATGGGTTCGGACCGTTCCCGGGTCTGTAGCACATCGGACAGGGCGATCCCCAGGGCGGAAAAGGCGGGAGACATCGCGGGTACCACCATGGACTCCACCCCCAATTCCTTGCCGTACTGAACGCCGTGGACCGGGCCGGCTCCGCCGAACATGAAGAGGGAGAAATTTTCCGGATCGTATCCTTTTTCAATCGTTACTTTCCGAACCAGGTCGGCCATTTGGGCGTTGACGATCCGGTTGATCCCCGCCGCGGCTTCGACCACGGAATCCCCGGTTTCTCGACAGACATACCGATCGATCGCTTCCCGGGCCCGTTCGTGTGAAAGGTCCATCTCCCCGCCCAGGAAATAGTCCTCATTGATGTAACCGAGCACCAAATCCGCGTCGGTTACTGTAGGACGCTCCCCTCCCCTCCCGTAGCAGGCCGGCCCGGGGTTCGCCCCGGCGCCTTGAGGACCCACGCGAAGCAACCCGGTATCTTCTTCCACCCAGGCGATGCTTCCACCACCGGCTCCAACCGAATGAATATCAACGCTCGGGATCGCCAGATCAAGCTGATTAACAACCGGTTCCTTGTTATACGTCGCTTCTCCTCGAGCGAGGACCCCTACGTCGAAACTCGTCCCCCCCATATCGGTGGTGATAATGTTGGAGTAATCCAGTTCTTTCCCGATATGGCGAGAAGCGATAACTCCTCCAATCGGACCCGAATTGAGGGTTTTGACACTCTGCTCGGCGGCCTGTCGGGATCCGATTACTCCTCCGCCTCCCTGCATGATTAACGGTTCCGTGGACAATCCGAGGTCGGAAAGGGAATCTTCCAGTTCGGTAAAGTATGAATTCATCTTGGGGCCCACGTAACTGTTAACGACGGTGGTTGCCGTCCGCTCATATTCACCAATGACGGGAACGAGATCACTTGACAGCGTTACGAAAATCCGGGGAGACATCTCCTGAATGATGTTCTTCAACCGGCGTTCGTGGGTTGGATTTTTGAAGGCCCAGAGGAGCGAGACCGCAATGGCTTCCACGTCCTTATCAAGCAGGGACTCAACCGTCCGCCGGGCGTCCGACTCCTCCAGCGACACCAGGACTTCTCCTTTGTAATCGATCCGTTCATGGACGGATTCAATCCGGTTCCGGGGGACCAGGGGTTCCGGCTTGGAGAACCCGGCCGGATCCTTGATCTCGTCCTGGCTCAATCCGGCCGTCTTTTGATGGGCCCGTCCGATCAGAATTGCGTCCTCGTGACCTTTCGTTGTAATCAGACCCGTTCGGGCACCGGTGCGGGTGAGAAGCGTGTTCAGGGCGGCGGTCTGGCCGTGGGCGAAAACGGACACCTCGTTCAGGAGCTCCTCCGGGTCCTGATCGAGCCGCTCAGCCATTTGACGAACCGCCTGGTGCACCCCGGCGGAGGTTCCTTCCTCCGAAGAGGGGACCTTCACCATTTCCAGCTCCCCCGAATTGCCCACCACCACACAGTCGGTAAACGTCCCCCCCGTATCAACGCCCATTACGTACGACATCGGATCATCTCACGTTCCCATTACGTCGGGTTCCTACTCCGGAATTGTCGATGAAACGTCAATTGGATCCTGATCCCGATCCGACAGAATCGCATTCGCCGTGTTGATGCCGGGAGCCGTGGTCACTCCACCGCCCGGATGCGTGGAAGCTCCGGTGAGGTACAGGTTGTCAAACGGGGTCCGATACCGGGCCATTCCCGGTATGGGCCGGAGCCCGAACATCTGGTCAAGGTGCATATCGATGTAAAAGTCACATCCCCTGGGCAGGCCCAGTTCCCGTTCCAGATCGAGCGGAGTGATCAGGTGTCGGTCCTCCGCTATATCACGGAAATTGGGGACGTATTCGGACACCACGTCGAAAATTCGGTCGGCGTAGTCTTCCTTGTAATCGTCCCAGTCCAATCCGTTCTTGAGATCATACGGGGTATTCTGGATGGCGAGGTGCATGATGTGATCACCATCGGGAACCCGGGACGGGTCGTTGACCGAATGAATCAACATCATCACCGTGGGATTGTTGGCCGGAATCCCCTGAGCCGCGTCCCGGTAGGCGTCGCTCACGTAGCGGTCGGACGGTGAGATAACCGCGCAACCCTGGTGACATGCCTCGGGTTGCTCCCCGGTGTGGGGATAGGCAGTGTACTCGGGCAAGCCGCTCAACGGTACATGCATGGTCGACAGGATGGCCGTCGACCGGGTCCGTTCAACTTTGTTCTTGAGTTCATCATCCAGGTGGGAATCGTTAATCAAACCTCCGAAGGTAGCCCCCGGTGCCAGGCTGGAAATTACCGTACTCGCCCGAATGACCTCACCGTCCTCCAGCTTCACCCCGTCTACTGATCCGTTGTCCAGCAGTATTTCCTCGGCGCCGCAGTCCGTCAGGATTGAACCGCCAAAGTGTTGCAGTGCTTTGCCCAGCGACCGCGCCAGCATCCCGGAGCCCCCCTTCGGGAACTTCAGACCCGTTTCATGAAACCGAGCGATGGACCCGGCGTTCATCCCGGATCCCTTGTCGTCGGGGCCGAGTCCGAGCTGAATCGTCCAGTAGGAAAGCGCTCCCTTAACATGGTCCGATTCAAACCACTCATCGTAGACCTGACTCGCGCTCGCGAGCGTGCTACGGACCATCTCTTCCAGGTGCTCTTCGGACTCCGGATCGAGGAAATCAAGCATCGAGGCGGCGTCGCGAATGTTCGGCGGCTCCATGAAACTCAGCATGGAGTAGAGTTTCTTCTTCTCACCCTCCCGTTCGATGAACTCCGGATAGGCCTCCGCATCGTGCTCGGAGATCCGGGCGATCTCCTCCGCCGTCCGGTCGACGTCCTTGTAGAACGTGAGGTACTCCCCGTCGGGGAAGGGACAAAACATGAACGGGTCCACTTCGATGTATTCAAGTCCAAACCGTTCAAGCTCCAGATCGTCCAGCGCCGGGGACGCCTGGGTGTAGATGTGGACCGTGCTGTACGGATCGCTCATATGCCCCGGAAAAAACTCTTCCGTCTGCGTAGCACCCCCCACGAACGGTCGCCGTTCGATCAAAATAACGTCCATTCCGCGCTTGGCCAGATAGGCGCCACACGTAAGTCCGTTATGTCCTCCTCCGATAATCGCCACGTCGTATTCATGATCGACATTGACATCGCCGGTCTCCAGGTCGGCCACGGCCTTCCCGGTTGAGTTGACCTGTCCGTCTCCGTAAATTTCTCCCACGAGTATCGCTCCCATCCAGGGACTTAGGTTCTCGATTCATCAACCATTTAGTAAACTCACTTTACTATAAGCTCAACCACCCTGTCCAGCCTCCGATCAGGAGGTCCGAGCACGGCCCCATTCAGCGGAGGAGCCGTGGAAGGTCCAGGGGCGTGGTCCCGGTAGCAAACGAGCGTTTACAGATCGGATCGCGCGATCGGTTCCTCGGCCGATCGCCACCGGAACAATCGGAAAGGACGGAATGAATCGTGCTCCGTGAACGGTTTCGCTACGGTCCCCATTCCTCCCAGTTCGGCGACCTGTACCGGCCGGACCGCCCTGACCCCGCCGGCTGCGTCGTGTTGATTCACGGGGGATTCTGGCAGGCCTCGTTCTCACTTGAGGAACTGGCCGCGTTGGCCGAACGGCTGTGTGAGCTGGGTTGCGTCGTCTGGAACATCGAGTACAGGCGGGTCGGTGAACGGGGCGGAGGGTGGCCGGGAACCCTGACGGATACCCGGGAGGCCATCGAACACCTCACCACGTTGAACAAACGGTTGGGATCGCTTCCCATTGAGTCGACGGTCTTTCTGGGTCACTCGGCGGGCGGGCACCTGGCCCTCTGGGCCGCGGGACAAGATCGAGCGGGGGATCGAACTCTGGGCCGAAACCGCCGGTTGACCGTAAGCCCGGTCGGCGTGGTCAGCCTGGCGGGGGTATGCGACCTCCGGATGATGTGGAAACGAAAACCCAAAAAGGCATCCACCTCAACCCCCGTCCGGGAACTGATCGGGGGACCTCCGGGAGAGTTCCCGGAGCGCTACGAAGCGGCGTCCCCGGCCGAAATGCTTCCCCTGGGCACCCCTCAATGGCTGTTCCACGGGACTCACGACGTTCGGGTCCCTCACGAGATCAGCGTTTCCTACGCTCGCCGAGCAACCCGGGAGGGGGATCGGGTGCACCTTGATCTGATTCCCGAAGCCGACCACTTCGTTCACCTGGACCTCGACTCCCCGGCCTGGAGCAAAATCCAAACGACGGTCCTCCGTCTCCTGGAATCGAACTCAACACAGTAAATTTCCTCAGTACAACCTGTCCCAGATTCGGCATTAATAAAGTAGCTTTACTTTAGGGTTTGCTGTGGTAGGTTGGATTTCGTAGCCGGACGTCAATCCGGGGAAGGACCCGATTGCCGGTTCGAAAGTCCGATACCACTAAACGGGACATTGATCACGTCGTGAAAGGGATGATTTCGGTGCAAAAAATACGATTAAACAACCCGAGGATCCTGAGCGGGGTTCTGGTGCTGCTGATGGCCGTGGCGGTTCTGGGCTGCGGTCCCGGGGAAGAACCCGCCTCCGAGCCTGCTTCGGAAGAGGAATTGACCGAAATTACGGTGGCCAGTTTTCCCTTCCCCGCCCTGGCCTCGACTTTTCATTCGGTTCTACAGGAAAAACAGTTCGGGCTCGACCACGGACTGGACGTTCAGGTCAACAACTATTCCGAAATTTCGTCCTATTACGCCTCGATCGCGACCGGCGAAGTAGACACGCTGCTGGGCGGTCCTCCGGTCTTACAGCAGATGGCGAACGAAGGCGTCCCGATTCAGGGAATTTCGACCTTCGCCGGCCTCGGCCACGTTGTGGTTATCTCGCGAACGGACGAGGTCCGGTCCATCGAGGATCTCGAGGGACACTCCCTGGCGGCCAGCACCGGGTCGGCTCCGTTCCAGCTTCTGTCGATCTACGCCAACAGCATCGGAATGGACCTGTTCGAGGATGTAGAGATCGTCGAAGCCTCCCCGCCGGAGGCCCGCGGACAGCTCGAAGCCGGGCGGGTGGACGCCGCCCTGATGTTTCCTCCCATCGAGACCATGACCCTGCTTGAGAACCCTGACTTCTCGATCGTCTTTCACGGCGACGAAGCCTGGGAAGATCTGACCGGCGAACCGGGCTGGGACGTCATTCAGTTCATGCGCCGCGACTTCATCGAAGAGAACCCGGACGCCGTCATGCAGTGGATTGAGACGCTTCAGGACACTCAGGAATTTATTGAGAACAATCCTGAGGAAGCGGCGTCCATCGTCGAGGAACGGCTTGACCTACCCTCGGACGTCTTTCTCACGGGCTTTGAGGAGGGGCGCCTTCCCTACGACATCCGTCCGGTCTCAAATCAGGAAATACACGATGCTCTGTGGGTAATGTTCCGGCTGGCGAATACCCACGGATTTGCCGAGAGCCTGCCGCCGGAGGACATCCTGTATCGACCCGAGTAGGTGCGTTTGACGGTCCGTCGTTGGCTTGGCTCACGTTAAGCTTTTCGGCCCGAAATCCGATCGTTATAGTGAAAATGGATAATTGGGTCGTACCCAAACATCCTTTCTGATTGAATGGATGCGGAAGATGAAGATCCTGAAACTTCCTTTCGAAGGGATGCTGGACAATGAACCGATTTCGTTATGATCAAATTTTGGTACTGGCCGGGGTATTTCTTCTGACGGTAGCCCTCCTCGTGGCCGGGTGCGGTCCCGGGGAAGAAATGGATACCGAA
>CAYPTI010000061.1:6090-10580 GCA_964413525.1 uncultured bacterium | reverse complement strand
GTTTCCGACGGGACCGGGGTAGCCAGCTGGCGGCGGTTCCCGGCGTAGAGGTCCGCCAGCACATCCCAGGCTTCCTCGACCAGTGGAGCTTCCTCGGCCACGTCCTCGTCGTACCCCAGCCCGTCCGGTTCCACGTCCGGGGCCAGGTGAAGCAACGGCACCGGGTCCGGAACGTGGGTACGTTTCTGGATCGGCGTGTAGTGATCCGGTGAAACCAGCAACTCCAGGTTTTCGTCCAGTACGCTCCCGGCTATCGGGCCCAGCATCTCCTCATCGAGCTGTTCGATTACCTCAACCTTATGGTCGGCGTCGCCCTCGTGGCCGGCTTCGTCGGGAGCCTCCACGTGAAGATAGACCAGATCGGTCCCGGTAAGGTGGATCAGGGCCTCTTCCACCTTGCCGGTCATGTCGGTATCAAAGTCCCCGGTGGCCCCGGGCACGTCGTGTCGTTTCATCCCGAGGGCAAGCCCGAGTCCGTTGATCAGGTCCACCCCTGCGACCACGTGGCCGGACCGATTGTAGCGTTCCCCCACGGAGGGTAGATCCCTCACGACCCCGCCTCCCCAGGGCCAGATCATGCTCACCCGGTCCACGTACTCCGGATAACGATCAGCCAGAAATTCGCGGATGACAAGCTGCGATCGCCTCATTAAATCGGTCAGCAACCCGCCCCCCGGCCCCTCCGGCCAGAGTTCCGGGACCGCTCGTCCCATTTCGTCGTGCGGTGGATAACAATCGGGCGTGTCGCCGGTCTCAAGCACGAGCACCCCCCGGTATCGGATGCCGGGTTCAAACCGGACCGGCTGGTCCTGAAAGACCCGATTCAAATGCTGGAAGACCGCGGTTGAGACCTCCGTCTCCAGGTTGCCGGCCGAATAGTCGGTTAAAATGCCCTCCTCAACCGTCACGAGGTTGCAGCGGAAGGCCGACTCACCCGGCTTCAGCTCGACGCCCAGGTTCAGGGCTTCCATCGGTCCACGGCCCGGGTAGTGGACCCGGGGGTCGTAACCGAGCAACCCCATGTTGGCGATTCCCGAATCGGCGGGGGACTCCTCCGGAATGTTGGCGGCCCGGTAGGTCCGTCCGGCCTCCGCCAGCCGGTCCAAGTTCGGAGTCCGGGCCGCCTGGAGCGGGGTCCGGTCGTCCAGTTCCGGCTGAGGCCAATCGGCCCACCCATCCGGCACGAACAGCAACGTCGGGTAGGAGGCACTCATTGGTCGAGGTCCTCCTCGATCCGAAGCAGAACCGGCTGATCCCCCAGCGGCGGAAGGTCCTTCAGTTCGGACAACGCCTGCTGAACCGAGGCCTCCCGGGCCCGGTGAGTGGTCAGAATGACCGGTACCCGGTCGGAGCGGGACCGCCCGTGCTGGATGACGGAATCGATGCTGATGTCGTTGTCCCCGAGGATCCGGGTCACCTGGGCCAGCACCCCGGGTTCGTCCCGGGCGAGCAACCTCAGGTAGTACCGGGAGATCACTTCGTTCGGGGGGATGTGATCGGCGTCCCGGTCGGCGTAGTAAATGGATTCCGGCCAGTGTCCGTTCTCCGGTACGGCCAAGGACACCAGGTCCGCGATAATGGCCGTGGCGGTCGGATCGCCGCCGGCTCCCTTCCCGTACAGCATGGAGGAATCAAGGGGATCCGCCTGAACGAAGATTGCGTTGTATTCCTCGTGCACCGCGGCAAGAGCGGAATCCTGAGGGATCATGGTGGGATGGACCCTGACGTCAATCTGGGAATCAACCCGTTTGGCCACCCCCAGCAGCTTAATCCGGTACCCGAGCCGCCGGGCATCGGCCAGGATCTCCGGGGTGATCCGGGTGATCCCGCCGCAGGGTACGTCCTCCAGGTTCACCCGGGAGCCGAAGGCAAGGGAGGTCAGGATGGCGAGCTTGTGGGCGGTGTCGTCCCCTTCCACGTCGTAGGAGGGATCCGCCTCGGCGTACCCCCGGTCGCGGGCCTCGGTCAGTGCTTCCTCGAAGGTCAATTCATCCTGTTCCATTCGGGTTAAGACGTAATTGGCCGTGCCGTTGATGATCCCGTAGACCGCCTCAACGTCGGCGTCCACGAAGGACTCCCTCATGGTCCGAACGATCGGGATGCTTCCCCCCACGCTGGCTTCAAACCGGATCTGACTGCCGGACCGTTCGGCTTCCCGAAACAGGTCCCGTCCCTGCTTGGCCAGCAGTTCCTTGTTGGCGGTCACCACGTCCATCCCCGCGTTCAGGGCCTGGTTGGTCAGTTCTCCGGCCGGCTGGACCCCCCCGATCAGTTCCACAAACGCGTCCGCTTCGACCTGGTCAATCATCTCGGAAGCATCCTTGAGACGGCGACAACCGGAGGGCAATTCGCGGTCGATCCCAGGGGTGTCTTCCAGTTCGGCCACGGCAACGAGGTTAAGGCTCCGGCCGCAACGAGCGGCCAGCCGGGACCCGTTGTCGACCAGCCGTCGAACCACGCTGGTCCCGACGGTTCCGAGTCCGGCCACCGCCACACGTAGCGCATCGTTGGATGAAGTCACGGGTGAGGTCGAATTCCTTTCCGAAGGGAGAATTTATGATCCTTCACTCTGGACCACCTCTTGAGCAAACGCGGACGAGAAGGGCAAATCCAGGGCCGGGGAATCGGCGAGCTGGGTGTGTCGTAAAAACCGGCGGAGTCGGGTCTCGAAAACCTCCGGATCCAGTTTTTCTAGCCCCTTGAGGCCGAATTCTTCCACCGTGAAGGAAGCCGCGACAGTCCCCACGACCAGAGCTTCCCGCAAGGTCCGGGACTCCTGATCTCCCCGGGAAGCAATGAAGCCGAGGAACCCTCCCCCGAAACTGTCCCCGGCTCCGGTGGGATCCTGGGGTTGGGTGACCGGTACCGCCGGGAGGATAAACGGTTCCCGATCTTCTTCCATCATCAGGGCACCGTGCGAGCCCTTCTTGACCACGACGCTCCGGGGACCTTCCTCAACGAGTTGGCGCGCCGCCAGAGGAAGGTTCGTCTCGCCGGTAAGCATCCGGGCTTCCGATTCATTCAGAAAGAACACGTCCACCCGGCGAAGGACATCCCGAACGCCCTCGGGATCGCTGTCAATCCAGAAATTCATCGTATCCGCCGCCACGAACGCATCGGCGTCCGCCTGATCCAGGACGTCCATCTGATCCTCCGGTGAGGTGTTCGCAAGAAACAGGTACCGGCTATCACGATACTCCTCGGGAAGCACCGGCTCAAAATTTTCCAGAACGTTGAGGGCCGTGTCGCGAGTCTGAGCTTCAAGGTCCTCCTCGTACAGCCCCTCCCAGCGAAACGTCGGTTGATCCGGGCGGATTTCGAGTCCCCGGAGATCCACCCCCCGGCTTCGGAACAACGTCAGCACATCTTCAAAGAAATCGTCCCCGGCGATGCTCACGAGCCGGACCGGACTGAACAACCCTGCGGACAGGGACAAATACGTAGCCGATCCTCCGGGCTGTTCGTCGGACGTTCCGTACGGAGTCTCGATGGTGTCAATGCCCAGCGTTCCAACCACAGTTATGGAAGACACGTTGTTTCCTCCTGGCATCAGATTGTTGGATTGGGGAGCGGAAGCGGCGGGTCAGGGCACGATCCGCGAGGGGATCCAGTATCGCTCAATTTCCCCGGCGTTCACCATCTCCTCGGCGTAATTCTCGGCTTCCTCCCGCTCAGCAAACGTCCCGACGCGCACCCGAAAGAACCGATTATCCTCCTGCTGAACCTCGGTGACAACCACCCGGTGCCCGATATCTCGGAGGGCTTCGGCAAATCGGGAGACCTGTTCTTCCCGGGGACCGGACATCACCTGAATGGTGTAAAAGGGCTCCTCGCGGTCAAATTGCTCCGCCAGGCTCGCGCTCGGTTCCGTTCCTCCGGTCGAATTCGGGGATCCGTTCTCCAGCAGGTCGGAAACCGGATCCTCCCCCGGTTCGTCGGCACCTGATTGTTGATCTTGGCGCCCCGGTTCGACCGGTTCCGCCGTGGTCTCTCCCTCCCTGCTCGTCCGAAGATCATCCTCGGTCAACGCTCGGTCGAATCCCAAATCCTCCTCCGGGGCATCCTCCCCGTCCGAAGAGGACACCTCATCGGACTGCCGAAGCAACGTATCGATCAGTTCCTGTTCCAGGTCGGCGGAAAGGTCCGTAGTACGGACGTACGCAAGCAGGGACTCCTCGTCCGGAGAGAACTGTTCGTTCTGAGCCTGATCGGCTCCGGCCTCGATCCCCTGGTCGTATCCGACGTAAATCCCGAGCACGAAAACCACCACGATGAACAGGGCCAGCCCGGCCAGGGTCCAGCCAAGGGTCGACGTACTCAGGGTCCAGTCGGAATTCCCCCGTTTTCGATAGGAACTCATGGATTTCGTATCCTCCGCCGGACGAGACCGTGGTAGGTTCGAAGCATGTCCCGACGTTCCGGCCGTTGATTCCACCGATTCCGATGTATAAGTATCTCAAATTCCTCCAGAAAAATAAGATTCATCCCTC
>CAYPTI010000061.1:4364-5990 GCA_964413525.1 uncultured bacterium | reverse complement strand
GGCCTCCGTTTTCAGAGGAAATTCAACTCGGTTTCTAACCCGAATTATCCCCGGCCCCGGCGTCGGAAAAATTCCGCTGCTTAATCCGATTCAACACCTCCCGGGCCTTTCGTTTTAACTCCTCCAGCGACCCGTTGTTCTCGATCACTTCATCCGCCCGGCGAATTTTTTCCTCCTCCGACAACTGACGGGACCGACGTCGTTCAACCTCCTCCCGGGTAAATCCCCGGTCCCCCAACCGTTCGATCACCCGATCCTCGTCGGCCACCACAACGACGATCCAGTCACAGAGGTTGTCGACCCCGGCTTCGAACAGCAGCGGGGCGTCAACGACGTAAAAACTCCGCCGGGCTTCGCGAATCGTCCGGTCGATCTCCTGTTTTACAAGGGGATGAAGGATTGATTCAAGCCGGGAGAGTTTGTCGGAATCCGTGAACACTTCCTCGGCCAACCGGTCCGGTTGGACGTATCCCTGTTCGTCGGTGATGTAGGTGCCAAATTCCTCCACCACGGGTTGGTACGCGGCATGGCCCGGATTCATCAACTGCTTGGCAATTTGGTCGGCATCCAGGTGTTCGCCGTCCCCGGCGCTGGCCACCTCCCTTGAGAAGGTGGACTTCCCGGAGCCCATCGAGCCGGTGACTCCGATAACAGGCGTTCCCATGGCGATCGCTCCCTCCCGTTCCCCCGACCCGGCGACCACTCCCCCTCAACCGTTGAATCCCGGAGACACATCCGTCAAATTGGGGCATGGAACGATTCATGACAGCATAACGGAACCTGCGTTTCTTGCCCACATGCGAAACTCTATTTGCCGGCCTCCGCCCAGTTCGTCCCCTCGTGAATCGTGACCGGGATCGGAACGTCCAGTTCCAGGACGCTCTCCATAACCGTTCGAACGCTCTCCGTCAGGACGTCCACCTCCCCCTCGGGGGCCTCCAAGATTAACTCGTCATGAACCTGAAGCAGCAGTCGGGACGGTCGGTCCTCGATCTCGGGCATCAGGTCGATCATGGCCCGTTTCATCATGTCGGCGGCGGTCCCCTGAAGGGGAGCATTCACGGCCGCCCGTTCGGCGAACCGTCGGCGGTAGGGATTGTTGCTGTTGATTTCCTCCAGGTACCTCCGGCGTCCCCAGAGGGTCTCGACGTACCCCTGATCGTGAGCCTGTTGCTTGGTCTGTTCGATGTAGGAACGAACCCCGGGGTACCGTTCGAAATACCGATCGATGATCCGCTGGGCTTCTTCCTCGGTCCCGTCCAGGTCGTTGGCCAGACCGTAGGCGCTTAACCCGTACGTAATCCCGTAATTCACCACTTTGGCCATCCGGCGGTCCAGACGGGTCTCTTCCAGGGCTTCCCCCACCCGGCGGGCCGTCTGGTCGTGGATGTCCTTGCCCTGCTGAAAAGCCTCCAGCAGGGCTTCATCCTGACTGATATGAGCCAGCAATCGAAGTTCCACCTGGGAGTAATCGGCCGCCAGAAGCCGGAAATTCGGGGACGGAACGAAGGCCTCACGGACCCTGCGTCCGTACTCGTCCCGGACCGGGATGTTCTGAAGGTTGGGCCGGCTGCTTGAGAGGCGACCCGTCCCGGCCACGGCCTGGTGGAATTCGGTATGGATCCG
>CAYPTI010000061.1:0-4264 GCA_964413525.1 uncultured bacterium | reverse complement strand
CCCGCTGATTCATCCGTCGGCGGAGCCGCTCCACGATTCCCCTCAACAACACCGCCCGACGTGCGTACCAGCGGTCCCGTGGCGAACCCTCCTCCGGGCAGTCCGGAACGACCGTCTCGGTCTGAACGGCCAGAACTTCGTCCAGTTCGTGGGAGGCGTCGGCATCGCTCAGGTAGGAAGCGAGGTGCAGGTCAAGCTCGTATCCCTCCGGACGCGGTTCCAGACCAAGCAACAGGGCCGTCCGCTGGAGGTGTTTCTGAACGAACAGCACCACTCCTCTATCGGCCAGCTGTTCCTCCAGATCCTCGAACCGGGTCCGAACGGTTTTATCGTCCGGATCGATGGGAATCCTGATCAGGACCACCGAACCGGCGGACTCCGCAAGGACGAACTCAACCTCCGCCGCTCGGGACCAGCGGACGTCCCGGGGGACTGTCTCCAGGTAACCAACCGGGTTCCCCTCCGGATCCAGTTCCGGTGCCCGCTCGGCCAGGTTGATCCGGCGGACCTCCGGTTCCACGTCGTCCCACCCCGGCAGGGTCTCCATCTGGTCCTGGAGGTCCTCCCGAAGGGATCGAAATTCCAGTTCCTGGAAGAACGGGACGACCCGGGCCGGATCCAGTCCTTCGTAGCGGGTGGACGCAACATCGATCGGAACCGGCGCATCCCTGCGAAGCTCGACCAGTTCCCGCGACTGCCGGAGCTGTTCACGGTGTTCTTCGATCGTCTCACGAAACCGTTCCGGGGCTCGATCGGGGTCTTCGAGCAACCGATCCAGCGAGCCGGCCTCCTCAAGGATCCGCCCCGCGTAAACTTTCCCGATGCCGGAAATTCCGGGAATGTTGTCCACGGAATCACCGACCAGACAAAGGTAGTCGGCCACCCGTACGGGAGGAACGCCCAGTTCCTCCCGTACCCCCACGGCATCCAGCATTTCGACGTCGGTGAGCCCCTGACGCTGTTTGAGAACTTTTACCCCGTCCTGGACCAGCTGAAAGTTATCCTTATCGTTGCTGACCAGGATCAGTTCAAGGTCCTCCCGGTCCTTCCACCGGTTTACCATGCTGGCGAGCAGATCGTCGCTCTCGAACCCGGGTTCCTGCACCACCGGGATGCCGAACCGATCCAGTAATTCCTCCATCATGGGGATCTGGCTCCGGAGGTCTTCGGGCATCTCCGGCCGTTCCAGCTTGTACTCCTCATACAGCTCATGCCGAAACGTCGGTTCGTCCGAGTCCATCGCACAGACGATGTAGTTGGGCTCGTAGTCCCGGATCAACGTGAGCAAAAATCGGGCAAACCCGTACACCGCACCGGTTGGACGTCCTTCACGGTCCCTCAGATCCGCCTGGGACATCGCGTAATAACTCCGGTAAAATAAATAGTGTCCGTCGATCAGGAACATTCGTTCCAACCCAAACACCTCTCCCGTTTTTAAATTGGGATTCATGGCGTATCCTACCGGGTCCTCGTCCCGGCACCCATCCACCCGACCCGGACGAACATATTACCTTCCCGAAGGACGTGACGGATGTGAAGGACTTTCTGCAGGACAAAATGAAGTACATTCGGGAACCCTGGAGGCTCCGGGTCCACCTGGCGTACCTCCTGGTGATTCTGTTGGCCCTCCTGGCGTGGACCCCTCCGTACTTGTTTGAAATCGGGGCCGTGATGGTTCTGCTGGGGATTTTCATCCGAGCCTGGGCCTCGGGAATCGTTAAGAAGGACGAACAACTGGCGGTTACCGGTCCGTACTCCCTCGTCCGAAATCCCCTCTACGTGGGGAACTTTCTGATCGGGTACGGGTTCTGCTTCATCCAGGGTCAGTTCTGGAGTTTCGCCCTCCTTACCATTTACTTCGGAGGGATTTACCCGTTCACCATTGAAAAGGAGGAGAAGAAACTTGCCCGGTACTTTCCGGAATCCTACGAGGAATACGCCCGGGAAGTCCCCCGGTTGATCCCCCGCTTATCCCCCTACCGAACCCTCAGGGGATGGGACCCCAACCAGTACTTCGTCAACAACAAGGACTGGCTGAACGAAGGATTCGTCCTGTTGTTCTTCGCCTATACCCTGTACCTCTACCTGACCTGAACCGGCTCCCGGCGATTTCTCTCCACGATCCTGAACCCCATCCGGAACTTTTCCCCTTCGGGTCCGGCAGCCTCACCCCGGGTTTCCATGGGAGGGTTCGGAGATGAATGCCTTCCTGATTGGTCTGACCGTGATATTCCTGGCGGAACTGGGGGACAAAACCCAGGTGATGGCCCTGGTACTGGGAAGCCGGTACCGGTTCCTTCCCGTCTTCGTCGGACTGCTGGCCGCCAACCTGACCACCCAGGGCGTCTCCGCAGCCGTGGGAACAACCCTGGGACAGTACCTTTCCGAGCCTCTGCTGACCGGGTTGACCGGAACCGTCTTTATCGGGTTCGGGATCTACGTTCTGATCGCCGGCGACGAGGACGGATCGACCGTCGAAACGGAGGCGGAGACCTCCCCGGGCCGGAGCGCGTGGAGCGTCGCGGGGACCGTGTACGGCCTGATTTTGGTCTCGGAGCTGGGGGACAAATCGATGGTCGGCACCATGGCTCTGGCCACCCGGTACGAAGCGATCGGCACCTGGCTGGGAGCCTCGGTCGGGATGACGCTGGCGGGCCTGCTCGGCGTGATCGCCGGCGCCTGGCTCGGCTACCGGTTGTCCAGCCGCTGGACCCGGTACCTCTCCTCAGCTGTCTTCATCGGATTTGGTTTGATCGTGCTCCTTCGACCGTTCCTGCTCGGGTAACTTCAGCGCCAGGGCAAGAGCTTTCTCCCGATCCGGCTGACCCGCTCCAGCAGCACCGGGTTCTCAAGGTTCTCCCGATCCCGATCCGTTACCAGTTCTTCACAGTATCGCTGTTTTAGTTTCGAGATCGCATTCCGGTCGATTTGTTTAAACTGCCGGTACAGGAACCGGTTCACCAACCGCCAGCCGCTTCCCTGCCGGAAGGAGGCCCCGAAATCAAGCACCACCGGATCGCCTTCCGGGGTCACCATCAGGTTGTCCTTTTTCTTCAGATCGGAGTGGACCACCCCGCGTTCATGGAGCGCGTCAATTACGTCTTCAAGCTGCTGAAAGTACTCGGAGGGCAGCGAAGCCGGGTCCATTTCGCTGAGCGGAACCCCTTCCCGGTGCTCCATGACCAGCGTCCAGGGGTCCGGCCGTTCGATTAAGACCGGCACTTCCGGCACGTCCTGTAGCTGGTGAAGCGCCCGTGCTTCCCGGCCGAGAATCCACGCCTCCACCCATCGCCATAGGGGAACGCTGCTTCGGCGGGCCCGTTTGATGACCACCGGGTGGCCCCGACGTTCGTCCCGCTCAATGATGCTCTGATATCCCTGGTTCATGCCGTCCGGGTCCGGGGGACCCCCGGTCCCCCGTTCCGGTTCACCTTGCCTTTCCATCACGGTCGTTCGTTCCGATCGGGCGAGCGTGTTTAAACCGGTTATGCAACCAGAAGTACTGTTCGGGACGCTCGTGAATGGCGTCTTCGAGCCACGCGTTGTATTCCCTCAACAGATCCCGGGTCCGAACCTCCTCCTGAAGGGAGGCATGAAAGGGTTGATCGATTTCCAGTCGAACCCGGTTCCCCTCAAGTTTCCAGGCCACCACGGGGATCACCGGCACCCCGGTCTTCCGGGCCAAGTAGGCAAAAATCGTCATGTTCCGTACCTCGGAGTTCATGAACTTGATGTATTCGTACCGCGAACTTGGACGCTGATCCCCCACCACCCCGACCAGTTTGCCCTCCTTAAGCTGACGGAGAAGATGTCGAACACCGAGGGAGCCGTACGCCGCCCTCACCCCGGTCCCCCGGCGATGCCGGTCAATGAACCGTTGAAACACGTCAACGGACTGCCGGTCGGCGTAGACCCGGATCCCCCCGTAGCGCCTGGAAAGAAGCGCCGCCGCCCATTCCCAGTACCCCAGGTGGGCGGTGACGACCACCGCACCGCCGGAACCGTTCAGGTGTCGGTCCAGAATTTCTGAACCCCTCACCTCCACGTCAACGTTACCCAGCATTCCGGCCATCCGTACCCAGTCAAGGACCGCTCGAACAAAAAATCGATAACAGCTCCGGGCCAGCCGTTCACGGTCCCGGTTGGATCGATCCGGAAACGCCCGCTGAAGGTTATCGAGGACGACCTCCCGACGAACATTGAGGACATCCCAGGCCAGATCGCCGAGCGCTTCGGACGTCGTGGGAAGGGCTCCACGGGGAAA
>CAYPTI010000060.1:0-10780 GCA_964413525.1 uncultured bacterium | reverse complement strand
GAACTGGAACGTGAGCCGGTATTTGACGTTTGAACTGTCCCGGCGGTTCGGGGTGGCGGGGGACTATTTTTCCACCGTGGAGGAGTTCCTGCGGGGATCGGCCGGGGAGTCGGTCGGATTCGTCGATCAGACCCGGCTGGTGGCGGCGATCCTCCACCTGCTTCAGGATTCGACCATGATTGACCGGCCGGAATTGGAGCCGGTGGTCGAGTACCTATCGGCCGGGGGTTCGCTCCCCGGGGAACCCTCCGAGGAGTCGGAATCCTCCCCGCCTTCCCGAAACCTCCGGCGGTACCAGCTCGCCCGGCGGCTGGCCAACAACTTCCTGCAGTACGGCCGGTCGCGGCTGGGAATGGTGGAAGCCTGGCATCAATCCTCCGAACCATACACCTCACAGCTTCACTACCGGAACAACGAGGCCTGGCAGCGGACCCTCTGGCTTGCCCTGTTTGACGAGACCGGGCAGTTCAAGTCCCCCGGTCCCGAGGTCGATCCATCACGGTACCTGCTGACCGAGTATTTTCGATCCGTGGATCCGACCCAACTGGATCTGCCGTCGACGGTCCACGTGTTCGGGATCTCCAACTTCGCCCCGGTCTACGGTCAGATCTTCCAAAACCTGGCCGCCCGGGTGAACTTGAAATTTTACACGCTCAACCCCTGCCGGGAATTCTGGGAGGACGTGATTTACGACGAACAGGAGGAAATCCTGGAGGGAGAGTCAAGGCTGGAGGAGCGCAAGGACGAAGCAGTGGAGTCGGTCTCCGGCGAGTCGGAGTGGTCCCTGGACGCGGAGTCCCCCATGGATCCGCCCCTCGCCCTGAGGGCCTGGGGACGGGCCGGCCGGGACCTGACCCACCTGTTGAACACGCTGTCGGAATACGGTTTCCGGGGCAACTGGCACGATCCGGCCCATGGATCCGGGTCGCCGACCCTGTTAACGCAATTCCAGAGCGACGTGTTGAACTACCGTTCCGCCCGGGCCGAACCCACCACCCTGGAGCCGGATGACAGCGTGCGATTCTTCTCCTGTCGGACCGTCCGCCGGGAGGTCGAGGCGGTGGCCGACGAAATCTGGTCGCTGGTCCGGGGCGGTTCCGAAGACGACGGGCCCGGCGACATTTCGTTCGAGGACATTGCCGTGATCGTGAACCCCCGCAAACGAGACGAGTACCAGTCCCGGATTGAAACCGTGTTCGAGCGGGTTCACGACCTTCCGTTTAACGAAATTGACATTCGCCGCGGGGACACGAGCCGGCTCATGGAAGGCATCGAGTCACTCCTGAGGTTGCCGACGGAACCGTTCAACCGCGAGTCCATCCTGTCGCTTCTGTTGCATCCAAACCACCGGACGACCCTGCCGGAGGACGATCGGGACCTCTGGGAGGAGTGGGTCGAACGGCTGGCCATTTTTAACGGCGCCGACCGCACCGATCACGAGGGGACGTACATTAAGAGGGACGTCTTTAACTGGGATCAGGGAATAAAACGATTGGTACTGGGGACGTTCATGGACGGTCGGGACCCGGACCCGGAGGACCTCCGGTTCACGGGAACGACCGATTCGTACCGACCCGAGACGGTGGAGGAAGAACGCCGGGAAGCTCTGGCGGCCTTCGCGGAGGGGGTTCGAGGGTTGATCACCTCGGCCCGGTCGGTCCGCTCGGAACAGCGGTCCCTGTCCGGCTGGTTCCGCTGGATGGGACAGTTCATTCGGGAGTACCTCGAGCCGGCCGATACCACCGAGGAACCGGAGTTCTACGGGTACCTGGAGACGCTTCAGTCCCTGGCCGAGATGGAGAGCGGACCGGAGTCCACCGGCTACTCGACGGCGATGGAGTTTGCCCTGGACGAACTGAGCACTCAGGAATACCGCCGGGGTCATTACCTGGCCAGCGGCGTGGTCGTGTCCTCCTTCAAACCGCAGCGGCCGATCCCGTTTGACGTGGTCTTTATGCTGGGCATGAACGAGGGAGATTTTCCGGCCTCCTCGCCGCGGTCCCCGATCGATCTGCAGTCCGAACAGTGGCAGGAAGGGGATCTCTGGGACCGGGATCGGGAACGGTACATGTTCCTGGAAACCCTGCTGTCCGCCCGGGAGAAAGTTTATCTTTCCTGGATCTCGCGCGACCCGGTGACCGGAAAGAACATCGAGCCGTCCTCCGTGTTCCGGGAGTTTCAACAGATCCTGGAGGGGTACCTGGAGGAGGATCGGCTGGAGGAACTGACCGTGGAGCATCCCCTCCACCGCAGCGACCCGGCCTGCTTCGATCCCTCCGGCCCCGGCCCGACCTACAACCCGGAAGCCCTTGCTGAGGCGCGAGCTCGCCGGGCCCGGGAACGGGTGATCGAGGCCCACGGCTGGTCGAAGCACGCGGAGCTTGCGACCCGTCCGTTGCCTCCTTCGGCGAAGGACGTTCTGGCCCCGGTCGATCTCCCGGAAGAATCAGCCGGGAAACCCGACGCGGAGGCCAACGACGAGATCCGGGAGGTTCGTCTGAGCTGGCTGGAGCAGTTTCTCAAAAGTCCGCTCCAGGGCTGGGCCCGGTACGTCCTGCGGCTCCGGGAGGCAGCCGATGAAACGGTCCTGGACCAGAACGACGAACCCTTCGAAACCGTCAACCCCTGGAAAACCATGGTGACCCGGCGCTCCTTCGAGGGGGCCTGCCTCGAGCGGGGAACCGTCCCGTCGGAAACAATGATCGTGGACCAGTACCGGACCCGGAAGGCCCGATATCAGGAACAGGGAACGATCCCCACCGGGATGCTGGGCTCGGTCCAGGATCTGAAGTACCGGGATCGTCTGATGGGGTGGCGAGAACAGTTGAACGAACTCGAACCGGGTTCCCTGGTCCGGTACCGGTTCGGTGCGGCGTCCGGGGAGTCCGGCACGCAGTCGCTTGACGCGATTCGATTCACCCTTGAGGAGGAACGCGGGTCGGCCTCGCGGTTCGACCTGATCGGCGACACCCAGCTGGTGGATCCGGATTCAAGCACGCTGTTCTTCCTGGGCACCGGCACGGACGTTCATAAGTACCTGCGGGCCTACATATCCGGGGTTGCGTTGTGCGCGGTTGGAGTCCTGGACGGGGAGCGCTTTCGGGTCGCCCTGGTGCTGCCCGAGCAAACGGAGACCCGGCGTTTCGTCCTGCCGGCTACCGAACAGGCAGTGGGTCTACTGGAGACCTGGACGAACCAGTTGATGACCCGACCCCATGCCTACCGGATGCCCCTGGACGTCGTCGAAGGGTTTCTCAAGCAGGGCGCCGCCGGGGCCGAGGTTCCGTTCGACGATCGGCTGAATCAGGTTCTGATCTCGGAGTACCGTTCCTCCCTGGACGAGTACGGTCCGGTGGACGACATCGACCGCTACCCGCCCCCCCGGAGGAACGATTTGTCCCCGGACGAGACCGTGGAGTACCTGCAGGACCAGCGGTTGCGGTCCTTCTGGGAAGGGTACTTCGAGGCGAGCTGGGATCAAATCCTGAGCGGTGAACTCCGATGAGCGACCGGGACCCCGTCCGAATCCAGAAACCGGCCGCCCTGACGGCGATCTCCTACGACGAAAGCGGCGTGATCGAGGCTTCGGCCGGGACCGGCAAAACCTACACGATCGAACACATGGTGGTGGATCTGATCGTGGAGCGGTCGATCCCGATCTCCCGCATCCTCGTGGTTACCTTCACGGAACGGGCGACGGCGGAACTGGTCGGCCGGGTGCGGGGGATTCTGCGGACCATGCTCGAAGCCAGCGAAGACGACGTCGAACACAAGGACGCTCCGGCCTGGGTCATCGGTCCGGAGGAACGCCGGAACCTGCGCAAAGCGCTTCTGTCCTTTGACCGGGCCCCCGTCTACACGATCCACGGGTTCTGCAACCGGGTGCTCAGCGAGCACGCCTTCCAGAACCAGCGTCCCTTCGAACAGAACCTGGTCGATCGGGAGGAACTGTTTGACCGGGTGTTTCCCCGGGCGGTCCGGGAACGGTTCGCGGTGGACGAGGAGTATCGAAAAATCCTCCACGCCTTTCTGCAACAGAACGATCTCGACCGACTGGAGACCCTCCTGAAGCAAAGCGTCGGAACCTGGGAAGAGATTCGACCCCAACTGTCCAACCGTGAACTCAGCCGGATTGAACGGGACCTCGAGGGGTTTATCGATTCCTTCGACCGGTTCCGGGAACAGGTCGAGGCGGCCCTGGACCGGGGCGAGATCCACGGCAACAGCGAGCCCAAGGTCCGCCGGGTGCTGGAGGCGTTTGAGCGGGCCGTCGATTCTCAGAGAACCGACGGAGAGGTGAACATGTGGGGGTTTCTGGGTAGCCTGGAACGGGTCAGCGGAAACGACGATCCGCTGGGTTATTTTCTGAACGACAAGGGGGACGAAGACTGGATGCCCCGGTCGATCCACGACGGCCTCGGGTTGCTCCACGAGAAGGAACTGTCCGTCGACGTCCCCGTGGTGAACCAGTTCAAAGACGAAGTGGAAGCCCGGCTCGAGGCGGAGAAGAACGACCGCGGGGAGTACACGTACGACGACATGCTCAGGGTGGTTAAGGAGGGCCTGGAGGGTCCCTCCGCCGACGAATTGATCAAAACCCTCCGGGCCGAATTCGACTACGCCATCATCGATGAATTCCAGGACACGGATCCAATCCAATGGGCGATTTTTGAGTCGGTGTTTTACAAATCGGGTTCCGACAACCCCTGTTACCTGATCGGCGATCCCAAGCAGGCCATCTACGGGTTCCGCGGAGCGGACGTGCGCACGTACCGGAGGGTGCGGGATTCGGTTGCGGCGGACCGGGGGGGAGGAAACGTCATTCGCCTGGGGACCAATTACCGCTCCACCCCGGAGCTGGTCGAGGCCTACAACGCTATTTTGAAACCGGACGAGGCCGGACGTTTTTTTGATCCCGAGGGCGACAACGCCTACGAGTCCCCCGTGGAGGCGGGATTTGGAAAGAAATGGTTCGGCCGGTCGGAGGACCGTCCGGCGGCCGCGCTGGTGGTGTCCCGGTTGAACCGGCAGAACGGGATCAACGCCGGCACGTACCGCCGGATGCTCGGCCGCCACTACGCCCGTGAGATCCGATCAATTCTGGAGGACGAACCGCGGCTCAAGCTCTCCAATCAGGACGGGGAGGAACCGGAATGCATCCGGGCGGGGGACATCCACGTCCTGGTGACCACCCAGCGGGAGGCCGATCTCGTGGCCCGCTACCTGCGGGAGGAAAACATCCCGCATGCGTTTTACAAACAGTCCGGGCTCTTCCAGAGCGATGAGGCCCGACACCTGCTTCACGTGCTGAGAGCCTGCCTGTCCCCCCGGGATCGGTCCCGCCGGTTGACCGCCTGGAAAACCCCCTTCTTTGACGTGAGCCTGTCGGATCTCGAACCGGTCGATCGGGCGGTGGATGAAGACCATCCCCTCGTTCGACGACTGATGGATTGGAACAATCTCGCCGAGTCGGGGCGGTTCGGGAAGCTGCTGGATTCCGTGTTCCACGAAAGCGGAATTCTTCGCCGCTCGATGTACCGGTTTCCGAACCGGAGAGCGGTGACCAACTACCAGCAGCTGGCTCAAAAGATGCTCGACTGGTGGCGCAACGAGTCCCTGTCCCCGGAAGAAAGCACCGCCCGGCTGGGTCGGTTCGTTCGGGAGGAACAGCAACCCGGCGAGGAAGAGGACGACACCATGCACCGGGAATCCGATCAGGAAGCCGTCCAGATCATGACGATGCACAAGGCCAAGGGGCTCGAGGCTCCGGTGGTCTTCGTCTACGGAGGATGGTCCAGTGGCAACCGGACGGTTCACAGCTTCTACCCGGAGGATTCCTCAACCCGGGTGAAGTATTTTGGTAGCAAATCGGGCAGCCCCTACGAGGCCCGGATCGATCAGTACGAGCGGGAGGAGAACGAGCGTCTGAATTACGTGGCCATGACCCGGGCCGAGGGTCGGCTGTACCTGCCCTACGTTCGGCCCGGGGATCGAAGCAACCGCCGGGGGATCGTGGACCCGATCATGGAACGGCTGGACGATTTTCTGGACGTCCCCGGAGCCAGCTCCGGGTCCTCGCTGCCCGAGTCGGCCCGGGTCCGGGACGTCGACGTGGAGGCGTCCGTCCCGGCTCCCGTGGAACCCCGGGAGCCCGACGGCCGGGAGCTGCCGGAGGACGAGGATCCGATCGACGACTGGAGCGGGGTTGATTTCGGATCCCTGCGGGCCGACCGGCGGCTCTACATCGAGTCCTACAGTTCGGTGAGCCGACTTCTGGAGTCGGACGAGGAACCCGAACAGAGGACGGAGTGGCTGGAAAAACAACCTTTCCTGCAGCCGGAACGCCCGTCCGAACGGGACCTCCCGTCCGGGCGAACGTTCGGCCTGTTCTTCCATGAACTGCTGGAGGAACTTGAGTTCGATCGGGTCCGCCGGTTGCGGGAGGATGGAGGGTTGTCCGATTTCCGGAAGGACCACGAAATCCGGCGGCGGGTGGAACCGTTACTGGCCAAGTACTCCATCGATCCGAGCCACCGGGATCGGAGCCTGGAACTGGCCTGGAACACGTTAATCCGGCCGGTTCGGGTCGGAGAGCGTCAGCTGGACGGGATCTGCACGGTTTCCAGGGTCCGTAAAGAACTGGAATTCTGGCTGCCCATCCCGGAGGCGGACCACCGGTCCCTGCTGGATCTGGACGAAGGGAAGCCGGACGGGGTTACGGGGGAGCGACCGCTTCCGTTTCGGGTTGAACGAGGTTATCTTCGGGGGTTCATTGACCTCGTGTTTGAATGGGACGATCGGCTGTACGTCGCCGATTGGAAGACCGACTCGTTCCCGGAGCCGGAGGATTATTCGGCCGGTTCTCTGCAGGAGGTGGTGGACGAACGGTACGGGGTTCAGAACGTTTTTTACACGCTTGCCCTCGCGCGCCTGATCGCACGGTCGCGGTACCGCCTGCGGGATCAATTCGGCGGGTTGTTTTATTTCTTCGTTCGGGGGATGGACCGCTCCTACCGGGAGGGTCGGCCGGAGTCCTCCGACGGCGTGTACTTCTCCCGTCCCGAACCCACCGAACTGGACGAGCTGACGGACCGGGCCGACGACCTCCTGACCGAGGCAATCCGGTCCCGGAAGGAGTCGATCCGCCATGAACCGTGAGTCCGGGTCCGAGGCCGTGGAACGTCCGGATCCGTCCCGATCGCTGGAAACGATCTACACGGACTGGCTTCCCGGGAACAACCCGGTCGTCCGGCTCGCCTCCGTCCTGCATGAACACGTCGACGACCTGGACCTGAACCCGGAGGACATCGTTGTCAGCCTGGAACTTCTCCGGCTGGAGTCGGACCTGGACGATCGGACGGCCGAACGATTGTTCCTGACCGTGCTGGCCTCGTTGATCTCCCGGCGTACCGGCAGCGTCCGGTTCGACGTCCTGGACCTCGACGGAACCGATCGGCCGCTGCGGGAACGTCTCCGGACCCACCTGGCCGGAATGTTGTCCGTTTGCCGGGAGTCGGGGGACCTCTCCGGCGGACCCGGGGAGGCCGAGGACCCCTGGCGGGAGCTGGCCGGAGGAATCAAGGAATTGTTCCAATCGCCCGGGGCCCTCGACATTGTCGGAACGCCCGGGGACGACGTGCCGCTGATCGTGGAGGACGGCCAGCTCTACCACCAGCGTTCCCACGCCGAAGAGGTTCGCCTGGCGGGCTTCGTACGTCGCCGCCTGATCGACGGTTCCCGGGACGACCTCCTCCCGGGGGAGGACCGTTCGGAAGCCGAGCTCCGGTCCGCTCTGGAAGCGACCCTCCGAGAGTCCTCCCTTCGGTTGACCCCGGAACAGCAATACGGGGTGCTGACGGCCGTCTGTACACCCCTATCCGTCATTACCGGGGGACCCGGCACCGGAAAAACCTCCCTGGTCATGTCCATTCTCCGCCTCCTGATCGGCCTCGACGTCGAGGCCGATCGGATCGCCCTGGCCGCCCCCACCGGGAAAGCGGCCAATCGACTGGCCGAATCAATCTCCGGTGGCCTCGACCCGTCCGGCTCGTCGATCGATAACGCCCTGATCGAGACGATGAACGAACCCCGCACCCTGCACCGGTTGCTGGGGTACTCGCCGAACCGGCGAGATTTCTACTTTGACGAGACCCGGCCCCTTCCCCATCGATACATCATCGTCGATGAAGCCTCCATGGTCGATCTGTCCCTGATGGAACGGCTGTTCGCCGCCGCGGGCGACGAGGCCTCGATCGCACTGATCGGGGACGTGGATCAGCTCCCCGCCGTGGATTCCGGCGCCGTCTTCCGGGACCTGGTTCCTGCCGAGATTACGACCGAGGTCCCCTGGAGAACCCTGACCGAACCGCCCCTGGAGGAACAGGTCTCAAAACCGGGAGAACCCCTCGCCCAACAGTCCGTCCGGTTAACGGAGAACTTTCGGGTTCGGGGCGGGGACCCGGCCGCCGGGAATCTGCTGGGGGTTGCCGGTTCCCTGAATCGCGACGACCCTGAGCTCACCTTCGGCCGGTCAACCGGGGACCCGGCGTCCGAACCGGCCACCATTTTCCTGCGGAATTCCTTTGACGAGCTTCGGTTCTCCGGCGTCGAGATGCTGGCCACGGACGAACGTCCCAAGCCGGAGGCCGACCGGTCACCGGACGTGGACGGTGAATCCTTCACCCGGTTTCTTGAATCCTGGTACGACCGGGCTTATGCCTTTGCCGGTTCCTCCTCGCCGGATCGGGAACCCGGCGTGGACATCATGACAGAATTTTTCTTCCGGGACGGACGCCCCGAAGGCTGTGAGGGACGACTTGAGGACCTGTTTGCCCTCTACAACAAACACCAGCTGCTCACCGGAACGCGCCGGACACCGGTTGGGTCCGAGTTCATCAACCGGTACCTCCACGGGCATCATCGGGAACGGACCGCTGGAGCCGGCCGGGCTTCGGACCCCCGGTTCGCGGTCGGAGAACCCGTCATCATGACCCATAACGACTACGATCGGCGGCTGTTTAACGGCGAACAGGGAGTGGTTCTTCCCGTCCGTCGCGATTCCTCCGGCGCCGTCCGTCCGATGGCCGTGTTCCCCGGCCGGGAACGGTATCGGGCGTTCCCCCTGGGATCGCTCGGATCGAGTTTGAACCACGCTTTCGCGCTGACCGTCCATAAGTCCCAGGGCTCCGAGTACGATGTGGTGGCCTTCATCCTTCCCCGGCGGGACGTCCCGCTGATGACCCGGGAACTCCTGTACACGGGGGTCACCCGGGCGCGACGAAGCGTCGTCTTTTACGGTTCCCGGTCGAGGCTCCGGTCCGCGGCCCGGAAGCGGGACCTCCGCAACTCCGGCCTGCTGGAACGAATTGGTTAACGAGGTTCGATAGGGAACGGAATCGGGAGGTGAAATGTCTTCGGGACCTACGCCGTGCCTTTGACACCGGTGAATCTCCGGTTGACCGAAAAAGAAGGACGGAGACTATTTTTACACACAGTTCGGGACACAATCGTCTCTTCCTGGAGGAGGAAAATAATTTGTGCGCACAAAACGGAAATGGTATTCGAACGACGCCCGGTTCTCTGATAATATAGAAAGCAACGAATCAGGAAAAATGGCTTGAATTTTTGTCAGTCTTCGTCCTCCATCATTTCTCCTTCCGTGTGAGTTACCTTCTTCGATTCGAACGGAATCGTCGGTTGGAATGTCCCCACAGCGGTTCGGTGTCCGTCTCTCATCGGCGCTGACTTCGAACCGACGGGCGCCGTGAGCAATTCATTCCCCCTCGATGTATGGTATTCTAGTCGGTGGACGGCGGTGTCGAGCCGGGTCCCGGGACCCGATTGTATCCTCGAACCCCCGGTACCAGGAGTTCTTGTGCCCCGCGAACCCATCGTCGGTGATCCGGCTCATGAGTGAGTCCCAACGGGCGACGCTCGCCAGCGTGGAACCAACCATGGATCATCGATCGTCACGCACGGCCTGCATTGATGTTCAACAGGGAACCGAGATCGTGATCGCAGCGACCTGGGAGCGAAGAACATGGATCCGATGACCGAGCGGACCGAAAGCCCGGACGAAACCCGTCGGCTGGCCCAAACATGGTCCACCGACTGGAAGACCGGCCATACGCTGGCGCTGGTCGGCGAACTTGGAACGGGCAAGACCACCTTTCTCCGCGGACTGGTCGAGGTCCTGGGAGGATCGTCCGGGGACGTTCGCAGCCCCACTTATACGTTGCTGAACCTGTATGACGGGACCGATCCGCCCGTCGCACACGCCGACCTGTATCGGGTCGCCGGTCCGGAGGACCAGGAAACCATCGGTCTGGAGGAATACTTCGGGCGCCGGCTCGTCGTCGTCGAATGGGCGGAACGCTGGACGGGTCGGTGGCCCGAACCGACCGAAACCATCCGGTTTTCTCACGTTGACCCGGGGGTTCGTCGGGTCGTCCGGTCGCCCGGTCCTCCCGACCCGGGGGATCCGGTCACGCCGGGTGACCGTGTTTCCCCGGAGGGGATACCGTCGTGATCCTGGCGCTTGAGGCCACCGATCGGGGAGGCAGCGTCGCCCTGGCGGACGACGGGGGGCTTCGTTCCCTCCGCTACCTGGAGTCCGCCCGGACCCATTCGGAACGGTTGATGGAGTCCGTTGAATCCATGCTGGCGGAGCATGAGATCGGCTACCGGGGAGTTGACTGTTTCGCCTGTGCCCGGGGGCCGGGATCCTTCACCGCCATCCGGCTCGCGGTGACCACCGCCAAGACCCTGGCACTGGCGGCCG
>CAYPTI010000059.1:5543-10964 GCA_964413525.1 uncultured bacterium | reverse complement strand
TTCGGAACCTCCCGGTCGTCCCGGTACTGATAAAATCCGCCTCCCCGGTTGGCTCCCTTCAGACCGTCGGCGTGAATTTTCCGCAGCGGCTCGGCGAGACGATAGGGCGTTTCCAGTTCGTCGATCAGGTAGCTTGCGACGTGGTGTCCGACGTCGATGCCGACCTCGTCGATCAGGCGGATGGGACCCATCGGCATCCCGAAGTCCTTGAGGGTTTCGTCGATGGACTCGATCGAGTGGTGTTCGGCCAGCAGCTGCCCGGCCTCGTTCAGGTAGGGAACCAGAATACGGTTGACGAGGAACCCCGGTGAATCCTTGACCACCACGGGGATTTTGCCGATCCGTTTGGTGAACTCGACCGCCCGGTTGAGGGTTTGTGCGGAGGTACCTTTGCCGTTGACGACTTCAACCAGCTGCATCCGGTACACCGGGTTAAAGAAATGCAACCCCACCATGTCCCCCGGCTCGTCCAGCCGCCGAGCCATCTCCCGAATGGAGAGAGCCGACGTATTGGACGCCACGATCGACGTCGTTTTTCGGTGTTCGTCCAGCCGGTCGAGGACGGAGTTCTTCACGTCGAGTTCTTCGACAACGGCCTCGACGACCACGTCGCAGCCGGAAAACAGCTCGTACTCCGTCCCCGGACGGATTCGCCGCATCCCCTGACGGTGGTCCCGTTCGGTGAGGGCTCCGGAGTCCACTCCCCGCCGGAACAACTCATCGATGGTGTTCATTCCCTTCGTCAGGGCCGTTTCGTCGATGTCGACCAGAGCGATCGGCAGGTCCCGGGAGCTCACCCACTGGGCGATCCCCGCGCCCATCGTCCCGGCCCCGATCACCCCGACCCGGTCCACCGGCTCAACGGGTTCGGCGTCATCAAGGGAGAACTGCTTCTGGTTCTGGCGAAGAAAGAAGACACGGATTAAATTCCGGCACTCCGGGGTTGCGACCAGGGAGGCGAATTCTTCCGCCTCAAGCTTGAGTCCTTCCTCAATCGACTTCCCGAGGGATTGCCGGAGAACGTCGATGATCCCGAGCGGAGCGGGCATGTTCCCGCGGGTCCGGTCGAGGGTCTGTTTTCGTGCCTGTTTTAGGACGTAATTCCGGACCAGGGGCCAGTTGCTCCAATCGGAGCCGGATTGAGTGGGGAACTGGTCGGTCCGGATCCAGTCGTGGGCTTCCCGTCGCATGTGTTCGCGCTGGATTTGTTTGTCGGCCAGCCCGAGGGAAACTGCTTTTCGGGCGGACAGCGACGAGCCGGTCAGCAGGGGACGCAGGGAGGATTTGAGGCCGATAAGTTCGGGCAGACGCTGGGTCCCGCCCCAGCCGGGAATGATGCCGAGCTTCACTTCGGGGCACCCCAGTTCCGTCGCCGGATCGTCGGACACGATCCGGTAATCGCAGGCCAGGGCCAGTTCGAGTCCTCCGCCCAGGCAGTCCCCGTGGATCAAGCAGATCGTCGGGAAGGGAAGGTTGGCGAAACGTTGAAAGATCCGCTGGCCCTGACGGGAGAGTTCATGAGCCCGTGCTTCGTCGTCGACCCCCCGCAGGACCTCCAGGTCGGCCCCGGCGACAAAATTTTCCGGTTTCCCCGACTCGACGGTCAACCCGTCCAGGGATTCCGATTCCAGTTCGTCAAGTTGCGCCTCGAATTCCCCCATCACGGTTTCGTTCAGCACGTTGACCGGGCGTTCGGGGTCGTCGATGGTCAGGTGACCGACGGAATTCTCGATCTCCAGTGACACAACCATCGGGACAACCTCCGGAGGGAAGGTCCGGATCGAAACGAACCGGGCAACGGAGTGATTGACTCCAACCCTCGGTGCTGTGAATTTCGTCCTGCCTGTGAACGGATCTCAATTTTTAGCCTTGAATCCCGAGAGGGATCCGGTTCCTCTGAGCCCGCCGGGTGGTAGCCTATCGAGGAGGCTTCAGCCCACCAAGGACGGTGCAACAGATGATTCCACTCCGTGCCGCAACGGGGGAACGGGGGTTTGCCGCGGTCACCTATGGACTGCTGATCGCCAACGTTGCCGTGTTTCTCTACCAGTGGTCCCTGGATCCCCACGTGTTCGAGCAGGTTGTTCGACGGTTTGGGTTCGTACCGGCCGACCTCCACCACGGCCCCCTGTTAACCGCCGTACTTACGCTGTTCACCAGCATGTATCTCCACGGGGGAGTCGGGCACCTGGCGGGGAACATGATGTTTTTGTGGGCGTTTGGTCCTTCACTTGAGAAACGACTGGGACCGGTTGGGATGATCGTCTTTTACCATCTCGGGGGGCTGCTTGGAGGCTTCACCCAGTACTGGGTTGACCCCACGGCGACCATTCCGATGGTTGGAGCAAGCGGGGCGATCTCCGGTCTGCTGGCCGGGTTTCTGGTACTGTACCCGGGGGTTAAGGTGGTAACCCTGCTTGTGGTTGTCTACTACGTCACCGTGGTTAACCTCCCGGCCTGGTTGTTGATAGGGTTCTGGATTCTGCTTCAGGGATTGTACGGACTGGTTAGTCTGGGGGCCGGCCAGTTCGGCGGGGTGGCCTGGTTCGCTCACCTCGGGGGATTCGCCGGCGGCTTCGTCCTGATCCTCCTGAACAAAAGTACCGGGTTGATCCGATAGACCGTCTCCCTGGTTTCCCGAAGCGGACGGATATCCGGAATCGCTTCACAGCGGATCTCGTACCCGGGTGGTTCGCCGGCGAAGGTTCAGGCACTACGGAGTGAGGATGATTGGAATGAGCGGAAAACCGGTTGTGCTGATGATTCTGGACGGGTTCGGGTTGAACCCGAACCGTGAGGGCAACGCCATTGCTCAGGCGAACGCTCCCACCCTCCACGGGCTTCTGGAGGAACAACCCGTGAGCCGGATCGATGCGGCCGGCACGTCCGTGGGCCTTCCCGAGGGACAGATCGGCAACTCCGAGGTCGGACACATGAACATCGGAGCCGGTCGGATCGTTCATCAACCCCTCACCCGCATCAACGAGGCGATCCGATCGGGGGATTTTTTCGCCAACCGGGTACTGGGGGAAGCGTTTGACCGGGTGAAAGCCGCCGACAACACCCTTCATCTGATGGGTCTGGTGTCGGACGGTGGGGTTCACAGCCATCAGGATCACGTCCGGGCTCTGCTGGAGATGGCCCAGCGGAGGAACCTGACGGACCGGGTTGCAGTCCACGCCTTCCTCGACGGTCGGGACGTTCCGCCCCGTTCGGCGAAACCGTTTCTCAAGCGTCTGCGGTCCGATCTCGACCGGATGGGCGTGGGAACCATCGCCACCGTCTCGGGACGGTACTACGCGATGGACCGGGACAAACGGTGGGACCGCACCAGGCAGGCCTACGACGCCATGGTGCTGGGGGCTTCGCGATACCGGTATCGGGATGCCATCGAAGCGCTGGAAGCCGCCTACGAGCGGGACGAAAACGATGAATTTGTTCAGCCAACCGTGCTGGTTGACGAGGAAGACCGGGCGCGCAGCCGGGTTGAGGACGGAGACAGCGTGGTGTTTTTTAATTTTCGTCCGGACCGGGCTCGACAGCTGACCAGGGCCTTCACCGAGGAGGGGTTTTCCGAATTCGACCGCACGGAGCGGTCGGTTTTTTTTACCACCCTGACGGAATACGACGAAGAGTTCGACCTCCCGGTGGCCTATCCACCGCTGGACCTGAGGAACGTCCTGGGAGAACGGCTGTCGGACCTGGGGTTGAAGCAGTACCGGACGGCGGAGACGGAAAAATACGCCCACGTTACCTTCTTTCTCAACGGAGGTCGGGAAGATCCCTTTCCGGGGGAGGAGCGGACGTTAATTCCCTCGCCCAAGGTTGCGACCTACGATCAGCAGCCCGAGATGAGCGCTCCCGAAATCACCGAGGCGCTGGTGGATCGACTGGAATCGGAGCAGGATGACCTCCTGGTTGTTAATTATGCCAACCCCGACATGGTGGGCCACACGGGCGATCTGGGGGCGGCCATCGAAGCGATCGAGGCGCTGGACGAATGTGTTCAGCAGGTCCTGGAGGCGGTCCGGGAACGGGGAGGCGAGATGCTGATCACCTCCGACCACGGGAATTGTGAACTCATGATCGATCCGGAGACCGGCGGGAACCACACCGCCCACACCACCAACCCGGTCCCGTTGATTTACGTGAACGACCGGGAGCTTGCCCTGCGGGACGGCGGACTGGCCGACATAGCCCCGACCCTCCTGGAGCTACTTGACGTCGAGGTTCCCGAGGAAATGACCGGTCACAGTTTAATTGTCCCGGACACCGCGGGTTGAGTTGGATTTTTTCGTCGGATTTTTTTACACTCGTTTCTACATTTTACACCATCACCGTTTTCTTTTTTTCGTGGGTGAAACCAGGTTCCCGACCTGATCTTCATCCGGCCCGTGGGACGGGCCGGACCCCGGGCGTAACGGTGTCCGGACGTCGATCCACCCGAGAACCCTTCTGAGTCCGTTTTTACCCAATACGCCGAACGTACTTTACCACTCCTGGAGGTTCTGAATTCATGCCGAAAAACGTCGCCGAAAAACTGATCGATTCCAAGTTGCGGGAAGGAACCATGAAACCGGGGAAGGAGATCGGCCTGCAGATCGATCAGACCCTGACGCAGGACGCCACCGGGACCCTTGTCATGCTGGAGCTGGAGGCGATGGACCTGGATCGGGCTCGCACCGATTTATCCGCCCAGTACGTCGATCACAACCTGATTCAGGAAGACAACAAGAACCCCGACGATCACCTGTTCCTGCGCAGTGCCTGCAAGAAATGGGGACTCTGGTACAGCCGTCCCGGTAACGGAGTGAGCCATCCCGTCCACCAGGAACGGTTCGGAGTTCCCGGGACAACCCTCGTCGGTTCGGACAGCCATACCCCCGCCGCGGGAGCCATCGGCCAGCTGGCCATCGGATCGGGGGGGATGGACGTGGCGATGGCCATCGCCGGGGAACCGCTGTACCTCAAGATGCCGGAAGTATGGGGAGTGGAGTTAACCGGTGAGCTTCCCGATTGGTGCAGCGCCAAGGACGTCATTCTCGAGATGCTTCGCCGCCACGACGTCGATGGAGCGGTGGGCCGGATTGTCGAGTATTACGGTCCCGGGCTGGACACCCTGTCGGTCATGGACCGCCACGTGATCGCGAACATGGGAACGGAACTGGGGGCCACCACGACCGTCTTTCCGGCGGACGACAAAGTTGAATCCTTCCTCAACCGTCAGAGTCGGGGAGAAGATTTCCAGCGGATCGAAGCGGACGACGGAGCCGACTACGATCACTACGAGGAAATTGACCTGTCTGAGATCGAACCCATGATCGCTCTGCCGCCCAGCCCCGGGAAAGTCCGGCGGGTGGAAGACGTCGCCGGGGAAGACATCTACCAGGCGTACATCGGGTCCTCGGCCAACCCGGGCTA
>CAYPTI010000059.1:0-5443 GCA_964413525.1 uncultured bacterium | reverse complement strand
TCCAGCCGGGAACACGCCGCCCTGGCTCCCCGCTACCTCGGCCAGCGGCTGGTCCTGGCCCGGGATTACGCCCGGATCGGCTGGCAAAACCTGGTGAACTTCGGGGTCCTGCCGCTCCAGTTTGAAAACAACGACGATTATGAACGAATCGATCAGGGGGACCGGCTCCGGATTGCGGACCTTCATTCAACTCTGCCCGAGACCCGAACCCTCTCGATCGAGAACACTACGAAAGGGGAGTCCTACCCGGTGATTCACGAGCTCTCCGATCGACAGGTTCAGGTGCTGTTTGACGGTGGTTTGATCAACTTCCAGAAAAACAAGATGTAACTCCGCCTTAGACTTACCCTATTGACCGGAATTTGGATCGGGATGGGGTTCCGCTTCCCGGGCTGGTATACTCCGTCAACCCAGCCGCCGCATTCGGAGGGAGCTACCGCCGGATGAAGGTCTTTTCTCGGATGGTCGTGTGTTGGACGATGATGACGGTCTTCGTCCTGCCGATCCCCGGCTGGACCGAAGTTGATCTGACCGTTCCCCAACCTCTGGAAAACCGGTTCATCAGTCTCGAGCACGACGATCGGGCCCTTGTGGTCGAGGACCACGGATTGGTTCTGGACGAGGGGGAAAATCAGTTCTCCTATAACTGGGAGGGGACGGGGCTGGACCCCTCCACCCTAGCTCTCCGGTTGCCCGATGATGAGGACCTCACAGTGTCCGACGTTCGTCTTGACCGGGATAGCGGCACCAAGCACTGGACCCTTACCAGTCCGACCCAGCGGACGGTTTCGGTCCGGCTTCGGTATCTTCTCCGTGGCGTCCGTCGATCGGTCGGGTACCGGGGAGTCCTGGCTCCCGGTGGTGAAACCATGGAGCTGATTCAGGAATCCGTGCTGACCAACCACACCGGAATGAGTTTTGAGGACGCCTCCATCGGGGTGAACTCTCAGCTCTGGACCGGACGGTCCTGGGAACCTCGCGAAACCAAGCGTCTGGCCACGAGCCGTTCCGAATCGATACCGGTGCGGGTAATCCATCGGTTCGATCCCTTCGAGCACGGCGATCCCGGTGAAACCCGGATTGAGGCGAACCGGTTGCCCGTCGTGCGGGAATTTCTCCCTCCAGCCGGAGACGGCAATTCAGGACTCCGGACCGGACGGTTTCGGTTGTTCCAGGACGACGGGGAGCGGCTCGTGTTTCTGGGGGAAGACCGGATCGACCCAACACCCCCGGGGGATACCGTCGTCCTGGTGACGGGTCGGACCGGGGACGTAACGGTGGACCGGACGATCGTGGAGCGCCAGCGCTCCAACCGCGTGACGGACGATCGAGGCCGGCTCCAGAAGTACGACGAGACGGTGACCGTTGAACTTACGGCTTCCAATCACACCACGAATTCTCAACGGCTCCGGTTGCTGGAACCGATGGACGGAGAATGGGAGATGATTGAGTCGTCGCACTCCTACCGGCGTCGCTCGAACCAGCAAATCGAAGTTGAGACCGTCTTGGATCCGGACGAGGAAGTCATCGTCCGGTTTGTGTACGAACGGAGGAACGTAATGCCGTGAACCCTCAACGATGGTTGCACCTTCTGACGGTGTTCGGCCTCGTCGCCGGGCTCGCGGTGGGGGTCCCGGCGAGTTACTCCGCCGAGCTCGTTCGGGAAACAGACCGGGAGGACGTCGAACTGATCGTCTATCAGGCGGAGGATCTGACCCTGGTTCGGGAGACGAGGAGGTTCGAACTTACGGAGGGGAACAACCGGCTCATTCTGGACTGGAACCGGGAGGGGATCGATCCGACGTCCGTTCGGCTGGATCTTCCGGGGGAGGAATACCGGGTTGTCGAGACCAGCTATCCGGCGGATACTCGAAACCGGCTGGAGTGGGAGGTTAAAGCGGAGGAGACCGGCGTGATCACGGGAACCATCGAGTACCTGACAATGAACCTATCCTGGGATGCCCGGTATGAACTGACGGTACCTTCCGGACGGGATATGACCGGTCGGCTGGACGGACGAATCACGGTTCGGAACCGGAGCGGGCAGACGTTCGGGAACGCCCGGGTTCACGTGCTGTTCGGGGAAATACAGCTATTGCGGGAACTGGCCGAAGTCATTCGTGAATGGGAACGGATGAGGGAAGGGGAGGGGCAACCCGAACCGACGCAGGAGGTCGAACGGGCTCAGGCCGATGCCCGGACGTTGATGCAGGAAGCCGCCGCGCAGCCGGGGGCACATCGACCGGAACCGGCCGCCGGACCTCCGGAGGAGGCCGGGGATTATTACCTGATGACCCTGGAGGAACGGCTCCGGTTGCCGGACGGGGGCACCGGAGAGTTCGTTTTTCTTCGCCAGCCGGACCTTGAGATCGACGAACGGTACCGGTCCGTCCTGAGTCCCACCGGGACCGCGACGACCCGGACGATCGAATTTCAAAACGATGAATCAAATCAGCTGGGAGACGTCCCGCTTCCGCCTGGAGGGGTCGATCTTTACCTCACCGGGTCGGACGCCCGACTTTCGTACCTCGGGAGCGACAGCCTGGCCTATCTTCCCCGGGGAGAAACGGCGGAGCTCGAGCTTCCGGAGGCTCCGGGGGTCCGGGCGGAGTACGTCCGGAACCGCCGCCGGTTTGACGGGTTTGATTACGACACCCGCGGAGTTCTGGTGGGCTGGGAGGAACACCGGGAGGAACAGTTGATCCTGCGTAATTTTCGGTCCCGGCCCGTGACCGTCGAGGTCCGGAGGCCCTTCGAAAATGAATTTTGGACCCTGGACGATTCTACCCTGACTCCGTCCCGGACGAGTGCTCGAGACATCCGGTACGAGGTTGAGGTTGAGCCCGGGGAACGCACCGTCATTCAACAGGCGATTACGGTTCAGGAGGGAACGTTGCGTTGAATTGGGCCGGTGAAGGGGATCGAATCGAATCAGACGAACCGCCGGGAACGGAGGTTTCCCGTCAGTGAACCCGGACGACAGCTCGGCGCCTGAGTTTACCGCTCAGGTGGAGGAATGGATGGACGTGATGGATCGGCCTGTGAATCTGGTGCGGCTTCTCCGTCACCTCGCCGGCGAGGTTCATCCGCGGTTGCTTCGGATGCTGCTGGGCACGGATCCGACTCATCTGAAGGAACGATTTGCCGGTCACGCTCCCTCCTCCGCCGATCGGGTTGAACTCACGACGCTGCGCCGACGGATGCGACGGCTGGCCGTTGACATGGATCATCCGTACGTCGGGGCGGAACACCTTCTGATCGCTCTGGTTCAGCACAGGGACGGGGCTCTGCTGGATCTCTGGGAGGAACTGGACCTCCGGCCAAACATGGTTCGAGCCCAGGTAGAACGATCCCTGTTTCCGGAGGTTTGAAGGGTTCAACCACCTGGATTTATTTTTCGGACCTCCGATGTATGGGACAATGATTCCGGCGTGGGAGAATACGCAGACACCCATGAGTCGGCTGACCGTGAATGAGAGCGAATCAATAATCGGTCCGGACGAGGACGTCACCAATTCATGAAAACATTGGGTTTGCGTCTGCTGGTGATCGCCTGTGTGCTGGGCTCGCTGGGGTTTTCCCATAGCTGTTCCACGGGGTATTACGGACATCAAATAACCGGCCATTTATCGTTGATGTCGAACACGCATGAAATCCCGAGCGTGCTCAACCGACAGAACCTTGATGGCAACGTGCGCAGACAGCTTATCACCGCCCTCGAGATCCGGACCTTTGCCAGCGAAGAGATGGCCCTGCCGGAGAACGCAAGCTACACCAGCTACGTAGATTTGGAACGAGAATACGTGAGCTGGGTGGTGACGGCCGCCCCGGAATTTTCGCTTGATAAACGAGACTGGTGTTTTCCCGTGGCCGGATGTGTTTCCTACCGGGGATACTACGACGAACCCCGGGCTCACCGGTACGCCGACCGGTTGGCCAGGCAGGGATACGACGTCGATGTCTCGGGCATTACGGCGTACTCCACGCTGGGCTGGTTCGACGATCCGATCTTCAGCCCCATGCTCCGGGGAGGAGAACCCCGGCTGGCGGAAGAAATGTTCCATGAACTGGCTCATCAGGAACTCTACGTTCCCGGAGCCCCCTCATTCAACGAAGCATACGCATCGTTTGTCGGGGAACAGGGAACGAAACGGTGGTTGTCGGATCGGGGGGATGAGGAGGCGCTGAGAACCTGGCTCTCCACTCTGCGGCGGCGGGCCGGGTTTGATGCGTTGCTGGCCCGAACCCGGGAGGAACTGCGGGCGATTTATGACCGCGAGGTCAGTGAGGCGGTCAAACAGGACCAAAAGCAAGCGGCCTTCAACCGGCTTAAGGAGCGATTTCGTGAGTTACGTCGGCATCATCCCGAATTTCGAGTGTATTCCACCTGGTTTGAGGGCTCCTTAAACAACGCCAGTATCGGCCACAACGCGACCTATCGAAAATGGGTCCCGGCCTTTCGAGTGCTGTTCGAGGAACAGAACCGAAACTTTCGACGGTTTCACCAGGAAGTTGCGAGGCTCGCCGATCTTCCGGGAGAAGCCCGTGAGAACATTCTTCAGGATCTGCTTTCCCGGAGTGACAACACCGGTCGTTGGGCTCTTATGAAGGAGTTTGTGGAGGAACAGTTCGACCTCCAGACGCTATGAGCCCCTGACCACCCCTCCCGGTGACCGGGGATAAAAATACTATTGCAATCTATTGTGTCCCCGGTCCGATCGTTCCCGGTTGACCTGTTGAAGCAGGTCATTTCGGGCCAGGAATTGAACGAGCTGGTTGGTTGAAACCCCCAGGTGATCTCCCGCCTCGGCCGCCCTGTACTCCGTTTCGGCCAGCACGTCCAGGACCAGTTTGACCACGAACGGGTGGTGGGGGTTGTCCGGGTTCACCCGAAGGGACTGCTTGAAGTAGGGTTCCAGTTGATCGGGAATGTTGAGCCTGGACAGGTCGAGCGGATGACGGATGGTTTCCGCGAAAGCCCTCCGGAGTCGGTTCAGGGCTATCGTTCGGTTCTGCTGCTGTTGTCGGGTACGGGAACAGGTGACTACCAATCCGGTGGAGCGATGGGTCAGTCGGACTCCGCTTTCCCTTCGATCCCGGTGCTGGCCCCCGGGTCCTCCGCTCCGGAACGTTTCCACGTCACATTCGTCCAGCAACCGGTCGTTGGAACGGTTCAGTCGTTCAAATCGTTCGGTTTGATTGGGATTTTCCCGGGACTCTCCGGCCGGCATCAAGTTGAGTTGGGGGAGACCCGGTGCTGCCGGGCGAGGGTGCGAAACGAGTTGATCTGTTGGTCAACTTGATCCTCTGAATAATTCAGCTCCCGGGCGATGATCGAGCCCACCTCGGGAGCAACGTCATACGACGCTTCCGAGTTCAGAACCAGACACCGGGTCCGTCGGGCCAGGACGTCCTCCACGGTTCGGGCCATTTCGTACCGTAC
>CAYPTI010000058.1:7972-11114 GCA_964413525.1 uncultured bacterium | reverse complement strand
TGGGTGCGCATCTCCTCGGTGGTCTGTTCCCAGAAGGTCTCCAGGTAGGTGGGCCGGTCCCGGCTGAGATCCACCAGGGAAAATCGTTCCTCCAGCAGTTCCAGCACGTTCAGGACCGAGATGTCGGAGGGGGCCTGGTTGAGTTGGTATCCCCCGTGTTTTCCCCGGCTGCTCGTGACGAATCCGCCCCGTTTGAGGGAGAGAAGGACCTGTTCGAGGTACTTCTTGGGAATTCCCTGACGGTCGGCGATCTGGCGGATTTTGACCGGACCGTCGTTGCTCTGCTCGGCCAGTTCCACCAGGGCGAGCAAAGCGTACTCTCCGCGTGAACTTACCCGCATAACGGAAGCCTCCTGTAGTTTGGATGGTATCGGACCACGGGGTGAACCCGTCATCAACCTAATCACTACTCGACAGGTAGGGATTATATCACGCAGAGACGGATCGTGAAGAACAGGCCAACTTTCCAAGCCACGGTGGCGTCGGTATGATACGGCTCACCGAGGCTCGGCAGACCTCGACCATCCAGCATCCCCCGGGAGGACAGGCATTCATGGACAACTCGAACGCTGATCAGGTCGTGGGGTTGGGGTACGGACCCGATTCCGTCGACGCGTTCAAATACTTTGCCCTGCGGGAAAAGAAGATCAGCACGGAACCCGTGCGGTATACGTTTCGGGTCGAGGATCATCACCTCCTCAATGAACGGGCCGACAACGGCGACCTGGAGGTATCTGCCCTCTCCTTACACGCCTACGCGTACGTTCAAGATAAATACAACCTGCTGTCCTGCGGGGCTACAGTCGGGGACGGATACGGTCCCCTGCTGGTGGGTCGGTACGGGTTAAGCAAGCAGGAACTCGCCGACGCCCGGCTGGCTATTCCGGGGGACCGAACCACCGCTCACCTGGCCCTGCAGCTCTACGCCGGCAGCCGGATCGACGCCCGGGTGGTGCCTCCGGACGGGATGCTCCGGCGGATCCTGGACGGGGAGTTCGACGCCGGGTTGATCATCCACGAGGACCTGCAGACTTACGACGAATCCGACGTCACCCGGGTGGTCGACCTGGGGGCCTGGTGGAAGGAAGAAACCGGGCTTCCCCTGCCGACGGCCGGGGTGGCGGTGCGCCGGGATGTCGAGAACCCGGAACGGATCGGGGCTCACCTCAAACAGAGCATTCAATACGGCCTGGATCGACCCGACGAAGCTCTGAAGTACGCGGCCGATCGGGCCGATCAACTCACCGATCAGCAGCTCAGGGAGTACGTTGAGCGGTACGTCAATGACTTTTCCCTGGATTACGGCAAACGGGGGAGGAAGGCGGTCCATACCCTGTTGAACCGTTCCTACGAGCAGGGATTGATAGAGGATCCGGTCAGTCCGGTCTTCATTCAGGTCCCGTAACCGCCGCCGGCTTCCAATGAGTCATTTCGCGACCGTCCTGTTCTTGCTTTCCTCCGGCCTGTTCGGAATGTTGTTTGTCGTCCCGTACCGGGAGATTGGTTCCCGTTACCACCGCTTGATCACCGCCTTCAGCCTGATTGGCTGGACCTTCGTCTGGTTGCTGATTGACACCGATTTGTCCGGCGGCCGGTGGGCCTTCGCCCTCACGTTGGGTCTCATGGTCGGGGGAATTCTGCACTGGGCGGCCCTTCGGGCCGATCACGACCGGGCCCGGAGGCTCAGTTACTGGTTGACCTGGGGCCTGATGATCGGGATGTTCGTGACCCTGGCCGTCTGGCCGCCCCATCCGGAGATCATCGAGTACCATTCCTCCGTCCCGCTTCTGTTGGTTCACCTGCTGCTGTCCGCCGCGATCCTGGGAGCGATTGTCGACGCGATGATCTGCGGTCACTGGTACCTGATCCAGCACGGCATGGGGCTGGGACCGATCCGTCGGATTTCTCTCGCCCTCGCCGCGGTCCTTCTGCTCAAATTTATTCTGATCGCGGCCCAGCTTGGTTGGTATTCGCTTTCTCGTCCCGCCCTGTTCGAGCGGGTCGTGGTGGATTTTCCGGTTCTGTTCTGGGTCCGGATCGGGGTGGGCATCGGGGGCGGGTTGCTGTTTAACTGGATGAGCTGGCAGGCCCTGAAACACAACAACCCGCAGGCTTCCACGGGCATCCTGTACGCCTGCATCGTCTGGATTCTGCTGGGGGAGTTTTCCGCCTTCTACCTCATGACCTCCACGGGGGTGGCCCTCTGACATGGAAGTGTTCCTGGCCTGTGAGCGCTGCGAGCGGGGGGTTGAGTTCGAGCACGACGGAGACGTGCCCGACGCCTGCCCCCACTGCGGGGAAAACCTGACCTTCCAGCCGGACGGCATCGAGGACAACCGGCTGGAGCTGTGCGTGGTCTGCGGGGGTGAGCATTTCTACAAACACACCAAGATCAACCAGATCTTCGGCCTGGCGCTGCTGGGGATCGCCTGCCTTGTCTTCGTGTACTTTGTCTGGCAGATCGGGGGGATGGACGGGTTCCTATGGGGGATCGGGGCGCTGTTCGTGGCGGTCGGCATCGACCGGTTGCTGTACTGGCTGTTGCCCGAAGTCATCTTCTGTTACCGCTGCAAGACCATCTATCGCGGGATGGACCCGGATCAGGAGTTCGACGAGTACGATCACGAGCTGGAGGTTCAACTTAAGCACCGGGGATAGGTGGAGCGGGTTCTCCGAGGGATGAATGGTTCACCATTCATCAAAACCGGCAGAACGAGCTCCCGGGTCCTTTGAGAGAGTTGAGGGAAGGAATGTCAGGTAGAGGTCGGAATGACATCCCGCCGGCTTTCTGTTATCCTTTTTGGTTCAGTCGAAGGAAGGATCTTCAGGATTTCGGAGGGATGCCGGTGACGCAGGCAACCGAAACGGACGAGAAGGAATTTACCCTCGACATGACGGTCGGGGAAGCCATGAAGCTGCACCCGAAGGCCCAATTCGTGTTCGCCAGCTATCACCTCGGGGGATGCTCCCACTGCGCCATCGGCGAACACGAGACCATCGAACAGGTCTGCTACGGCTACGGGATTCCTCCCGACGACCTGATGGAATCCCTCAATAGCCTGCTTGAGGAGGGCGAGTCTCCGGACCTGGAGCATTGAATCGGATCCGCACGACCGCAGTCCCAAAGCACCGTATGTGAGTA
>CAYPTI010000058.1:6162-7872 GCA_964413525.1 uncultured bacterium | reverse complement strand
CCGAGCCCGAAGAAATGATTGGATAAACTATGTAAACAGGTATCATGATTAAATTGAAACCTAACATTCAGGAGAGGAGCAGGTGACGATGATGATTGGACCCAAACTGAAGGCAATTCGCGAGCTGCGGGGCTGGAACCAGGGCGAAACAGCCGAGAAGGCCGGGATTTCCCAGACCCACCTGAGCCAGATCGAACGGGGAAAGATCGCCAAACCCCACCTGAGCACGATTGATAACATCCTTACCGCCCTGGGCGTAAACGTGGAGGGGTTGATGAAAGCCGTGCTCTCCGAAGTCGACCAGGATACGTTTGTTCGATCGTGCAAAGATAATTCTCAGTTTCTCTGACCGGACTCCGGTTCCGATGAGGTCGTCGGGTCCCCGCTCGTGACCGGCAGCGATCTTGTTTTTTCAATCCTTCCGTTTACCGATGGTCTACCCTGAACGCAGGCTCTAATCCTCAGGCCATGGGTAGTTCAAATTCAATTCAGACGGGGTGAACAATGATGACGAACGATATCGGTAACGGGGACGAATCGATCCGTGAGGCCATGGAGCGTTCCCAGCGAGGCGCTCCGGCGGTGGGGGCGGTGGTGCGGGACCGGTTCGACACGGATGAGGTCTTTCAGCGGATCATTGCCGCGGCCGACAGCGAAATCGGCACGGGAACCCGGGAGTTGTTGTTCAGCGCCCTGGCCGGGGGATTTGCCATCTCCATCACCTTCCTCCTCTACGTGTCCATGTCGGCCAAGACCGGCGGCGATCCGCTGCTCGGCTCGTTACTGTACCCGCTCGGCTTCGTGTACATCATCCTGGGGGGCTACGAACTGTACACCGAAAACACCCTGCCGCCGGTGGCTCTGGTCCTCGAACGCCTGGCCAGCCTCCCGGCCCTGTTGCGGATCTGGTTCACCGTGGTCCTGGGCAACTTCGCCGGCGGCATGCTGGGGGCCCTGGTGCTGGCGACCACCGGAGTGTTCTCCCCGGAGGCCACCGCCATGGCGCTGGAACTCTCCCTGGAAGGATACGAGACTCCCTTCTGGGATCTGTTTTTTAAGGCCGGGTTTGCCGGCCTGATCGTGGCCGGCGTGGTCTGGCTGGACTACGCGGCCCGGGACACCGTCTCCCGGTTGTTTCTCGTTTACATGGCGTTTCTCGCCATTCCGCTGGGCGGCCTGTTCCACGTAGTGGTCTCCTTCACCGAACTGTCCTACCTGATGTTCATGGGGGAGGTGGCCTTTTTCTCCGGCCTGCTCTATTTCGTGGTGCCGGTCTTTCTGGGGAACACATTCGGAGGAGTCCTTCTGGTGGCGGTGGTCAACTACTTCCAGACCGAGGAACGTCGGCTGGAGGAGGCCCGCACCGACGGGATCGAGCGGCAGCTCAGCCTCGGGGAATGGATCGGGGGAGGGTTCGTCGGCCGCTCCTACGTCCCCGCGGTCGGTGACGTGGAGGAGGATTGAACAGACCACCATCGAGTTTCCTCAGCCAGATGTTTGCCGGAAAAAATCCGCAGGTCCCGCGAACCCTCCGCCGGAGGAGGAGGGCTCGCGGGGGGGTATCCGGTTAACCGCCATCATCAGCCGGTTCCTGGGGAGCGGGTTCCATCGGTTGATCGAGTTGTTCGTCCAGTTCCTCCGTGTCGACGTCACCGCAACCGATCACGGCACCAAACGCGAACAGGACCACCAGCGACAGGGCTAAAAGCC
>CAYPTI010000058.1:1247-6062 GCA_964413525.1 uncultured bacterium | reverse complement strand
TTTCTCAGGTGGAGGGATCGTTTCTTCCGCTTCCGGATCTTCAGGTTGAGAATTTCCACCCCGACCGAGAAGGCCATCGCGAAGTAAATGTAGCCGCGGGGGACGTGGAACCCGAGCCCGTCCGACACCAGGATGGCTCCCACCAGGATCAAAAACGAAAGCGCCAGCATTTTGAACGACGGATGCTCCTCGATGAATTGTCCGATCACGTTGACGCTGGCGATCATGACGATCATGGCCGTCACCATGGCGATGACGATGATGGAGATTTCCTCCACCAGCCCGATGGCCGTGATCACCGAATCGACGGAAAAGACCGCGTCGAGCATGAGGATCTGCACCAGCACGGCGAACAACGTACTCGGTCTGGAACCGTGTTCCTCCCGCGTGTCGGGACCCTCGAGGTTGTCGTGGATCTCCGTGGTGCTTTTGGCCAGCAGAAACAGGCCGCCGCCCATCAGGATGAAGTCCCGGGCGGTGAACGGTTCCCCGAGCAGCTGGAAGAGTTCCACGTCCAGCGACATGATCCAGGCGATGAGAAACAGCATGACCAGCCGGCCCAGAAGAGCCATCCCCAGCCCGAGCCGGCGAGCCAGTTCACGATTCTTTTCCGGCAGGTTGCCCGAGAGGATGGAGATAAACAGGATGTTGTCGATGCCCAGCACGATCTCCAGCGCCGTCAGGCTGAACAGAGCGACCCAGGCTTCCGGTTGAACGATCCATTCGAACATGATCGATTCCTCCGTTCGGACGGGAATGAAGTGGTTGAACAATACTTGGCTGAAGGAAATTCGCCGATCGGAAGCACCGATCCGGGGTTCCGGTCGTTTTGGGTGATGGTCGACGGGAGCCCGGAGCATTTTATCAAGGATCCCATCCGAGTCAGTCCCACTGACGCTGGCCGTGGTTGTCCGATGGGAAGAACAATCGGAACGTCTGTGGTGGACCGGCTTCGGCCCGGACCGGAATCAGGAGTGTGGTTCCGGGGCTCGCTGTTTCCAGTCGATCACCCGTCGGTACCAGAACCGGTACGGTCCCCTCCGGCAGTCCCGAAGGGTCGCGGCCAGTTCGTTCGTGTTGGTGGCAAGGAGTTCGTCGACCGATCGGACGCCGGATTCCCAGAGGCAATTGGCGGTCCGGACCCCCATGTGGGCGTAGGTGAGCAAGTCCAGCTTCTTCCGAACCGTCGAGTCCGGTTCGGCGTGTCGTTTCCGGGTCCGGAGATCCCGATCCGGGTGGGTGTTCAGCCGCCGTTGTTCGGCGGCGGTCCAGCCGGTGAACCGTTCCGGGTCGACCGGGTGAGAGACGATGGTGTAGGAATGCATGCCGGCGAAGGAGAGCAGCATCAACAGGATCCCGCTCCCGTACACGATCAGCCGTCCGCCGACGCTCAACCGGTTCATCAGTTCCCGGCTCACCGTGTACATCCGCCGGATCATCAGGGCGAACGGGGGAAAGCCCAGGTACCCGAGTACCGGCATTTCGAAGATTCGCCACTCGCCCATATAGGGAACCGTGTAAATCCAGCCCGCCCCCGCCAGCGAGTTCCAGTACTCCCACAGGACTCCGCACAGGAGCCCGGCCGTGAGCCAGGCCACCGTGGACCGGTACCGTCCGGTCTCCCAGTCGGCTAGATAAGAGTTCCAGTCCGCCCGGTACGAGACCCAGTCCAGCAGGAACAGCAAACCCACCCAGACGAGGGGAAACGTTTGATCCGGAAAGAGCAGGGGGCCCAGAACCCCCATCCCGCCCACGGCGAGAAGAATTACTTGCACCCAGCCCGGGATCGTCCGCGGCGTCCCGCGGTCCAGTCGACCGGGCATCAGGGGGGCAAGGGTTTGTTTCACGAGCCACAGGCCCGGGAGGACCGTGGCGAAGGCCACGGACGCGGTCAGGAATCCCACCACCGGATCCCGGGGAACCCCAACGTAGTACCAGTTTCCCAGGTAGAGGTTGAACACCTCAAACACGTACCAGAACAGGGTTCCCAGGAAGGCGATCTGCAGGGTTTGAGCCGCGGTACGGTGAAGGAACAGTCCCCGCCCGCGAAGGCTGTTGAATCCCTCCAGAGCCAGGATGAAGCTCCACCAGATCAGGGGGTAGTAGTTTGTCCGAACGGCTTCACCGGTTGGAAGAGGAGCCTGGAGGAGTGCGATCCCGAGCAGGCCAAGGAGCAGGCAAAAACCGGCCTCGGCCCGAGGGGACGTCCGATCACGATTCATTGCATCGACGGTACTCGGTTACGGGGGAAAAATCAGGAGGTCTGGTCCCGGAGCAACGATTGCAGAAAATCGTCCCCTCCGTTTACGGAGGGCTGAGTGCGTTGTTTGGCCAGTTCAACGGTTTTCTGGAAGATGGTGGTCATGGCCTGAAACAACCGATCGTCATCGTCCTCGGGAGGGACGGTCACGAGTCCCTCCTCCGCGGCCCGCTGGGACATCCGTTCCAGCGCCGGGCGGGGGTTGTCAACGTCCGGACTGTCAAACAGGTGGTTTTCGAAGTACTCCATCATGTCGGCCGGAGACGCGTCGATGACCTCAAAGAAGTGCTCCCGGTTCTCAAACGAGATCTGAACCCGGGTTTCCCCGTCGTACACCTCCAGCACCAGGTGTTCGTCGACGGTCTCATCCCGGCTGAGGTTCAACAGGGACAACCGGCTGATGCCGACCGCAACGGGGTTGCTCATCGGGTTTCACCTCGTCCGAAATCAGCAGACCACAGGATTCGGCTCAGTGTAAGCGCATCCTGAGCCGGTTGGAGACCGTTCGTGGTTACGCGCTCCGGGAGAAGCCAATGTCGGGACGTTCTTCCCGAATCGTCCCTCAATTCCCCTGAATATCGGAGCCAGACGGTTCCAGGTTCACGGGTCGTGAGGGAAATCTGTGTAGAATATGGGATTCAGGTGGTAAAATCCAGCACAGGTTTAGAATCAATCTAAAGTCAGGAATTTAGATCCGGGAGGGTTTCGGATGGATTTTGATAAATTTGACGCCTACGTGAAGAAGGACGAGAACAACCGGACGATCGAGAACCCCACGGCGGTGGGGATCCACGAGAATTCGGGTTGTGCCGACAACTACACCATCTACCTGCAGATCGACGAAGACGACACCGTCGTGGACAGTGCCTACCAGACGGACGGCTGTCCCTTTGGCAAGGCCTCCTGTGAAATCGCCACCGAGATCGTGCGAGACAAATCGGTCCGGGAGATCGAGGGGCTGACCACGGAGGACATCGAGGAGGTCATCGACGGCTATCCCCCCCGTCGACGGACCTATCCTCAGCAGGTGCTGGTGGCGGTCCGCAAGGCGCTGCAGGATTACGATCCGGACCTCGCCAACCCCGTTGACGCTCCCGTCGAACCCCTGGACGACGAAATTCCGGAGGAGGTGCCCCGGTGAGTGAGGCACCGATCGCCCGCGTGACGGATTACTTCTGGAAGCGGGAGACGGTGCGCATGGAGGTTCTCGAGGGCACCATCCGGGCAGGAGACAGGCTGCACGTTCAAGGGGAGTTCACCGACGAAGTGGTCACCGCCGAGGAGATGGAGGTGGACGACGAACCGGTTGAGGAGGTCACGGAAGGGGACATCTTTGCGATGCCGCTGCCGATGAACCAGCGGGTGGTGCTGGGGGATGACGTCTTCCCGGCGGAGGACGGAAAATGAGCCTGCTGGTTCGAACCGTCGACTCATCAGTGAGCCGGCTCCTGTACGTATACGATGCCCCGGAAAGCTGGGTGGTGGGGTCCGGGGACCCGGCTTCGGATCCGTTTCTTCCCCGGGTGGAGACCAACGACCGGAGCGGATGCTGGTTCGCGGCCGGCTGGGAGCGGGACCGCTGGGGGGCGACCCTGCTCCGGGACGATGCGCCGTTCAACGATTGTCTGCCGCCCACCGGCTGGGCTCTGGAACAGGCCTGGAAGGAGACAGAGGGGGCTCGGGATCTGATCCGGGTCCTGCAGTCCGCGGCGGAGGAAACCTTCCTCAATCCCTTTGACGCCTATGCGGGGACCTGGACGAGCGGCGAGGTATGCAAGCTCGAGCAGGGTTTTCAGTCCCGGACCGACCGGCGGGAGACCGACTCCCTGGCGGTTGCCAACCACCCCAAACACGATCCCTCAGCGGTGATGGATGAAGCCGGCGAGCGACTTCTTCCGAGGGACCGGCTTCGGGTCCTCGCCCGGCAACCGGTCGACGACGGGGGGCTTTACCACGAGGATGCCCGGTTGCCCACGCGGGCAACCGTGATCGTGGAAACCAACCCGGACCGGCGGACTGTCGAAGTGGTTACCGGATATCCGGAGCCGGAGTCGACGGACGAGGTCGTCTCGAACCGTGAACCGACCGCTTTTCGAGGAGGATCGGGCTGATTATTTGTCAGGAGTAAAACCGGTCGAGATTTTCTTGTAAGAACGAAATATACTCCTTGAACGGAGCGTCCCGGCGTTCCCCTCCGGGGGCCCGGAACCATCCACGGGCAGGAGGCTGTCGTACATGAGTTCGACCTCATCACGAAATTTTACGCTGGAAGAGGCCCGGGAAGTATTGCCCGAGGTCATCCGATTGACGGACCAGTATTACGGAAAGGTTCAACCGCTTAAGAAGGAACTCGCCGGCGTGCAGGATCGGCGGACCAAACGGGAGCTCGGCAAGGACATCAATGCGCTGTTCACCCGCTGGGCCTCCGAAATCCATGACCTGGGAGCCGAGGTGAAGGGGCCCTGGTTGGTGGATTTTGATTCCGGCGACGGCATTTACTACTGCTGGCAGTACGGGGAAGAGGAACTGAAGTACTTCCACCGCTACGAGTCAGG
>CAYPTI010000058.1:0-1147 GCA_964413525.1 uncultured bacterium | reverse complement strand
GTTGTCGACCCTGATGTCCATCATCTCGGCGAAGGCCCCCTCCTCCACCGGGGAGAAGTCCTCCCGCAGACGGGAGAGGAATTGCTCGTAGAGTTCCTCCGCCCGGCCGGGGGATTCGGCCCGGTTGAAGCTGGGTCGCCGGCCCTTCGAGACGTCACCGTAGAGGGTGAATTGGGGAATCACCAGGATGCCGCCTCCGATGTCCTTCACGGAGCGGTCCATGTTGCCCTCCTCGTTCTCAAAGATCCTCAGGTTGGGAATTTTGTCCAGCAGTTTGTCCAGATCATCGTCGGTATCTCCCTGTTTGATCCCGAGGAATACGATTAATCCTTCTCCAATGTCTCCTGTGCTCGAACCGTTGACCTCACAGGTTGCGGAATGAACTCGCTGAACGACAGCTCGCATTGATCGTTCCTCCGAATTCGGGGTGAGAATGAGGATTAAGCGTTTCTTCGGACAGTCCTTGAGCAGATTGGTCGTTGACCCATCGGGAATGGTCGACACCCCGTGGAACGGTTCGCTCGCTCGGATAAGAAAGACTCAGGGTTTAGCGTCCCGGTCGCTTGAACCTCTTGCGGGCGCGTTCAACTTTCTTTCTCACCACGCATCCCGTAGCGTGATCGTTCACCAATCCCATTGCCTGCATGAACGCGTACGCCGTTGTGGGTCCGATAAACTTCCAGCCCACTTTTTTTAGATCCTTCGAGAGCGCGGTAGACTCGGGGGAGGTCGAGACGGTTTGGGGCTCCGAGAGTTGTTCAGGATCCGGCTCGTACCGCCAAACAAAGGAAGCGAGTGAACCTTCCTGTTTGACGATTTCTCGGGCGCACCGGGCGTTGTTGATGACCGCTTCGATCTTTCCCCGATGACGGATGATCCCTTCGTCCTTGAGCAGCCGTTCGACATCACGATCGGTGAACCGGGCGATTCGATCGAAATCAAAATTCAGGAAGGCGTCGCGAAAATTTTCCCGTTTGCTGAGGATGGTGTGCCAGCTGAGTCCCGCCTGGAACCCCTCCAGGCATAATTTTTCGAACAACCGCCGGTCGTCGTCTACCGGCCACCCCCATTCAGTGTCGTGATACGGGATCAATTCCGGGGCGTCATCGGACCATCGACAACGCGGTTTTCCGTCGGGTCCTGTTAT
>CAYPTI010000057.1:0-11147 GCA_964413525.1 uncultured bacterium | reverse complement strand
CGACAACCTGATCCTTTCCCCCCACAGCGCCGGGTTCGGACCGGACCTCGCCGACTCCCTGCTTGAGGAAACCGTGGAAACTCTCCGGTCCTTCCGGTCCTCCGGGACGGTTCCTCACCCGGTTCGAGACGATCAGGGGTAAGCCTCCTGATTGGCTTCGACGGCTTCCCGGTTCAAAAACCACCCCGGTCTCGGCGGTTGAAACGCGGTGAAGAAACCAGCACCATACGCGATGATCCGTTGTAGCGGGTTTCCACCGGACCGATCCTGTGAGACGGACGGGCGAAACCGGAGCCCGGATCCCGCCGGCACTCAGAGGAACTCGTTTTGAAGGGGATCCGGATTCGTTAGTTCCCCGGCGGAAGATCGATCAGCATAACTCTTGAATCATCCTGCGATTTGAAAACCAGGTCCTCCAGATCGGAAAGCACGGCCGCGTCCCCCTCGTTGAGGACCGACCCGTCAAGCGACACACTTCCGGTCATGGTGACGACGTACCCACGGCGGTCCGGACCGCGATCCGGTTCGACCTGCTGGCCTCCCTCCGGATACCAGACCAGAATGGACGCATCCTGGACGATGGACACTCCGGTATCCTCCCGACCGGAAGCCACCGGGACAAACCCGGAACTCAGATCGTCCCGGCTGTAGGAAGCCTCCCCGTACCGTGGTTCGATCCCTCGCTCCTCCGGTTCAATCCAGGTCTGAATCAGGTGCAAGGGTTCATCGTCCGAACCGTTGTACTCGCTGTGAGCGATCCCGGTTCCGGCACTCATCGCCTGCACCTCCCGGGGGCCCAACGAACTCTTCCCCCCGGTGGAATCCTCGTGAACCAGCGTCCCGTCAATAATCCAGGTGACGATCTCCATGTTGTCGTGGCTGTGGGTGGGAAATCCTCCTCCCCCTGCGACCCGGTCGTTGTTCAGAACCCTCAACGGCCCGAAGCCCATGTTGTCCGGGTCGTGGTATTCTCCGAAGGAAAAATGCCAGTCCGTGTCCAGCCAGCTTCTCCGGTGATGGTACAGGTCCTCCTGACGTCGTATGTTCATCCCAGTTCACCCTCGATAAAAATATGAACAATCAGAGCAATCGGTTACAGAATAACCCATCCGTTCGGCCCGCACCATCCGACCGTCCACCACTGATTACTGGAATCCGGAATTCCGGCATTCCACCATATCGCTATTCCGGTAACCCGTGATAAATAAGTTGTTATACCTAATTCCCCTGATCGGTCTCCTGTCGTTCAAAAAACCGGCGCATGCGAAGAGCTTCTCGCACGAGTTCCGGTTTTTTAACCCAGTAATAGCGCCGGGGTCCTTCGGTCTCTGAGACCACCAAACCCTGTTTTCGGAGCAGTTTAAGGTGACGGGACACCGTCTGCTGGGAACGTTCCAGCTCCCCGGCCAGTTCCTTCACAAAGTACTTCCGCTCCAGCAACAGCTTCAGAGTTTTCAGCCGAAGGGCGTTGCTGAGGGCGTCAAAACACTCACTCAGTCGATACAGCACCTCGTCCACGGACACGGGTAGACCCTCCTTTCGTGAAGATATCCAGTGCCTCCACCGGGTGGAGGGCCTCCCGGCCGGTGAAGTGTGCGATCTGCTGCCGGCAGGAAGTTCCCTCCGCCACCACGACCGTGTCCGGTCCGGCGCTGACCACCTCCGGCACCAGCCGCCGCTGGGCCATGGCTTCGGAATGGTCGTAGTGTTCCTTCTCAAACCCGAACGACCCCGCCATCCCGCAGCAGCCGCTGTCGATAACCGAGACGTCCCCGGTCGTCAGCTCGTCCATCAACTCCCGCAGAGGGTCCGTTCCCCAGAGGGCTTTCTGGTGGCAGTGACCGTGGATTAAGACGTTCCGGTCCGACGGGTCCGACGGACTGAACGCCTCGTTCCGAGCGAGAAACGAACTGAGCAGTTCCGCCCGCTCGGCCACGGAGTCCGCCCGGTGCCCGGGCGCGTAGCGGGGAAAATCATCCGTCAGCGCCGAGACGCAACTGGGCTCCAGGCCCACGATGGGCAGGTTTTGATCGGCATACGGATACAGAACCTCCAGGTTGGCCTCCACCTGCTCCTGCGCCCGCTCCAGCATTCCCTTCGACATCATCGGCCGCCCGCAGCAGGGGGTCTCCGGAACCACCACCTCGTACCCGAGGTTCGCCAGCAACCGGTGAGCCGACCGTCCGAGGTCGCTCTCGATGTACCCCGAGAAGGTGTCCACGTACAGAACCACCCTCCCGTTCGGTTTCTCGTCGGAACCGGTCCGGCCGGGCCGTTCCTCGGTCCCCGGACGGAAGGGGCGAGAAGAAAAAGCCGGGAGATCCCGAGCCGGGGCGATGCCCAGGATCCGTTTGGCCAGCAAGTCGATCCCGGGAAGCGTCTGCAGCCAGCTCACCAGGGGCTGATACCCGGCCAGCCGCCGGGCCGTCGGACCGATCAACCCGAACAACCGATCCCGGAGGGAAACCCCGTTCTCCCGGTTGATCTTGTGCTTGATCTCTTCCTTCAGGGGAGCCATGTCGACGTTGGAGGGACACTCCGATTTGCAGGCCTTGCAGCTGATGCACAGTTCCATGACCTCTTCCATGGTGCCGTCGGTGAGGGAGTCCGGCGGCAGGTCCCCGCTGATCAGTCCCCGCAGTGCGTTGGCCCGTCCTCGCGTGGAGTGAACCTCCTCCCGGGTCGCCATGTAGGAGGGACACATGGTGCCGGACTCCTCCTTCCGGCATGCTCCGTTTCCGTTGCAGAGTTCAACCAGCTCCTGGAACCCACCCTGGTCGGACAGATCCTGTACGGTGTCCGGAACGTCGACCCGGTAGGTCGACCCGAACCGCAGGTTCTCGTCCATCCGGGGGGGATCGACGATTTTGCCGGGATTGAAGATTCCCTCCGGGTCAAACGCCTGCTTGATCCGGCGAAACAGGCCGACGATTTCCTCTCCGTAGTAACGACGAAGCCACTCGGAACGGGCCAGCCCGTCCCCGTGCTCGCCGCTCACGGAGCCCCCAAACTCAGCCACCAAGTCCACCGCGTCCCGGGCCAGATCGCGCATATTCCCAATGTCCTGTTCGTCCTTCAGATCCACCAGCGGACGGATGTGCAAACATCCCACGCTGGCGTGACCGTAAAAGGCCGCTTCGGTTCCGTGCTCCGCCACCAGGTCCTGGAACCGGTCCACGTAGTCGTCCAGACGGTCGGTCCCCACCACCGTGTCCTCCACGAAGGTGGTGGGCTTCCGGTTCCCCGGCAGTCCAAGAAGCAGCGGCAACCCCGCCTTGCGCACCGCCCATACGTCCGCTTGAAGGTCCGGGTCCACGGCTTCCAGGAAGGTTCCAGACACCCCCGCCTCGCTCAGGTTCTCTCGATGAGAACGAATTCGGTCCAGCGCTTCCTCCCGGCTGTTTCCGGTCTCCTCCACCACCAGCAGAGCCCGCGGATCGCCCTCGACCCAGCGAAGCTTCCGGGCGTACTCCAGTGAGTCCCGGGCCAGTTCGATGATCTTCCGATCGATTAACTCAAGCGCGTGGGGTTGCTCTTCGACCAGGATCCGGTTGGCCTTCAGCGCTTCGCGAAGGGAATCGCAGTGCAGCACCCCCAGCACCGAGACCTCCGGCTCCGGGACCACCCCGAGCGTCGCCGACTCGGTCAGGGCCAGGGTCCCCTCGGACCCCGCCACGAGCTGAGCGAAGTCCACGTAGCCCTTCTCAAGGCGATCGAGAAATCGATCCAGACCGTAGCCGGCCACGTTTCGGGGCAGGTCCGGAAAACGCTCCCGGATGACCTCCGCGTGGTCCTCCACCAGGGAGGGAACGGTTCGGTAGAGCCTGGCCTCCAGGGAATTCCCGGAAGCCCGAGCATCCGCTTCCGAACGGGGGACGGGATGAAACCGGACCCGTTCCCCGTTGCTCAGCACACAGGTCAACCGCTTGATGTGTTCGGACGTGTGACCGTAGCGGATGGAGTGGGCCCCGGCGGAGTTGTTCCCGATCATGCCCCCGAGGGTGGCCCGGCTGTCGGGAGCCACGTCGGGGCCGAACATAAGGTCGCGGGACGCAAGCAGCTTGTTCAGCTGTTCCAGCACCACCCCCGGTTGAACCCGGACCGTTCGGTTCTCCGGGTCGAGGTCCAGCACGTCGGTCAGGTGCCGGCTGCAGTCGACCACGATCCCCTCCCCGATGGCCTGTCCGGAGAGGCTGGTGCCTCCCCCGCGGATGGTGATGGATTCCCCCCGGGATCGGGCAAAGTCCACCAGGTTCCTCAAATCCTCCGGCCGGTGGGGGAAGCTCACGCCGTCGGGCTGGACCTGGTAGATGCTGGCGTCGGTGCTGTACAGCTGGCGGGTCAACCGATCCGTCCGGTAGGTCCCGGCCGGCTCGACCTGGGTCGATTTCGAAGTCTCCAATCGGATCAAGCTCCTCCGGGTGGTTCCGGTTTAAGGATGGATCCCGGGCGACGGACAAACTACCTTTCTCAAGCATCAATCTTGCACGACAATGGTCGTTAGCCTATCGAAAGGATGTCCGGTCTCGAAATGCGAATCGATGTCGTCACGGCCTTTCTCACCCGCGATGATCGAATCCTGCTGGGCCGGAGGGGGGAAGGGGTCGGTACGTACCAGGGACGATGGGCGGCCGTGAGCGGCCACCGGGAGTCCCGGGGTCCCCGCAAGCAGGCCGTAAAAGAAATCCGGGAGGAAACCGAAATCGAGGAGAAAAACCTCCGGCACCGGAAAACGGGAAAACCACTCTACGTGGACGATCAGGAGACGAACCGGTACTGGAAGGTCTTCCCCTTCCGATTTGCGCTTGTCTCGGAGGCGACACCGCGAACCGACGACGAACACCGAGAATTCCGCTGGGTGGAACCGGTTGATCTGGCGCAGCTTCCCACGGTCCCCCGGCTGGAGGAGACCTGGCAACGTGTCACCTGAATCCGGAGAGCTTCCCGAACCGTTCGAGTCCCTGTTTGAGTCCGTTCGTACGGACCGCACCCGGGGAGCGATGGAACTAACCCTCGATGCCCTGCGGGAACTAGATCGGTTGCTGACCGATTCTGAGGCTCTCTCCCGTACACAGTGGAAACTCGTCCTCCGGCGGCTGGCCGGAGTACGCCCCGCCATGGCTTCCCTGGCCCATACGGCCGGCAGACTGGCCGGAGCCTCGCCCGGACGCGACGCTCCTTCGGCCGTCAAGGAATTGGTTAAGGATCTCGAATCCCTGCCGGAACAAATCCTGCGGACCGCCCGGCGGGAAGCTCCCGTCCCCGGGTTTGTCTGCACGATAAGCCGTTCCTCCCGAATCCGCCATCTCTTCCAGCATCATCCTCCGGAAACCATGCTTGTGCCCCACTCCGTCCCGGGGGGCGAGGGTCTGGATCTGATCCGGGCCCTTGAGAACAGCGGCCGGAACGTACGATTCTGCTACGAATCCGAACTGCCGCGTTACCGCGAATCGGTGGAGGAAGTCTGGGTGGGAGCGGACCGGATCCTCCCGGAGCGGGGAGTGGTGAACAAGGTCGGAACCGAACTGGTGTTTCAGGTGTTTCCGGAGGCCAGACACGTGGTCGTCAGTTCGACCTACAAACTGGATCCACTCGGTCGGGCCGTCGAACGTGAACCCCGACCGGGACCGCAAACCCTGCCGGAGTACCTCCGTGGGGACCACCCGACGTTCGAACTGGTCCCCTGGGAACGAATCGACGTATGCTGGACGGAACGGGGACCGCTGAGGGACTCCTCGGTCTGGGAGGAGTTCCAGCAGGAAACGGGCGAAACCCTGAAGGAACTACTTCAGGATCAAGAGGGAGATTGAGTCCGTTCTCGGGAATCCTGGTGACCGTTGTCAGTCACCGCGTAGGGTTCGGATTCCTCCGCGGGTTCCTCCGAGCCGGAGGCGAGGAGGCAACCGATCCCCCCGGCGACAAACAGCAATCCGGCGCCGGCCAACCACTGCCCCCGGCGTTGACGCTTCCGAATGGTCTGCTCCCGATCCTCAAGCGCGTCCCGGTATCGGCCCGATAGATAGTCCACCCGGGTCACCTGATCCTGCTCCGTGGGTTTGGGAGGAGGTTCGTCCCGAATCGAACGCAACCCCAGAAACAGGGAGGCAACCCCAAGCGTCATCAGGAGGGACTCGAGTACCCGGCGCATCGTGACGTCCACCTCGTTTCACCCGTGAGGTATTCGTTTCGCTACCAGCCAGCATCCAACAGCATGAATCGAGGCACCTGACCTTCTTCGGCGGCCAAGGTCAGCTTCCGTTACCCGTTCGGTTCGTAGGCTCCTGAGCTTAGAAGGCCTGATCGCAGAAATAAAGAATTATGTCCGGGGACACCTAAACCAAGGATTCCTCGCTTTACGTCGAGACGTAAAACTCGTAATAAAAGGGATTATCCCCGATGAATTGTTCAACCGCCTCCCGGTCGTCCTCCTCGAAGGAAAGCTTGTCCTGAGGGTTGGACAGGTTCACCGTGCCCACGGCTTCTCCTTCGTGAAAAATCGGCACCACGAGCAACTGACGTGTATCGTATTCGGTTTCGACAAAATTCGGATCGTCGGCCACGTTGTTGACGATGGCGGGTTTCCCGGCCTCCATAACCTTGCCGGCTATACCCGCCCCCCGGGGGAGCACAAGGTCCGGGGCCTCCTGAAACCCGATGGAGGCAAAAATTTCAAGTTGTTCCTGGTTCGGAATATAGAGCATGATCGAAGCCATCTGAACGGGTACGGTCTCGACCAGGTTATGGAGCCACCGCTTGAGGTCGGGACGTTGTTTCATGGACACGTTCCTTCCAGAGTAAATTCAATCCGTACTCGACCCGCTACGTATTATATACCTTGTTTTGGGAAAAAATTGAAGGTATCGAACCATGACGGAGGAGGGAATCCATAAACGGAGAGGGAAGAAGAGCGAACACGGGTCTACGTGGAAAGAAGATCCCGGCGACGACCTACTCTTCCGGGCCGTCTCCAGCCCAGTACCATCGGCGCTGAAGGGCTTAACTTCCGTGTTCGGAACGGGAACGGGTGTTTACACCTTCGCTATCGTCGCCGGGAATATGTATTCAATAAAGTCGATGCTCAGTGGTCGTAAGTCAACGGTCAATCACGTGAGTTTTCCATCAGGAGACTAACGACCATGGACCACGGACTGCCATTCCCTGACAACCGAATCCCGCATGAGAGAACGATCGAAAGCCAGAACGCCCGAGACCTCCGAAATGAGGTCATGGATGATAACGAAAAAGCGGTCAAGCCGGACGGCCAATTAGTACGGCTCGGCTGAGTGCATTGCTGCACGTACACCTGCCGCCTATCAACCTGGTCGTCTACCAGGAGCCTTCAGGGAAGACTCATCTTGAGGTGGGCTTGGCGCTTATATGCCTTCAGCGCTTATCCCGTCCGTGGATCGCTACCCGGCGGTGCCACTGGCGTGACAACCGGTACACGAGCGCCACGTTCGCTCCGGTCCTCTCGTACTAGGAGCAACTCCTCTCAGTCTTCCTACACCCACAGCAGATAGGGACCGACCTGTCTCACGACGGTCTAAACCCAGCTCACGTACCGCTTTAATCGGCGAACAGCCGAACCCTTGGGACCTGCTTCAGCCCCAGGATGCGATGAGCCGACATCGAGGTGTCAAACCGCTCCGTCGATATGAGCTCTTGGGAGCGATAAACCTGTTATCCCCGGAGTACCTTTTAGCCGTTGAGCGATGGCACTTCCACAAGCAACCACCGGATCACTAAGCCCTGCTTTCGCACCTGCTCGACCTGTGTGTCTTGCAGTTAAGCACCCTTGTGCCTTTACACTCTACGCGCGATTTCCGACCGCGCTGAGGGTACCTTTGGGCTGCTCCGTTACTGTTTGGGAGCAAACCGCCCCAGTCAAACTGCCCATCTATCACTGTCCCTGGGGTGGATAACACCTCAAGGTTAGAACACCGGTACGAAAAGGGTGGTATTCCAAGGATGGCTCCACGACCGCTGGCGCGGTCGCTTCCAAGCCTCCCACCTATCCTCTACAGATCGTACCAATATCCAATGACAGACTGCAGTAAAGGTTCCGGGGTCTTTCCGTCTAGCTGCGGGTACTCGGTATTTTCACCGAGACTACAATTTCGCCGAGTCCCTCCTCGAGACAATGCCCAAGTCGTTACGCCATTTGTGCAGGTCGGAACTTACCCGACAAGGAACTTCGCTACCTTAGGACCGTTATAGTTACGGCCGCCGTTTACTGGGGCTTCAGTCAGCCGCTTCGCCCCGAAGGGCTAACAGCCTTCCTTAACCTTCCAGCACCGGGCAGGCGTCAGTGCCTATACATCCCCTTACGGGTTAGCAGACACCTGTGTTTTTAATAAACAGTCGCCAGGGCCACTCCGCTGCAACCCCATTCGGCGCCTGCACCGACGAGGGTGAGGAACCTACTGAGGGCACTCCTTCTTCCGAAGGTACGGAGCCAGATTGTCGAGTTCCTTAAGGAGGGTTCTCTCGAGCGCCTTGGGATGCTCTCCCAGCCTACCTGTGTCGGTTTGCGGTACGGTCACCACCCGTTCTGGCCAGGGACTATTTCCCGGCAGTACAGGGTCACTCACTTCCAGAACCTCACGGTTCCGTCGTCATCACCTCTCACCAATCAGCCCGGCGGATTTGCCTGCCGAGCCTGGCTGAAGGTTTAAACCGGGGCAACCACGCGCCCGGCTGAGCTACCTCTCTGCGTCGTCCCGTCGCTCGTAACGAACGGCGGTGGGGCCGGAATATTAACCGGCTGTCCATCGGCTACGCCTTTCGGCCTCGCCTTAGGGGCCGCCTAACCCTGCTCTGATGTGCATTGAGCATAGGAAACCTTAGGCTTACGGCGACGACGTTTCTCACGTCGATTGTCGCTACTCATGCCGGCAGTCTCACCTGTCTGCCGTCCACGGTCGCTCCCGCTCCCGCTTCAGCCTGCAGACAGCGCTCTCCTACCGCTCGCGAGACCCGAAGGTCACGCGAACCCGCAGTTTCGGTGGCAGACTTAAGCCCCGTTGAATTTTCGGCGCGCTGACACTAGACCAGTAAGCTATTACGCACTTTTTAAAGGATAGCTGCTTCTAAGCTAACCTCCTGGGTGTCTGGGCACCAACACTACCTTTTCCACTTAGCCTGCACTTAGGGACCTTAACTGGCGGTCTGGGCTGTTTCCCTTTCGACCACGGAGCTTATCCCCCGCAGTCTGTCTCCCATGGCATTGCCTCGTGGCATTCGGAGTTTGCCAGGGTTTGGTACCGGTAAAGGCCCTAACCCAAACAGTGCTCTACCACCACGAAGTTCCCATGAGGACCTACCTAAATAGGTTTCGGAGAGAACCAGCTATCGGCGATCTCGATTGGCTTTTCACCGCTATCCACAGCTCATCCGAGCAGTTTTCAGCCTGCAACGGTACGGCCCTCCACCCCGTCTTACCGGGACTTCAGCCTGGCCATGGATAGATCGATCGCCTTCGGGTCTACCGCACGCGACTTCGACGCCCTTGTCAGACTTGCTTTCGCTACGGCTGCGGACCTTCAAGGTCCTTAACCTTAATGCCACGCACGATAACTCACCGGCTCATTCTGCAAAAGGCACGCCGTCAACCGTCTCACCGAAGTGAAACGGTCTCCGACCGCTTGTCAGTTCCTGGTTTCACGTACTATTTCACTCCCCGTCTGGGGTACTTTTCACCTTTCGCTCACGCTACTGCGTACACTATCGGTCACCAGAGAGTATTTAGCCTTACGCCGTGGTCGGCGCGGATTCGAACAGGATTTCTCGTGTCCCGTTCTACTCGGCCTCCGTCGCGGAGGGAACCAATTTTCGTCTACGGGGCTATTACCCTCTATGGCGCGCCTTTCCAGTGCGCTTCGTCTAACCGGTCCCTTGGTAACTCCGCCCGACGCTCTGTGGAGCGTCGGAAAACAGCAGGCTCAACCCCGCCACGCAACGGCCACAACCTTGACACGTGACGGTTTGGGCTCTTCCGCGTTCGCTCGCCACTACTGACGGAATCGCACTCGCTTTCTGTTCCTCCGGGTACTAAGATGTTTCAGTTCCCCGGGTTGGCGAACCCCGCGCAATGCGGGATTCGACCGGGCATGACCCCGGCCAGGTTTGCACCCCATTCGGACATCCCCGGATCAACGGCTGTTTGCGCCTCCCCGAGGCTTATCGCAGCTTGCCACGTCCTTCGTCGCCTTCTGGTGCCGAGGGATCCACCAGGAACCCTGAGTAGCTTGACCGCTAAAAACAGAAGTCATCTCAGGCACTCTGATCGATCAATCGGCGAATGTACGCCGGACTAGACACCGACGTACATCGCAACTCTCATGCGGGATTCAGTTGTCAAAGAACGTTACGACAGTAAAAAGTTGAAGGTTCAAAGTCAAAAGGAACTTGCTGACACTTTCAACCTTCAACTTTCCACTGTATTTTTGGTGGAGCCGGCCGGACTCGAACCGGCGACCTCCTGCTTGCAAAGCAGGCGTTCTCCCAGCTGAACTACGGCCCCGATACCACAGTCAAACGTCGAACGTCCAATGTCCGCGACTTACGTCCGAACCATCCGACTGTCGACCGTTGACCACTGACGGGTAACCGTAGCGTTGACCGGCAAATAGCGAGCGTGCGGCAAATCCGGGATGGATTTGGAGATAAAACGAAAAACGAACGACATCCGAAGGATGCCGTGGACGATCGTGAAACCGTCCGGGGTCTGTACTGGTACGCTCCGGACCGTCGAATCGACGATCCGGGCGGACACCGTTGTCAACACCGTACTCCTTAGAAAGGAGGTGATCCATCCGCAGGTTCTCCTACGGATACCTTGTTACGACTTCACCCCAATCGCCGGCCCTACCTTCGGCAGCTCCCTAACGGGTGACTGACTTCGGGTATTGCCGACTTTTGTGGTGTGACGGGCGGTGTGTACAAGGCCCGGGAACGTATTCACCGCGGCATGGCTGATCCGCGATTACTAGCGATTCCGCCTTCATGGGGATGAGTTGCAATCCCCAATCCGAACTGAGACCGGTTTTAAGGGATTCGCTTCACCTTGCGGTGTGGCTACCCTCTGTACCGGCCATTGTAGCACGTGTGTCGCCCAGGCCATAAGGGGCATAGGGACTTGACGTCAT
>CAYPTI010000056.1:7156-11304 GCA_964413525.1 uncultured bacterium | reverse complement strand
TTACGCTAAAAAGGCCGGGAACCGCGAAGAACCAACCCGGTTCCGAGGAATTGACTTCGGTTCAATCCGGTTGACGCCTGTCGTCCGGTTGGGCGGGTTTCCCGGAGACGAGGGGATCCAGGGGGGAGCCAGCCTTTCAGTTCAAGCGGGGGAACCGGAGCGGGTCGCCAGCACGGCGAGCCAGCCGGCGAGGAAGGCACTGATCGCATCGACCACCAGAACAAACCAGGGCTCGTCGGTCACCCCCCGCATTCCTACCTCGATCCCGAAGTCCACCGGAGCGATCAGCACATGCTGCGTTCCAAGCATCAGTACCAGCGCAATCAGGAGGACCATGCCGCCGAGGGCGGCGGAAGGAAGTTTTACGCCGCTCAGCAGCCAGGCCCCCATCCCCAGTTCCAGCACCAGCACGATCACGGCCAGTTCGGTCGAGATTCCCGCCGGGATCATGGTGTATTCGGCAAGCAAAAGCGTGGGAAAACTCGGCCAGCCGGCGATCTTCATGGTCCCCCGCACGACGAACATCAACCCCAGAGCAAACCGGAGCGTTTGCCGGATCAGAGTGGACTCGGAAAAGGAACTCATTCCGTTCTCCCCAGCCGGTCAAGCCGATTTGCGATCTGTCCCGACGTGGCGTAACCGTCGATTCTCAAATTCGGGAGGGGCCGGCCCTCCTCATCAAGGAACACCAGCGTCGGGACCCCGACGATTTCGTGCTCGGTCACCCACTGCTGGTTGACCCCTTCGGGTTGCTGGGTGACGTCGAGCTTAACGGGGGTCACCCGGTTGGCCTCCAATCGGTCGGCCAGGGTCTCCGAATGAAACGTGGTTACTTCCATCTGTTTGCAGGGCGGACACCAATCCGCTCGCACGTAGACCATGGACGGACGCTGGTTGAAATTCCCGTCCAGAACCTGCTGTCCGGGGACCCAATCGATGGGGGGTTCAGAATCGATGAGCACGTCGTGGGTGGCGACGATAAGCCCGCCGGCCACGAGAAGAATCGCGCCGGTTCGGACCGCAGACATCCAGAGAGAACGAGGACGAACCCGATACGACAGGACCAGGGCGGCCACCACAACCAGAAGAATCAGTCCGTAGGCGAACCAGTTCGTCGGAACGAGTCCCCACAGAAAGTACCAGGCAACCGCCAGGATCAGGAATCCCAGCAGGGTCTTCACCCAGCCCATCCAGCGCCCGGCCCCCGGCAGGGAACTGAGGCTGCTGGAAAACACGGCCAGAACCACGTAGGGAACCCCCATTCCGAGGGAGAGGACGAAGAACATTCCCGCCCCCAGCACCATGCTTTCGGTCCGGCCGACGAAGGTCAGCAGGGCCACCGTGGCCGGAGCCAGGCAGGGGGCGGCGATGACCCCGAGGGTCATGCCCATGCCGAAACTCCCCAGTCCCCGGCCGAGGCGGTCGGAGCTTCTGAGGATCGGTTCCGGAATTCGGACCCGGTACCAGCCGAACATCACGCCGGACAATCCGATCAGGATCAGGGCAATCGTAACCAGCACCGCCGGCTGCTGAAGCACGAGTCCCAGCATGGCCCCGGTCCATCCCGCCAGCGCCCCCAGCATGGTGTAGATCAGGACCAACCCGGCCAGAAACAACAGGGCCTGTACAATCCGATCCGTAAGGGGGTGTTCGTCCCGGCCTCCGAAGTACCCGATCGTGACGGGCACCATGGGATAGACGCAGGGCGTCAGGTTCAACATCAATCCGAGCCCAAACGTGACGAGAATTCCGATCCCGATCCCCCGTTCGCTCAGCAACTCCATCAGGTCCAGGTCCGGGGATCCGGCCAGCAACCCCCACCAGGTGGACTCCCCCTCCGATTGCCCGAGAATCTGTTCTCCGGCCGTCGCGTCCACCATCACGGTCAAATCCACCGTCCGGGACCGTGGGGGCAGGCAATTTTCGTCATCACAGGGCTGGTAGGTGAGCCGGAGGGACTCGACGCGGTTTCCTTCGGCCACGTCCGAAGCGACGCCGACCTGGATCGGAAGGTCAACCGTCCCCTCGTAGGCCCGGATGGATTCGGAGGCGAAGCTGAATTCGTACTCCGAGCCCTCCGGATAATTTACCCGGAACGATTGGACGGCCTCGGATTCGACGACGGCGAGTTCGGTGGGAATCAGGAAGGGTTCCGAGGCGGGGTTGGCGTTCACGTGCCAGCCGTCCCGGATCTGGATCGCAAGGGTGGTGGTCCCCGTGGATCCCGGGGCAACCCGTACGGGCTCGGGATCACGAACGTCGAGGTAGGTTTCCTGAGCGGTTCCGGGAACCGCCGATCCGAACAGAAGGAGGGTCCCCAGGAAGAAACAGGCAACCCACCCGATTCCCGGACGGGTCATGGGCGGTCCGTCGGTGTCCGGTTGAGGTCGTGAACGGTAAGAAATTTATCCAGATGGGTCAAAAAATAGTTGAAGGAGCGCGGGGGATCTTCCTTCGAAGTTGCCCCCCGGTCGCCTGCATGAACCGCTCGAAGCAGATCGATATCGGAGAGATCAGACAGTTTTTTCAGCGGATAACGGTGAAGAAGTTGTCGCATCATAAGCTTGTGGTCGTTTCGGTAGTACGGGAGGGAACGTCTGTCCACGAACTGATCCCAATTGCGCAGTATCCGTTCGGTTTTCATCCGACTGCCTCCCTGCGTTCAGCCCATGTTCCGGTGTTAGCATAAGGCCTTTCATTATAGCGTGCGCGACCGAATTCAACCACATGAGAGGAGCGGCACCGTGAGGAAAATTTGGGACCTGGCCTGGCCCGTGATGATCCTGGGGCTTTCCCGGGTCGTGATGCGCGCCTCGGATCTGCTCATCGTCGGGTTTCTCGGCGCCTGGGCCGCCGCGGCCGTGGGTCTGGGCGACGTCTGGATGCGGATCGTTCTGTTCGCCGGCCTGGGGATCGGGGCCGGCACGGTGGCCCGGATCTCACAGGGGATCGGCTCCGGCCGGTCACGTCAGGTCCGGGGAGCCATGACCCAATCCGTCCTCATCGCCGTCGTGCTCGGCGGGATCGTCTCCACCGTCCTGTGGTTCCACGCCGACTGGCTGGTCGAAATCCTCGGTCCCAGCGAGCGAGTCGTTCGGGAAGGGGGAACCTATCTTCGAATCGTGGGGTTGTCGGCCGCTCCCCGGATCCTTTACCTGGTCACCTTCCGAGGGATGGCCGCCCGGGGTGACACCATCACCCCGATGATCATCGGGTTCGTCACCACGGCCCTGAACGTGGGGGGAACGATCCTGCTGGTGTTCGGGCTCTGGGGGCTACCCGAGCTCGGGGTGACCGGGGCCGCGCTGGCCACGGCGATGGGGAACACCCTGGCCGGAGGGACCTGTTTGTTTCTGCTTGTGAACGCCTGGTACCCACTGTCCGTCGACTGGCCGGGAATCTCCCAGTTCCGGGAAGGATGGAAGGTGATCCGGATCGGAACCCCGCGGGTGGCCAGCGGAGCCATCACGGCGATCGCCGATGTTCCCTTCAGCTCCATACTCCTCTGGTTCGGGGACGACGCCGTGGCCGGCTATCAAATTGCCCGTCGCATTCAGATGCTCGCCCGGATGCCCAACTGGGGGATCAGCATGGCCGCCAGTACCTACAGCGGTCAGGCCATCGGGGCCACCCGTCCGGGTCAGAGCCGGCGCGAAGGGTGGAAGGCCGTCAAGCTGGCCCTGCTGGTCAGCCTGCCCATCACCCTTCTGCTGGCCGTGGGGAATTATCCGCTTGGCTGGGCCTTCATCCGGGAGGAACCGGCCCTCACCCTCGCCCGCCACTTCATCGTCGTGTTTGCCTTCGTAACCCTGGCCCTGGCGGTGGAACACAACCTGGCCGGAGCCCTGGAGGGAGCCGGCCACACCATGGTTCCCATGCTCGGGAACCTGACCGGGGTCTCCGTTCTGCTCGCCGGTTCGGCTCTGCTGGCGGGATACTCGGGGTACGGGATGGAAGCCCTGTACGGGAGCGTGATCGTGGGCTACGGGATCCGAACCCTGATCGTTCTGATCTGGTACGTGAAGGCTCCCTGGGCCCGTAGCGCCAGCCGTCAGTTAACGTCCCGTCCGTCCGACCCGTCCGCTGATCGTTCGGTCGACGACCCGGAAGCCCATTGAACGGGGACGGGTGCGCGATACGGTATAAAA
>CAYPTI010000056.1:0-7056 GCA_964413525.1 uncultured bacterium | reverse complement strand
CACGTGATGAGCGGTGAGTACGAAGAACATACGATCGAACTCCCCGAGGAGACCGTCCAATTTCGAGGCCGTCAAATTAACGAACAAATTCTCGGAACCACCGCCGAGGACACCCGTAAAATCGCTTACTACGAGACCGAGGATGGCACGTTCTACAAACACGTTATTCACGGAATCAACCTCGAAGAAGGCGAACAACGACACGAATTCGACGAAGTCTCCAGCATGGAAGTTCCCTGAGCGGATCCCCCCCTTCCTTCCTTGATCCCGAGAGTTTGAACTCTTATATATTGGGGAATATTTGCTCGGTTAGAGGAACCTTGAAGGTCTGGAAAAGACTTGTTTTCATCAGTGTCAGATCGGCTGGAACAGGAACGACCTGGTTCACGCGGGCCGGCTAATTCCCTGCGATTCTCGATTCGTTGGGCCGTGAACCATATACACCCATGAGGACAGACTTGGCAATCCTCCGGAATTTCGTCCGGAGGAATCGTCGATAGTCTTCCTCTTCCCGGCGGGGGAAGGAGCCGGACGGGGGTGTGAGGGGTCCCTCTCCCTTTTCTCGGGTTTGCTTCTCCCTGAACCCAGGCCCGCCGAGCACCGGACGGAAGGGAAGAACTGCAGGAGGAGCGTACCGCGTCCCTCCCCCGGGAAGGAATCCGTAACGAGACGCATCGAAGTACGGAGGAGGGTTCGGGTCATCCCGGCTCCTTCGGTCCCGTTCCATTCGGACGTTCCGGTGGAAACGGGTCCCGGAGTACTTACGGAATACCATAATTCTTTTGAGGGCTGGCCGGAATCCAATTAGGTTGTTCGTAGGCGGAAGGAAAAAAGTCAAGAAACGAAGCGCAAGGAGGAACTGGCGTGAAGGGATTCAATCAACCCATCCCAGAGTCCTTTCCAGGGGTGGACGCTCCTTCGGAACCGGCGAAGGGATTGACCTCAGACGTCGATTTCCTCACGGGGGAGAACGACTTCCTCCCCGTTGATGACGAAAATCCGGAAGTCCGTGAGCCGGTCTTCCCGGATGGCTTCCACGCACCGGGGGCAGGCCCGATCTCGAGTATAGGATCCGTCCCGGAAGATCTTCCGGGTGCCGGACGTGGACTCAAATTCATGCGATGGATCGATGCCGCATCGTTCGGTCACGGCGGGAACCTCCTGCCCGTTCAAAACGGTGGGAATAATCTCCCCCGGTCATCCGTTTGTCTTGGTAACAATATCAGTCAACGCATAACCGAACCACAAATTTTTCCAGAGGGTGAGTAATCATGGTCACCGACGCGAACCATCCCGCTGACGACTCCGTGTACTGGGAGATCGTCGATCACGTCGAATCGGAGATGGAATTTGAATCGGATCACCTCGACATCGAGGTGGAGGAAAACTTCGCCGCCATCACGGGTAGCGTCCCGGGGTATCAGTCGTACGAGGAACTCGAGCGGCTGATCTTCGACACGCTCGACATCGAAAACGTCGAATTCGACGTGGTGGTCGACGAAGATCTCCAGACCGAGAGCCAAAAGATGGGGTACGACGAACCGGATCCGGATGAGGAGGGTCTCGCGTACGACCGGGGCCAGCCGGACGTCACCGGAATGAACAGTTCCCCGCGGCGTCAGTTTTAGGACCGCGGGAGGAACCCGGTCGGTTCAGGTCGAGCTGGACCGTTCCCACGCCACGCGGGTAATGTTGTCTTCCTTGCTCTGACGCAGCGTTCCCCCGTGTGCGTTCTCGAGGGAACGGCCCAGGTGTTCGGCGAGTTTCCCGTTCGTGGTCCGAAACCGGACCCGCCCCTCTTCCGCATCGACGCTGACCAGCTTGGACAGGGGATTCTTCTTCTGCGACCGCTGGACCTCGTTCTGGATCAGGTTTGAAATTTCCCGGTGGTGGTCCCGAAGGTAGGACCCCTGTACCACCAGCTCGCCGTAAAAGTACCCGTCCTGGACTTTCTGACAGCCCGGACAGGTGTAGGTACCCGCTTCGTCCTCCGCGTCAAGATCGATCTGTGCCGGCAGGTACCACTGCTTGTTGGCGTAAATGTTCCCACATACCGGACAGCGCATCGGTGCCCGGGGAGGCTGTTCGTTAAGGTACGGATCCCGCTGCTCGTCGGTATCCACAAACACTTGGTTTTCCTGCTCCTTGCCCTGCCCCCAGCGAACCCTGCGACGGTTCATTCAGGACCATCCTTTCCCATGCTTGCAGTCCGATCGGTATGTCCATCCACAAACTCCCGGGCCAAAAGCCACCGAAACAGCCGAGCGGCTTCCGTCCGGTTGAATGGTCTCCATTATAGCAAAACGAAACGGGAAGATCGGGTGGGCGGTGAGCGGAACCGGGGCCTCAGAAATGCTCCCGGAGGGTCTCCTTCTGTTCCTCGCTTAGATCGGTGGGGACCTTGACCTCCAGGTTCACGACGACATCACGGCCGCCCGTCCCCTTGTTGGGGATTCTCAACCGGGTGCCGGGCTGGGTGCCGGGCTCGATGGTGACCTTGACCAGCTCGCCGGACGGGGTTCGGAGCTTTAATTTCCCGCCGAGAGCGGCCAGTTTCAACGGAATCCGCCGGGTTACCTCTTCCTCCCGGGACCTCCGTCCCCCGTCACGAGGGGAGGTTCGCCGGGCTCCTCCGGGCGGGGACTGCCAGGTCTGCTGCCGACCGCCCCCGCCGGAGAACAGGTCCTCAAACCCGACCGACCGGGTCCCGCCCTGACCTCGTCCACCGCGGCGTCCCCCACCGGGCCCTCCCGCGGCCCCGGCGGCCTGGCGGAACAGATCGAAAAAATCAAATCCTTCCGCATCAAACTGAAACCCCTGGTCTCCCGGCGCCCGGCCGTATTGCCGGAATTGATCGTACTGCTGGCGTTTCTCGGAATCCTTCAGGACGGCATAAGCTTCCCCGATTTCCTTAAATTTTTCCTCCGCGTCGGGGTGATCGGAACGGTCGGGATGCCATTTCTGCGCTTTTTTTCGGTAGGCCTTGCGGATTTCTTCTTCGTCGGCGTCCTCGGACACCCCGAGGATGTCGTAATAATTTTTGTTGGTGTTGGTCTGGGGCACACCTGCACCTCCTCTGATTGACTGGGAACATCAACTAACATAAATCATCTGAACCCGGAATTATTCCCTCTCCGTGGTGACGATACCGTGAAAACACGGTTACCATACAGCCTTCCAGGGAGGAACCGACGATGACGACGGACACGTTCGTGACGGTGAAGTTGTTCGGCCCGCTCCGGGATCAACTCGGCACCGAGTCCCTGGAGATCCCTCTGGAGTCGGAAACCAGCCTGGAGAACGTCCTCGAATCCCTGTTCGAACGGTATCCCGTACTGCGGGAACATCGGGACTCCCTGGCCCTGTCCGTCAATCACGAACTGGTTGAAGACCGATCAACCCCGCTGTCCCCCGGCGACGAAATTGGCCTGTTGCCCCCGTTTGGAGGCGGTTCACGGTGAGCGAAACGAAACGGTTCCGAATCACGATCGTGTCCTCCCACGATGAATTTTCCCTCGACGATCAAATACGCTTCGTCACCAACCCGTCGAACGGCGGCATCGCCACCTTCACCGGTTCGGTACGAGAGGAAAACGAGGGTCGTCAGGTGGAGTACCTGGAATACGACTGTTACGAACCGATGGCCCGGGAAACCCTCCGCTCGATCCTGGAGGAAGCCGACGACCGGTGGAGCTCCCGGGGGGATCTACGGATCGCCGCCGCCCACCGAACCGGCCGGGTGGAGGTGGGTCAACCCGCCGTCCTGGTGGCGGTGGGGGCTCCCCACCGGGCGGAAGCCCTGGAGGCCTGCCGGTACGTCATCGACGAGTTGAAGGGGCGGGTCGCTCTCTGGAAAAAGGAAGTCTTTGTTTCCGGGGAAACCTGGGTTGAAAACCCGGAAGCACTCGACGGCCCCGGCGGCCAGGAAGACTGATGGGACCGTCGGACTCCCCTCCCTCGTTCGGGATCGCGCTGCTGACGATCAGCGACACCCGGGCGGAGGCGGACGACGAATCGGGGTCGTTAATGGAGGAGATCATTGTTCGGGAGGGATTTGACCCGGTCCGGCGAGAGATTGTCCGGGAGGAACCCGACCGGCTCCGGGAGGCCTTCCGGGAGGTCGTCGATCGGGCCGACGTGGATGTCCTCATCACGTCCGGGGGCACGGGGATCTCTCACCGGGACCGGACGCTTGAGGTTCTTCGCCCGATGCTGGATCGGGAACTGCCCGGATTCGGTGAACTGTTCCGCCGGCTGAGTTTCGACGAGATCGGGGCCTATACGGTCATGAGCCGGGCGACGGCGGGGCGGATCGATACGACGGTGGTCTTTGCGCTCCCGGGATCCCCCAACGCGGTGGAACTGGCTCTGGAGGAAATCGTCGTCCCGATCCTTCCCCACGCGGTCCGCGAGGCAACCAAGCACGCCCCGGGGACGTAAATCTCTTCCGGGCTGTTCCCTCGATCGATCGTGTTCCAACTCGTGTGTACAAACGGCCTCCTCCCATCATTCTCGATCAGCCGGAGGATGACCTCTGAAGTGATTTCGCCTCCCGGATCGGGAACATTATCCCGCCCTCACTCAGACCATTCGTGACAATTGGCGACCAGGAGTTGGTACCGGATCGGCGAAATCAAACCCGGTCGGAGACCGAATGTACACACAATGATGGACGTAACCACTCGTACCCCTGATCAGCCGGCCTCCTCCCCCGGATCCCTACGGGGGAGTCCGTACTTTCGAACCGCGGGATGGCTCAGGTCGGAAGCGATTCCTCCTGATCGCCGGGTACGTAGTTCCAGCGCTGGCGGAGGATCCGCTCGAACCGCGGCTGGTAGATGATCGTCCACGCCGATTCCTTTCCGGGAAACCGGCTCAGGGCGTATCGGCGAACCCCCTCCACGTACCGGACCGCTTCCGTGAGGGAAAGGTCCTGCTGGCGAAGAATTCGCTCGGTCAACCGAACCAGGTACTGCAACCGGCGAAGGGCTCGATTTTCCCGCTCCCTGGGTGACAGTTCATCCGAAGTCATGACATCACCAAAATCAGGCTATCAGAACCGGCGACCGCCCTCCAACGTCAGCTCCCCCCTGCGCCGTACTCAGTCCCCCTCGGGCCTCCACCCGTGCCGTTCGACATCCACCGATCCGTCGTCCGGTTCAAGTCCCTCATCGGCCAGTTTCTCCCGCTGGACGTCCCGAAACGATTCATCCAGATCCAGCAGGCGGCCGTCCTCTTCTACCACCCTCCAGTAGGGGGACTCCTCGGGTCGATCGGCAACAATTTGCCTGACTGCCCTCCGGGCGCCGGCGGATCCGGCCTCCCGGGCCAGGTCCGTGACCGTCATCACGGATCCCTCGGGAATTTGGTTCATCAGTCGCACGACATAAATTCGTACTCCGGTCATCCGTGCCATGAACGTAACTCCTCCTCCGTCAGGTGGTTGGCTAGTTGGATTGGCTTTCTTCTCGGGGAGAAATCAACCACTGCCGCAGGGCGGCCCAGAGGGATTCCTCCCCGCCTTTCCGTTGGACCATTCGCTTCCAGAACGGTGCGGGGGCGTGCCGGAGGATCTCGTCCGGCAGGTTGGAACGGGTGTAATGGTAGCGAAACCGCATCCGACTCCACAGGTGCCTGAACACTACCGCGGTGGCTTCGGCATCTTCCGCAGCCCGGTGAGCGTTCAGCAGGTCCACCCCGAAGACCCGGACCAGGTTGCCGAGGCTGTTGTCGTTCAGGTTGACCACCGTCCGGGCCAGTCGAAGGGTGTCGATGACTTCCCTTCCCATGGGCTCCTCAGCGTACGTTTCCAGAAACGACATGTCAAAATTGGCGTTGTGAGCGACGAGGTACCGGTCCCCGACGAAATCCCGGAACTGCCGAAGGACCTCGTCGCAGGGTGGTTGGCCCCGGAGATCCTCCGAGGAGAGGCCGGTCAAGGCAACAATTTCGTCGTCGAGCGGTCGCCCGGGATCCACCAGCTGCTGAAACCGGTCGGTAATCTCTCCTCCCTCCAGCCGGACCGCTCCGACCTCGATGATCCGTTCCCCCTCCTCCGGCTTCAAGCCGGTGGTCTCCAGATCGAAAACACAATAATCAAACCGTTTCATGATCCGATCCATGGATCATCCCATCCGGTGCCCGTGATGGATCCGGTCTATCCTGTTATACTGAAGGGTTTAAGGAGGATAACAGGAATCATGGCCAGCTCATACTGGAGCCTCGAGGAACTCGGACGCCAGTTGCACCGTCGATTTAACCAGAAATTTGAGGGACGGACCATCCCGTCCGAATCGGTGACGGAACCCTTCATCGCCCGGGTGGTCCAGTCCATTCTGGAGGACTTTTTCGATCAGGGATCGATCCCGTTCGTTCCGTCCTTCCGGGTCCTGAACCAGTCCTCCCTGAACGACCATTTCGACGGCACGGTCCCGGACTTTTCAAAACACGTGAACCTGATCGGCCTCGCCAGCGACACCCCGCCGAGTCAACCGGGGATCATGAACGTGGCTATCGACGGCGAGGACGCCCGCCGGTACCAGAAGGAGGCCGAGCAGCGATCGGGGGTCTCCACCGATCGGGAGGATCCGGCTCCCGAGTCCGTCGACTCGGACTCCGTCCCGGCCCCCTCGGATCGACCGGCTCCCGAACCCCCGGAGGATCTGTCCCCGGAGGACGCCCGGCAACGGTTGCGGTTGATTCGAGGAGGAAAAGCCAGCGATTCCTGAACCAGGGGAACTCCGCAGGGGAGGAGTTTCCCGAGCAGCAAGTAAGAGGAAATCGCCGGAGAAAAATCCGCCTGTATCTCCGGAGGTTCGACAACGTGGAACATCAACTCGTGCCGTCCCGTGAGGAATCCCGCGCGTACCTCCTGGTCCGGGGGCTGGACGAAACCCTCCTCCAGGGAGTTGAGTTCCAGGTCAACGAGGAACGAGGAGCCATGGACGTCTACCTGTACGAACAGGGATTTAACGACGATCGGGACGCGGAGGGATACCGGATCTCGGTCCCGATGACCACCGACACGGCCCCGATCATCAACCGGATCACGGAACT
>CAYPTI010000055.1:0-11433 GCA_964413525.1 uncultured bacterium | reverse complement strand
TCAGGGGGCGTCCCACCAGGGAACTTTCCGCCCGGAGTTCAATTTCAATGACTTCTCCCTGGTGGTGTTCCACGAAGGCAATTTTTTCTACGTCGGGCCCCCGGATGTACTGGAGAATTTCTTCAATGACTTCCCTCCGGGGATTGACCACGACGTCAATGCCGGACTGCTCAAACAGCGATTCGTATTTCTGGTCGTGAACGACCGACACCACCCGCTCCGCACCGAGCTGTTTCCCCAGCAGGGAGGTCAACAGGTTGCGTTCGTCGGGTCGCAGCGCCGCGACGAGCAGCTGGGTCCTGGTGATGCCTTCGCTCTTCAGGAACTCGGGATCGGTTGCGTCGTCCTCCAGTACCAGCGTTCCCGGTAAGTCCTTGGCAAGAAACTCCGCCCGTTCGGAATTCTGCTCGACCAGCTTGGGCTCCACGCCCCGTTTCTGAAGGAGCTTGGCCGTCTGACGACCGATTTCTCCACCCCCGAGGATGACGATCCGGCTGGCTTCCTCCCCGTTGGTGGGGCCGTCCAGGATTCGACCGAACTCCTGAACGTGTTCGGGCAATCCGATCACCAGCAGCCGGTCCTCGGCTCGGATGGTCGTGTCGCCCCGGACCACCTCCATGGTGTCGCCGGTGAACACCGCCGCGAAGGTCAGGCCCTCGAACCGGTCCGCCTCCCGAACGGTTTGACCGACGATCGAACTCTCAGGAGGAATGTCAAATTCGGCCATTTCGATTTGGCCGCGGCAAAACAGTTCGACGTCCCGGGCGGAGCGCAGACCGGAGACCCGGAAGATGTCCAGGGCGGTCAGGTGATCCGCCCCAACCATGAAACTGACGTTAAATGCGCGATGGGAGTGCTGCCAGGACTGCAGGAACCCGGTTTCCTTCACGCGGGCGATGGTTTGAACGGATGAGTTCAACGCTCGAGCGGTGTTGCAGATCAGGATGTTAGTCTGGTCGTCGTTGGTGCTGGCGATCACCGTATCAACGTCTTCCGTGTTGACGTTCTTCAAGTCTTCTATGCTGGTGCCGTCCCCATCGTACGTCATGACATCGGTTTGGGAGCGGACGCGATCGAGTCGTTCCGGGTCGAGGTCCATCACCACCACCTCATGGTCCCGGGCCAGCGATTCGGCCACGGTTCGACCCACCTGTCCGGCTCCCACGACAAGCAACCTCATGTTGGGCTCCTCCGAATGCATTGATCCACGGCTGGATTGTTGGTCTGGCAAAGATGTTGAATAGTAATCGGTTCCTTTTCACCTGTTAATGAGCATGAGGAGAACGACCGTTCAAAGCCAAGAGGACGCCGTCCCGGTCCGAGTTGATCCGAAGGAAATCCAGAGCCCAGATCAGCTTCCGGGTCGGTATTGTTCCCCGAAGGAGAGGAACAGCACCGTTCCGGTCAGACCGATCACCGTGGCGAGGCCGAAGGAGAGGACCGGCGAGATACCGTACAGCAGGCCGCCGACGGCCGGGGCCGGGGCCCGGAGGGTGTTTCGGATCAGGTAGTAGGCTCCCGTGGTGGCGCCGCCGCGATCCGCCCGGGCGGGACCCACGATCAGGGCCTTGTGGGCCGGCATGCCGGCGAACCGGAGACCCGAGAGGGCAAACAGGCCCATCATTACGTAGGGGTTGGACGGAGCCGCGATCAGCAAGATCGGAAAGATCGCGTAGACCAGAAACCCCGCCCCGACGACCGGTTTCTGACCGTAGGCGTCGCCGAGCCGGGCGGCCGGCACCAGGATCAGCAGGGCCACGGTCATCTCGATTCCCAGCAGCAGGCCGAAGAAAGCCGCCGGTGGGAAGTCCCAGCCCAGCACACTCCAGCCCACCTCGTGGTAGCGGGTTATCACGAGGATGAAGAAGACGTACACCATGCCGTTGCCCACTCGCACGAGGGTGTCCCCTACCAGCAACGGTTTCAGTTCCGCCGGCAGGGCCCGGAAATCCTCCAGCACCGTGACCAACGAACTGTCGGACGGTTCGTCGGCGGATTCCGAATCCGGTTCCAGTTGGTCGCTGGCCACGTCGTAGCCTCGTTGCTGCGCCACGGTGGCCAGCAGACAGATCACCACCGCCAGACCCAGCAGGAGCTGGAAGCCGGCGGTGAAGTCCGCGTACCAGGAAAGGACCGCGGAAGCGATCAGGGGACCCACGAGGTAACCGACTCGTCGGAACACCTCGGTGCTGGCGAATCCCCGGGCCAGCCGGTTCGGCGGCACGGTGTCCTTCACCAGGGCGAAGGTGGCCCCCAGCCCGAGTTCCTTCCAGGCCAGAACGAAAAACAATCCCACGAAGACCCAGACCCAGGTCGGCACCGTCAGCGGACCCAGGGTCAGTTCGCCGAGCCGGGGCGCCAGTGCCCAGACCCCGTACCCCAGGGTGGTCACGATTCCGAAGCTGACCAGAACCCCCCGGCTTCCGAAGGCGTCCGAAAGCGCTCCTCCCGGGTAGGGATAGACGGCGTTAAGGATCTCCTCCAGGGTGCCGAACAACCCCACGACAAACGAAGTGGCGCCCAGGACGGCAAGATATTCCGGGACGAACCGTCCGGTCATCTGCATCGCCAGGCTGAACACCATGAGGGCCCCGGAGAGCACCAGGACCTCCGACTGCAGAGACATCCATTCCCGGAGTCGATCGAGGAGGGTCACGTCCGTCTGACGGGAAGGTTCGTTGTCCATGGGTCAACGTATCCATTCGTGGATGAACGATTCCGACCGAAGGGTATCGAGTGGGTCATTACCCCGACAGAGACCCGGGAGCCTACGTCGAGGCTGAGTCCGATTGGTTGCGGAGAAACCGTTCCCTTCCCCGGTTCGATGGGAATCAGGACAATTTTGTGTACATACGGTCTCCGAACAAAGCTGATTTCGCCGATCCGGAACCATCTTCGGCCCACATTTTTCCCGTACACTCTGATTGGACGGAGGATCCCTCCAGCTGATCCGGGAGGTGAAATCACTTCGAGGACACAAGTCGTGCCCCTGGCACGGGTTAGCATCCGGCTGATCGAAACGATCGGAGGGACCCCGGACCGAACGATACACGCGGAATTCCGGATTGGTTACACTAGTTTTCGTCGGTGAACTGAGAATTTTTCATTCTCTATAAGGAGGCTCCAAAATGGAGATCGAGGTGCCCGAATACAGCGTGGCTCCCGACCATTCCGTGGATCCCGATGACTCAATTCTTCTGGTGGTCGATATGCAGAGGGATTTTGCCCACGAGGACGGAGCCCTGCACAACCCCGAGGCGTCCGACACCATCCCGACCATCGTCTCCCTGATCGAGTCGGCCCGGGACGCGGAGGTCCCCGTCTGGTATACCCTCGACACCCACACCGAGGACGATCCTGAATTTCAGACCTGGGGGGAACACTGCGTGAAAGGAACCTCTGGCTGGGAAGTCGTGGATGAGCTGTCCCCCGCGGACGACGATCGGACCTTCGAAAAATCCCGCTACGACGGCTTCTACGGCACGCAGCTTGAGCATCAGCTGCAGGTAAACGATCGCGATACCTTGGTGATCTGCGGCACGGTGGCCAACATCTGCGTCCACTACACGGCGGCCAGCGCCGGCCTGCGGTACTACGACGTGGTCCACCCGGTTGACGCCGTGAGTGCGCTGACCGAATTCGACTACCACGCCGCCCTGCGCCAGGCGTCCTTCCTGTTCCAGGCCGAACTGGTCGAATCGGATGATCTTCGGTTTGAACGAAGCTGATCCGGAGAGGCTCAAGGACCACGCCTCCGGTTCGCTGATCGGGACCTTCGTCGGGGATGCCCTGGGGATGCCGGTCGAGGGCTGGCCGGCCGACCGGATCAAGCAGCGCCACGGTCGGGTTGACGAGATGCTGGACGCGCGACTGGGGGCCGGTACCTACACTGACGACACCCAGATGATGATCGCCCTGGCCCGGTCCATGGTGCGCAGCGAGGGAATCGACCGGCAGGTCCTCGCCCGGAGCTTTCTCGACCATTATGACCCCAACCGGGGCTACGGACGGGGGACCCGGCGGGTGATGAACCTGTGGGAGGGGGTCGACCCGGCCGAGGCGTCGAATCGGATCTTCGACGGCGGAAGTTTTGGCAACGGAGCGTCCATGCGGACGGCCCCGCTGGGGCTCGTGTACGGTCCGGAACCCGACCGGTTCCGGGAACCGGTCGGATACTGGACGAAGCGGTACGAATCCATTCGGGACCTGCTGAACGAGGGAACCCCGGTGAATCCCGCGACGGCGGCCGGCACCCTCGGCTGTTCCAGCGTCAGCGGCGAGTCGGTGCCGGACCGCTGGTTTGAGAACCTGGAGACCGGGGAGGACGGCCGGGACACGGTGGTTGAACTGGGTCGCTCCTTGGTGGAGATGTTTTTCTATCCTTCCGATTGAACAGGGTTGTTCGCATCCACGGGCCATGAATGGTCTGTAGATGTTGTCGGCTCAATGGTTGAATCCCGGTCCTCGTTTGAAGACATTTTTACAGCCGAACTTTGCCATCGTTGCGTCCGAACCTTCTTCAACCTGACGTACCCACGTATTCGCAATTGCGAATACGTGGGTACGTACCGGCGGCAATGATTTTGGGAAGGCCCTGAAGCAATGCTTATTCTGTGTACACTTTGAACAGGTGATCGCTCCCCTGGGTACACGCTTCACGGGTGGGCGTTACGGGGTAAATAATGACTTTCTTCGGAGGCTGAGCATGAAAATACTGGTCACGGCGGATCTCCATTTGTCCGAGGAAGAACCGGAGCGGTTGGAGGTCTGGAGTTGGATCCTCGAGCAGGCCGAGAAGCGTGACGTTGACGCCCTGCTGATCGCGGGGGATCTGTTCGAAAGTGCCAGCGACGGATCGGCCCTAAACGGAGAGGTCCAAACGACGCTGGAGGAACGGCTCCCGAACGGTTGCGACGTGGTGATGGTGGCCGGCAACCACGATCCCAACCTGGGCCGGCTGGGTTGGTCTGCTGTGGTGCACGTGCTCGAACGAGGGGAATCCGTCCGTCTGCAAGGGGAAGAACAAAACCTCAGAATTCACGGTTTGCCCTACAGCCGGGGGGAAGCGGCCACCGACCTGACCGATCGGTTTGATCTGTCCGGGGAAGAGACTGACTGGCTGCTGGGACATGCTTCCTACCTGAGTCCGGCTCACCGCCACATCGTCCAGGCCATCGAAGACCACGGGGAGGAAAACGAATGTTTGCTCTACGAGCAGGATGTGGTGGGGACAGAGTTCGACCGGGTCATCCTGGGTCACTGGCACGGGCAGGCCCAGCTGGGTGAGGATCCTCCGGTTCATTACCCCGGTTCCCCGCTGCCCAACAGCATCCGGGAGGAAGGTCGACGGGCCCTGCTCGAATTTGAATTGGAGCAGGGACAAACTGCGGTTAGACCGATTCCCGTGGACACGCCCCCTGGATGGTATTACCGGCGGGAAGAAGTCCTGATGCTTCCGGGGTTCGAAGAAGAAGGGATAACCCGGCTGGACACCCTGCTGGGAGAAGGAGATTCCGGGTGCCGGCTTCGGGTATCGGTGGACGGGTTCGTGGAAGGAGACATCACCCGGATTCGGGACCGCCTACAGGACCTCTCCGACGAACACCGCGATAACTGGAACCGGTTGGAAATCGTGGATATGAACCTGCAGGGAGCCGAAGGGTTCGATCAGCCGCTGGTTCGCCGTTCACTGGAGGCCCTCCGGCAGCGTGAACCAGCTGAACACATCGACCTCGCGGAAGATTTTTCGAAGGATCCTTCCGCCGTGCGGTCCCGGGCACGATCCATGCTTGAGGAGGAAGCCGAGTCCGTCCGGCGACGGGCTCAAGAATTGCTCATGCGAGCCCTGTACGAGGTGGTGGGTTGATGCGAATCCGAACAGTTCGCACCGACGGGGTTGGACCGTTGCCTGAACTTGCCTGGGAACCGGGGGATTGTGAAGTGATCTTCGATGACAATCAGCAGGGGAAGACCACCCTGATCGACCTCATTATCAACCGTGTGTTCAAGGAAGGACGAAAGCAGCTGTTTGCCGGGGAGAAGCGTTACGACGAATTTCCCGGAAGCGAGGTGGAACTGGAGGCGTCCGGTGACGTACACCTGTTTGGAGAATCGGGGCCCGAGAGGCCGTTAAGTGAATTGCTTGGCTGGCGGCTCCCGGAACTGCATCGGTTGCTGTGCATCCGTTCGGGCCAACTCACCATTCACGATGATAACCGCGATCGGGAAGAAATGTGGAATGGGCTGGCTTCGTTGCTTTCCGGGATGGGGGACGATTCGCTGAACGACGTGACTTCGAAAATCCGCAACCTCGCCAACCTCACCCCGACGTTCAGGTGGTCCAACCCTCAGTCGAGCAGGGTTCGTGACCGGATGCATGAGGAACTGGTTCCGAATCTGGAACGGATGGATGAGTTAGAACAGAACCTCCGGTCGCTGATGGAACGACTGGATCAACTGAAGCAGGTTGGAGCCGAACTGGAAGCCGTTAAACAGGATCTCAACCAGATCAAGCAGCGCCGGGGAGAACTCCGGAAGATGGAGCGGAAACAAACCCTGACCCGAGCCAGGTCTCTGGTTGAGGAAATCCGGGTTAATCAATCCAAGCTGAATGACCAATTCAGCCGGATCGACCCTGAGTTTGAGGAAGAATGGGAACGGGCAAAGGAACGTCGGCAGACCATCGCGAACAAGGTTCGCGAGTTAAAAAAACGAACCGGGCAAGCCAAACAGAAGATCGAGAAACAAATCGAGGAACGAAAAACCATTCGCTCTGATTTGAAGAACATTGAAGAACAGCAGCAGCACGTGGAAGAAGCACTGGTCGAAGCAGACCGACACCGATCCCGGCGGACGAGGAACCTGCAGGAACAACTGTACGAGACTGTCCAGCCCCTGGTGAACGAGCTGGAGGGGAACCGCGAACGGCTGTCGAAAGCGGCCCGGCGCCGGTGGCTTGAACGGGGACTCCTCTGGTCGGGTGGTGTTGTTTTCGTGGCTGCGATGCTGGAATTGGTGCTCGGGGCCACCGACGCGGGCTTCGGGGCGGTGGGGATTCTGCTGGCCGTTGGAGTGATCCTCGGCGGGATGGGGGCCTTACTGGTCTGGAACCGTGGCCGGCTCAAACAATCCGTCGATGAACTCGAAACAACGCTGAAGGAAGAATTGACCGGCTTGCCCGGGGACGACCGGGAGCCCCTCGAGCGGGCCAGAAACCTGCTTGATTCTTCCCTTGAAGACCTGGTTGAGGAAGAGGAGCTGGATCAGCTCCGGGAAGAAAAAGAAGCTCTTCTCCGGCGCGAGGCGAAACTCAAATCCAGGGAAGAGAGTCTGAACGAGCAGATCCGCGAGCTGGAGGAGGCAATTGAGGATCAGGAAACGGAACTGGACGAACAATTGAAACCGGCACGGAGTGAAGTGAGGCAAAGCCTTGAACGGTTCCGGGAGAAATCCGGGTGTACCGGCCTGGACGATTACCTTGAAAAATTAGCCAGACGACGCGAGATAGAGGGAAAAATCGAAAGCTTGGAAAGTCGTCTTTCGGGTCTCCTTGACCGGGAGCTCGAAACCCAGGACCTGAATGAGATCAAAGTCAAGATCGAGAACGAACTTGACGAAGTAAAAGACGTTGAAATTGATGTTGAAGACGTAGAAGAAGCCCGGGAGTCCGTGGAGCACGAGGTGAACAGACTGGACTCCAAACAGGAGGAGCTCCAGCGAGAACACCAGTCGGTTCAGGATGAGGTTATCCGGCTCAAGAGCACCCTGTCCGAGTTGGGGATCGACCCCGAGCAGCCAGGGACCCTGTTCGAACAGCAAAATGCCTGGGAACAAGAACTCGGGGAAACGATACGGGATCGCCTGGCTGCGATTATGGCGGTTCGGGCGCTTGACGGCCTGGAGGCCGATTACCTCGGGGAGGTCCGCCGGCTGCTGGCCGGGAAGGACGGCGGTCAGTCGCTGGACGACCTTTATAATCGCGTGATGGGGGATCGACAGGAGCTCTCCTTCCGGCCGGACGACATGACTTTTGAGGTGCTCGCGGACGGGACCGCCTATCCCGAACAATCCCTCAGTTCCGGCGCCCGGAATCATCTGTACTTTTCCTGCCGGCTGGTTCTGCTCGACCGGCTGTTTGAGGAGGAACCGGGGTTCATGCTGCTGGACGACCCCTTCCTGCACTATTATCCCGACCGCAAGGAACGGGCTATACGATTGCTGGAACCGTACCTGGAAGAAGGCTGGCAGGTGCTCGTGTTCACGGTTGATCCGGCAACCCGGGACGGGTTCAAGGAGCTCGGAGGAGCGGTTCGAACCATCGCTGGGTTGTGATTGATCGGACCGGTCGGTTCTCCGATCTCCCCAGCACATGGATTGATGAACCAGAAAAGTTTGTTCTGTTGACTCCCCATTTTATATATTCCAATCGAACGATGGGACGAGGATTGAGACCTTCAACGGTTGATCGCTCAAAGTATGTACCGACGAGTTCGAATAAGACGGACGGAAACGATCCGTGGGATTAAGGAGGTTAGACCATGGCATCGTCGGAGGAACGGTCCCTTGAAACAACCATGTTTGGCCGTCCCGTCTCGTTTGATTATTCCGAGACGTGGATCGGGTACTCGATTGTTTGGCTGAGGCTGGTGATGGCGTGGGTATTTTTGCAGGCGGGGATTGAAAAGTTCCTCGATCCCGAGTGGACAGCGGCAGGCTACCTGCAGTTTGCCATTCATGAAGCCAACCCCCTGGGTGATTTTTTTGTTTCCCTGGCGGGAGCCGGTTGGGTCGATTTCCTCGTGGTATGGGGTCAGCTTCTGATCGGGCTGTCCCTGCTTCTTGGACTGGCCGTCCGGTTCGCGGCGTTCTGGGGATCGGTACAGATGTTTTTGTTCTGGCTTGCCTCCCTGCAGGGAGGTTTGCTGGCTGGACTTCCGGTCGAACATGGTTACGTGGTCAACGCCGACGTGGTGTACATTCTTTTGCTGTTCGGGCTCGGCGCGTTTGGAGCCGGCCGAATTGTCGGGTTGGACGCCCGGCTTGAACAAACCACCTTTGTCGAAGATAACCCCTGGGTCCGTTATCTGCTGGGATGAAGGGAAATGGTTCCAGGGACGTTGGTCATGGATCCGGGGGTTTTGTCCACTCCGTTCCCCCGTAACGAATCGATCTCGGATCGTTTCCCGTTTCGTTTGGCCCGGGGACTTGATAGAATCCGGCTCTCAAGAACGAGGCATCTGACCGGAAGAGCAAGGATCAGGTGGAGACGGGGCGGGGAATTTCCGTAACCGGCAGGAGGTATTATCCGTGATGGAAGCTGACATCGAGATACAGATCGAGCGGGACCGGCAGCAGGTTCTCAAGCTTGAGATGCCTGACCGCGAGACGCGGGTCACGGTTCGGTTCGATCGAATCCGCGGATCCAGTTCGCTCCGGCTGCTTCGCGGTAGACAACCGGTTGCTATGCTTACTCGGTTGATGTCTGATTCGGGAACCACCGTCTCGGGCTACACGTTCCGGGTGGGCTCGGGTCCCGCCGTCACGGAACATGGTTTGGACCGGAAAACGGGTGAGTTTCTCAAAACCGTGCTGATGGATCACCGCCGAACCCTGGAGAACCGGCAACGGACGGAAACAAGCTGGGAGTCCGGCCTGAACGCCGATCCGAGTGAACTGGTCGATGACCGGAATAACTCCGGGGACGAGGATGTGCGGTCCATCCTCCGGAGTCGCGCCCGGGAGTTAACCCGAGATCGCTACAACTACACCGAAGGGGAGCCCGCTCCGGACGACTCCTCCTGACACGTAATCACTCTCATCTTTCTACTGGGAGCACGTTCCTGAGGGGATCACGTTCATCGTCGATTCAGGCCGTTCGTGGAAGTAGGTGATTCCCGGTTGATTCCGGGATGATCACCCAACCCCGTCTGGAGACCGTATTTTTCCACCCTTCGGGACCCAATCGCTGACTGACGTCCCGGTTTATTTCCTTCGCCTTGAAGACCTACCGGGTCGCGCCATCCCTCCGTCGACGTCACCCCGGAACCGATTCCGTTCATCGGGAACCACGGTTCGAAGGTCGGACGGTACCCGGCGTTGATTTTCATGTTCAAGGATCGCGTACTGGCGTGGACGGACCGGGCTGAGGAGATACTATGATCGGGTCGGACCTCATCCGCCCGTAAAGGGGGTTGAGCTCATGGTGGAGAACGGTACCCAGACTGAATCGGTGTCTACGGTGGGCCACTCGAACCGGGACCGGGAGGAATTTTTACGGCTGGTGGTGAACAACAATATCCGGCGGATCGTGGACGTTCGCACCTACCCCAACAGCCGGCGGTACCCTCACTTTTCGCAGGGAAACCTCCGACAATCGTTGTCCGACGTGGGGATCCAGTATGTCCATGTACCGGAACTCGGCGGCCTGCGGACGGCCCGGGAAGCCAGTCATAATTCGGCCCTGTCCGGCGGATTCCAGGCGGTGGCGGACCACCTCAACACCGACGAGGGTCAGGAGGCCCTGGAGGAGCTGGAGTCGTCCATCCGGGAACCGGACTCATCGGGGACGCTGGCCCTCCTGTGTGCCGAACGGGACCCTGATTCGTGCCACCGGTCCCTGATCGCCGATCACCTGATTTCGCGGGGGTTTTCCGTTCGCCATTTGATTGATGACGACGAGGTTCGGGACCATGACCTCCATCCGCACGCCCGTCGTAAGGATGGCCGGGTTCAGTACCCCGGGCTGGTGTAAGGTAGTCAAAAGTCGGTGGTCGATAGTCCGTCGTCGAAGGAAAGGAATGAGCGAATGACTGACGAGGAGGTTCCGGAGTATTTGAAGCAGAAAACCGCCGGGTCCGGGTTGGGGGACCTGCTCGATCTGGAGGTTCTCGAGGCCGGGGCCGATCGGGTTGTGATCGGGATCGACGTGGACGAGCGGCTTCACCAGCCGTTTGGGATCATGCACGGCGGGGTGAACCTGGTGCTGGCGGAGACCGCCGCCAGCCTCGGGGCGGAGCTTGCCGCTCCCGAGGACAGCCATGCGGTGGGGATCGAGATCAACGCCAACCATCTGAACCCCGTACGGAGAGGCTATCTGAAGGCCCGGGCCGTCCCGGTTGAAACCGGGACGAGGATCCATGTCTGGAAAGTCGAAATTAAGCGGGACGACGGACGGACCACCGCGGTGTCCCGCTGTACGTTGACGATCCGGGCCCGGAATCCATAAATCCATCGGATGACGTTCCCGGGGATCGACACGCTTGAATTCGTCTGAGAACGAGCTGCTGATCCTGGCGGACATCCACGGCAACGCGGAAGCTCTCCGCGCGGTCCTGGATGAGGTGGGCGATTCGCCGGAAACCGTGATTGTGGCCGGCGACGTGGTCGGCTACGGTCCCCGGCCGGAGGAATGCATTGACCTCCTGAGAGAACGAG
>CAYPTI010000054.1:3984-11588 GCA_964413525.1 uncultured bacterium | reverse complement strand
AAAAACCGGCGGCCAGCTCAATTCCCTCGGGAAGTTCAATCCGGGCCAGTTCGATAGCCCTTCCGACATCGGGGTCCGGGGCCGAGACGAAAATCCCGATGTCCTCCGTTCCAACGCCCGTGACCCGTTCCCGGGGACCTCGTATGACCACCGTCAGCCTGGCGGGTTCGACCACGGCCCTCCAGCCGTCCGGCACCCCGGTCACCTGAACGGGAACCCCGGTGATCTCGTGTCGGTCGACCTGCTCGTATACGTTCACCTGGACCTGAAAGGAATTGGTGTCCGGTTCCACGAGTTCCATCCCGGAAGGAATCTCGGCCGGAACCCGGAAGTCCTCTCCCGGCGGGGTGACGTCGTCCAGGGAAATCCGTTCCAACCGGAGCATCTCCATGCCCGCGAGGTATTCCTCGGGCCCTCGAAGTCGGGCTTCCGGGGGGAATACCCGCACCCCCATTTCGTACTGATCGGGAAGTCCTTCCAGGTTCGGCGTGACCGAAATCGTCCGTTCGGTGACCCGCCTGAATTCGAACGTCACCACCCGGGGTTCGATGGCCTCCAGAACCCACCCCTCGGGCAATTCGACCTCGTCCCGACGAATCTCATGACTGGTTCGGGGAAAATCCACGTCCTCCAGTTCAACGGCAATCCGGACCTCCTGAGGATCGAGGCTTCGGAGGGACGAACCGGACACTCGAAGGCTCACGGTGGGGTTCGTACCGGGGACCGTCTCCACATTTTCCGGGAGGTTTTCCACCTGAACCGAAACCGCTTCCACCCGTTCTTCCACCGTTCCCGCCATCATCACCCAGAACCAGAGACCCCCCGCAATGGCGAGACATCCGAACTTGGCGAGGGCGTTATTAAACACGAGCGACCTCAGAAACCGGAGCACGTTCAGCCCACCATTTCTTCGTACAGAAGGTCTTCCAGTTCCTGAACCGATATGTCCCGCCGAAACTGTCCCCGGTGAGCGTACGTGATGGCTCCCGTTTCCTCGGAAACCACCACCACGAGGGCGTCGGTCTCCTCGCTGATCCCCACCGCGGCCCGGTGCCGGGTTCCGAACTCCCGGGGAAGATCCTCCTGATCGCTGAGCGGCAGGATGCAGCCCGCGGCGACCACCCGTTCCTCCCGGAGGATCACCGCTCCGTCGTGAAGCGGGCCTTTCGACATGAAGAGACTGGTCAACAGCTCCGAACTCAACCGAGCGTCAACCTCACTCCCGGTTTTCACGTAACTCTTTAACCCCACCTCCTGCTCGATGACCATCAGGGCCCCCACTTCTCGTTTGGAAAGGTTCTCCACCGATTTGGTGAGGGTGTCGATGACCTGTTCGCTGGGCAGCTCGCCGAAGGCGGACCAGCGTCGTTTCCCCAGGCTCATCAGGGCCGAACGGATCTCGTCCTGAAACACGACGATGAGGAAGATCAGACCGACGCTCCACAGGCTCTGGAACAAAAAGTTAACCGCCCGCAGTTCAAGCAGGTTGGCCGCCACGTACATTCCGAACAGAACCAGGACCCCCCCCAATAAGGCCAGAGCCCGGGTTCCCCGGATAAACAGATAACACCCGTACAGGAGCAAAAAAACAAGCGCGATATCCAGCACGTCCAGCAACGTAACGTCGACTCCCAGGACGGTCATGTGCCGGCCGCTCCGGACGTCTCCGCGGATCCGAGCGTAACGGTTCCCCTCAACCAGTAATGCAACTGCCGCAGTTCAACGTGTTCGGCTACGTCGTGAACCCGAAGCATGGAAACCCCCTGCTCGATCAGTTCCCGGGAAACCTGGAGGGTCCCCCGGAGCCGTTCGTCCGCCGGCCATCCCATGACCCCCCCGAGGAAGGATTTCCGGCTGTGACCGACCATCAACGGCAGTCCACTCCGCCGGAGCCGATGCACGTTCATGAGCAGTCGACGATTGTGTTCGAGGCTCTTTCCGAACCCGATGCCGGGATCCAGAACCATGTTCGAGTAGGCAACCCCCCGGGAAGCGGCGTGCTGTGCCCGTTCCTCCAGAAAGTCCCGAACCTCGATCACCACGTCCTGATACGTCGGATCGTCCTGCATGGTGTCGGGGGAACCCTGCATGTGCGTCAGGACCAACCCCGCACCGGCCTCCGCCACAAGATCCACCAGGTCCGGGTCGCCCCGCAGTGCGGTGACGTCGTTCACCCATTGGGCCCCGGCCTCCAGGGCCGCTTCGGCGACCTCGGATTTGCTGGTATCGATTGAGATCACCCGGTCGGGATGGTTGCGACGCAATCCCTGAATCACCGGAACCACCCGTCGTACTTCCTCCCCGGTCGTGGTTGGCTCGGAACCGGGCCGGGTGGATTCCCCTCCGACATCCACCACGTCGGCTCCCCGCTCAAACAATCGGTTCCCGTGTCGAATGGCGGCTTCGGTTTCCTCGTGGTGGCCCCCGTCGTAGAACGAGTCCGGGGTCACGTTGAGAACCCCCATCAGGTAGGGGGGCTCGTCGGCGGGCAGGTTACTTAGGATCGGATCCGGGGGGCTCATGGTTCATCAAGGCGACGCTGAGCTTCGGGGGTCGGGACGAAGATAAACGGAGTCTCACGGTGAAACTCCTGGTAATCAAGCCCGTACCCCACCACGAACTGATCCCCGATTTCAAATCCCTGAAAATCGACGTCAACGTCGACCACGCGCCGGGAGGGTTTGTTAAGGAGAGTGCAGATCCGGAGGGAGGCCGGATCCCTGGGCAGGAGGGTGTCCCGAAGGCTTGCGTAGGTCTGACCGGTGTCCACGATGTCCTCAATAATCAGCACGTGGAGGTCCGTAATGGTGTCCTTCGTGTCCTTGAGGATCCGAACGTGACCGCTGCTTTCGGTCCCCTCGTAGGAGGAAACCAGCATGAAGTCCACGGTGACGGCGGGATCAATGTGACGGATCAGATCGGCCATGAAGACAAAGGCCCCCCGGAGGATCCCCACCAGCAGGATTTGTTTTCCCTCGTAGGCCTGCGATATTTCACGACCCAGTTCCCGAACCCTCTGCTGAATTTCCTCCTCCGAAATCACGACCTCGTCCATGATGTGATCGATGTCTTTCCAATCGGCTGGTTCGGTCACAAAAGCACCCTCCTGATGAGCCACTGATGATACGCCGGATGATCCGGCAACCAGACGAGCCAGCTCCCGGCCGCTTCCCCCGCGGTCTCCCCGTTCGGATGGATTCCGGGGACCGCCACGATCTCCTGGTTCCGTGTCAGGACCGGCCAGCTCCGCCGGGCGCGGTAAGGTACCCGGCGATCGTCAAACAATTGTTTCAGGGACCTGCCGCCCCGATGGTCGGGAAACCGATCGCCGGGTTTCCATGAACGGACGCGAAGAGAACCTTCCGTGAAGTGTAGAAAAGATTTAAGGGGGAAGCCACCGTTTCCCTCCGAATTCCGGCACCAGCGCAGTGTTCCCAGCCCAGGCCAATTCATTTCGTCCTCCGGAGTTAGTTCACCCGGATCCAGAGGGGGACGGGGACGGTGGACCACGAGACGGCGGTGTTCCCGGAGTCCTCGAAGGCGGTTGGTGAGATCCAGCGACGCTCCCGACCGGCCGGTTCGGAACAACTCATCCAGAAGCTCAAAATGGGTCCGTTCCCAACCGGCGACCCCGCCGGGAAGGCGGTCCACCAGCCGTCGAAGGAGCCGGCGCCGCTCCACGCCGGGAGCTTCCCGGTACCGTCGACGATCCAGCTGGAATTCGTCCTCCCAGGTCCAGTACCGGAACCGTTCCTCCACCCGGCGATCGAGGTAGGTCCGAAGTTCCCGCGCGTGGATGGCCGTGGACCGGATCCCGGAGTCCGGGTCCGGCTGTACCTCCCTCCATCGGGGAAGAAGTTCATGTCGAAGCAGCGTCCGAACACGGTCCCGCCTCCGGTTGTCCGGATCCTCGACCACCGGAACCTCCCCGGAGACCGGTTCCTGCAATTCCTCGGGAGGAACCGTCAGGGCCGGACGAAGCACCCGCAGGTTCTCCCGCGTGGTTACGGGTTCCATGCCGGCCAGTCCGTCCAACCCCGACCCCCGGGCGACGTTCATGAGAACGGTTTCAACCTGGTCGTCCCGGTGATGGGCCAGAAACAGATCCCTCATGCCGAGGGTTCGAGCAGCCGACTGAAAAAACTCATACCGGCGGCGACGGGCCGCCGCCTCGACGTTGCCGGTGATTTCAAGCGGTCGGCGACGGGCCGCGATGAAGGGAATCCCTCGTTTATCGCACCAGTCCCTCACCCGGCGGTAGGCCCGATCGCCGTGATCGGCCATGTCGTGGTGATAATGGAGGACATACACGTCCGAGGGAGAGGGGGCGAGGTCAAGCAACCGGAGGAGCAACCCCCATGAATCGGGACCGCCGGAAACCCCCACCATCACGGGCCAGGTGACGCCATGCCGCTGCAAAAACGAGGCGAGGTCCATTCCGCTCACCCATCCGCGGGGTTCCTCCGACGGCAAAATCGTCCGGGGCAACGGGACGAAGGTGTACTGACGGTCGAATGCTGATGGCTGAACGCTGCCGGCTTCTATTCAAAGGAAAAAGTGGTAGCGGCGCGGGGATTTGAACCCCGGACAACTCGGATATGAGCCGAGTGCTCTAAACCAGGCTGAGCTACGCCGCTATCCCGAGCGCTCAGCACCCAGCTCTCAGCGATCAGCTTGTAGGTGGGGTGAGAAGGAGTGAATCCAACGGCTGAATGCTGACGGCCGAACGCTGAGGGTTCGAATCAGAGAAAAAAATGGTAGCGGGGCTGGGATTTGAACCCAGGACCTTCGGGTTATGAGCCCGACGAGCTACCAGACTGCTCTACCCCGCATCCAAGTCGTTTACAGGTCGTTTCTCCATATCTGCGAAGTGGTATGATACCTGTCTGGATAGACGAACATCAAGTCCCTTCCCTCCGGAGGTCAACAATCATGAGCCTTGATCAGGAACTGCTGGACCTGCTGGTTTGTCCGAAGACGAAACAACCCCTGATCTACTTCGAAGAGGACGAGTTTTTGTTCTCCCCCGAAGCTCAGCTGAAGTACCCGATTCGCGACGACATCCCGGTCATGCTGGAGGAAGAAGCCGAGAAGCTCGACGAGCAGGGCGCCGAGGAACTCCTCCGGCGGGCCGAAGAGGAAAACCTCCCGCGGACGGCGCAGGATCACCCGGACGAATAACTCGCTACTTCCTTCCTTCTTTTTCCACTCACTATTTTTCCAGGCACTCTTCCGGGAAATGGTTGGTCAAACCCTTGGGCAATTGACTTCGAAGACAATCGCCGGTCCAGAATCCGCACCCGAACACCTGACCGGCCGGACCTTCAACCGCGACGTACCCTCGTTCCATCCCGCCGGGGACCTCGACCGTTCGGGTCTCCCGCTCACGGAGCAACTCCTTCAGCCCCTTCCTTCGACAGCGGACCCGACGGTACCGGACCGACGACCCCAGCCGCTGGAGGGCCCGGGTGGTCGGTTTGAATCCACCGCGGTTGCTCCGTCCAACCCGCCATCCAATCTCATCCAGATCCCAGGGTTCCCCCTCCCACCCGGACCGGGGACCCCAGAAGATCGAACCGGATCGGGCGGTCAACCGTCCCGCCGTCCAGATTCCCGGATCCACCCCGAATTGTTCCTCCATGGAGCGGACAAATCGAACGGCTTCCTCGTCGTGGACGCGAGTAATCCGGTCGGTTCCCGTTAACCGGTCTCTTCCGGAAGAGCGTCCATTCCCCTTCCGCCGAAGCCGGGCCACGGTCATTCCTCCCCCGCTCAAATGCCGCGGGTAGCACCTCCACATGTTCCGGACCTCCGGGGAGTAGCTGTCTCCCTTCCAGGAGTCCACCCCGGGCTCGTGTGGAACCTCCAGCGGGATCGTCTCCAGCTCCATCCCCGAGTCCTCAAGCACCCGGGAGACCACGGCTTCGTTTTCCTCCGGTGCAAAGGAACAGGTCGAGTAGACCACCACGCCTCCCGGCTTCACCACCCGGCAGGCCTTGGTCAGGATCCGGACCTGGGTCTCGGCCAGGACGTCCAGCCGATCCGCCGGTTCCCGGCCCGGAGGGCGTTCGTCCTTTCGGGCCGTCCCCTCCCCGCTGCACGGGGCATCGACGAGGACGGCGTCAAACCGGATTCGTTCCGGCACGGACTGGCCGTCGTACCCGCTGATCGCCAGGTTCGGCGGCCCCATCCGCTGGGCATTTGACGCAAGGGTGATCCGGCGGTCGGGGTTGGGTTCGTTCGCCACCACGAGGCCGGATTCCTCCACCCGCTCCGAGAGGTGGAAGGCTTTTCCACCGGGGGCGGCACACATGTCCAGAACCACCGAACCGCGGCCGACGTCGAGGGCCTCCACGGGGATCAGCGAGGCCGGATCCTGCAGGTAATACCGCCCCGTCCAATGAGATAGGGTGGCGGACGCCGGTCGGTTGTCCCGCCAGCGAAGCAGGTTGGTGAGGCGGGGATCGCGGCGAACCGACCGCCCTTCCCCGACCAGCCTCCGGAGGAGGCTTTCGGCGTCGTTCTTCCAGCGGTTGGTCCGCAGTGCCGCCGATCGACGACCCCGGAGGTTGTCCTCAAACCGTTCGTAATCGGGAACGATGGAACGGTATTCCCGGAACCGGTTAAGGGATTCCCGGGCGCGGTCGTTCACCCGTCGGCGACCGGCAGGTCCCGAACCGGGGAACACTCCAGCAGATCGGGAAGGGAGTCAATGGTGGGAAAGCCGTCAAACTCATCGGCTCCGCCGTACCCGAAGGTGCAGCCGATGAAGTGAACCCCGGTTTGCCGGGCGGCCTCCCGGTCGGAGGACCGATCCCCGACCAGAAGGGTTTGTTCGGCCTTGACGCCGAATTCGTCCAGTTGAGATTGGATGAGCAACGCCTTCCGTTCTTCCTCGGCGTCGGAAAGACACAGCATCCGGTCAAACCAGCGTTCAAATCGGTAGGCGGTCGAAACGGCGTCGAGGTAGGTGCGGCGGGCGTTGGTCACGATGCCCAGAGGGACCCGGCCCTGAAGTCTTTCCAGGACCTCCTCCGTCCCGTCGATCAGGTCGCCCTCACCCCTCCGAATCATGGAAATTAAAATTCCCTCGACCCGCTCGGCGAGCTGGTTGACCTCGTTGGGGTCAAGGGAAGGGAACAAATTCCGGTAGATTTCGTCGACCGGGTTTCCGATCTGATCGAGTACCGCCCGGCGGGAGGGCATCGCGACGGAAGCGGACCGATCCCGATTGAACGCCTGAATTCCTTCCCGGTAGGCAACCGGCAGCAGATCGGTGGACCGAAAGAGGGTCCCGTCCAGGTCGAAGAGAAGCAGGTTCAGGGAGGAGGGGTTCATGCTCGGGATTCGGCGTTCACACTTTCCTTCAGGGGTTTACCGGGGGAGAAGGTCGGCACGTACCGGGACGGAATCTCCACGGTTTTCCCGGTGCCGGGAATCCGGCCCTTACGGGTCTTCCGTTTCTTAACTTCAAACACGCCAAACCCGCGCAGTTCGATCCGACCTTCTTCCAGCAGCACCTGCTTGATCGAGGAGAAAAACAAATCCACCAGTTCCCGGGTCTCGCGCCGGGAAAGATCCCATTCCTCGGCCTTGTCCTCAAT
>CAYPTI010000054.1:0-3884 GCA_964413525.1 uncultured bacterium | reverse complement strand
CCAGTTCCCGGGTCTCGCGCCGGGAAAGATCCCATTCCTCGGCCTTGTCCTCAATCAAATCGGAACGATTCATCCGCATCATCCTCCTTCGAGGGGGTCTGGTTCAGGACATCAACCGCAATCGAATCGGTCTTGTTCCCGCAAACCGTAGCGGAAGGTCCCCGAACCGGCCTGCGACGGCCGGCGGAGTCCGGGTTTCTGAGCCCGGACTCTTCCCGGACGCCGGGTTCTCACGAACCGTGCCGGGCAACCGCCCGGTTGGCCAGATCGTCGACCCGTTCGTTCTGGGGGTCCCCGGAGTGACCTCGAACCCAGTTGACCTCCAGATCGTCAAATTCATCAGCCCGGTTCCGCAGCATGGAGACCAGTCGTTTGTTCGAGGACGCATTCCAGGACCGTTTCACGATCATGTTCTTCACGTACTGGCTGTCGGTAAACAGCCGGACCGGTCCCCCGTGCTCCTTCGCCAGGTCCAGCCCCACGAGGGCCGCGGCCAGTTCGGCCACCGCGTTGTCGGTTTCGCCGATGTACTGATGCAGCTCCCGGTAGTCGTCCCGTGTCCGGGTCAGCACGCCGATTCCGCTGGGGCCGGTGGGGGCCGCCGCCTCCTTGATGGAGGCTCCGTCCACGTGGACTTCCATCACGTCATCCTCCGGCGGCGGGAGCCGGTCAACCTCCGGGGGAACCGTGGTGGATTCTTCCCGGGTGTCCGCGAAGGGAGCCTGCTGAAAGGCCAGGTTGTCGTCGGCGACGTTGGTCGGGGACGCGCGGTAGACTTTGGCCGAGTCGTCGTCGGAGTACCGGATGGGGACCCGACCGTCTTCCACCACCAGGTCGCCGTCCTCATCCACCCGGGCCCAGACTTCGTCCCCTTTAAATTTTCGGATCGCCCAGGGCATGGTCAAGCCTCAGTCCGAGTCGTCGTCGCCGTCACCGGAGTCGTCCGGCATGTAGAGCATGCGACCGCACATTTCGCAGGTATATATTTCCCGAGCTTCCTTAATTTCGTTCAGACGCTGGGCGGTGATCCGGCTCTTGCACCCTCCGCAGACGTTCCCTTCCACCGGAACGAGTGCGTTTCCCCGCCAGTCCCGGATCCGTTCGTATTCCTCGTACAGCGATTCGTCGGCGGATCGCAGGCTGTCGGCCAATTCCTCGCGACGATCGAGCAATTCCTCCAATTTTTCCTCGTTCTCATCCCTCTGTTGCCGTCGTTCCTCACGGTACTGTTCCAGTTCTCCCTGGCGTTCCTGGACCCGCTTCGTCTCCTCCCGGATCGTCTCCTCCAGCCGTTCGATCTGTTCATCCAGAAGCAGGTATTCCTCGGTCCGTTCCTCGATCTGTTCCTCCAGCCGTTCGATCTCCTGCTTGAGGGATTCAAGTTCGTCCTGCGTCTCGACGTTAAACCGCCTCGACTCCTTGGTCTCTTTCTCGTCTTCCAGGGACTGGACGTCGGTCTCCCGTTTGTTCTGCTTCGCAAGCAGCTCTTTCCGGCGTTCCTTTAAATCCTCCAGGTGCTCCTCAAGCTCCCGTTCCTCGGCCTCGGCCTCGTTGATCTGACCGGGAATAGTTTCCTTCAAATCCTTCCGACGGCTGATCTCGTCGTCGAGTTCCTGAAGCTGCTTCATTTTTTCGAGTGCGGCTGTCGAAACGGCGGTCACCGCGGTTCCTCCTTGTCAGAAATTGGATCCTCCGTGTTCATCCAGCGGTGCCGGTACGGGTAGGTACGACGGTGTACGGACGCCTCAAGTCGGGAACCGAAGCGTTCCCTCAGCCGCTCCAGAACCAGGTCGCAAAAGACCGTCTCCATGTCGTGATGGTCCAGCACCAGCAGGGGAAGCCCCAGCTGACGGGCCTCCAGTGCGGTATGGTGACCGACGTCCCCCGAGATGTAAAGATCGACCATCCCGGCGAGGTCGGGACCCACGAAGTCCCCTCCGCTGCCCGAACAGATCCCGAGTTTTCGGACCGGAACATCGGGTTCGACGGTGCTCCAGCTGTGTCGAAGCGGCAGGGCCTCCTCAAGGGTTGTCTCCGCCCAGCCGACGGTCCTTTCCTCTCCCAACCGGCCGATGCGCCCGAGGCCCACGCCCGGTTTTTCTCCCGGTTCCAGGGGTTCGACGTCGGTCAGGTCAAGCAGGTGAGCCAGGCGGTCGTTCAGCCCGCCCGGGGCCGAATCGGCGTTGGTGTGGGCACTGTAAATACCAAGCTCGTTTCGAAGCGCTCGAGCCACCAGGCGAGCCGTGGGATCCTGCCGCCGGAAGGCCGACAGGGGATCGAAGATCAGCGGATGATGGGAAACCAGCACGTCCGCATCCGCGGTCACGGCCGCCTCCACCGCTTCCGGGGAGGGATCGACGGATACCAGAACCCGATCGATCTCGTCCTGCCGGGGTTCCACCATCCAGCCAATGTTGTCCCACTCCTCCGCCAGCTCCGGCGGAAACCACGTTTCCAGCGCCTCCACCAGATCGTTGATCTCCACCGTCATTTTCTTCGGTCCCTCCGGACGATTCGACGTCACGGTCTCGGTCCTCGTCGTCACCGGTGAGATACCCTATCACACACTCCGGTGGAGCTTCAGCGGATCGGTCGCTTTGGTACCGACCTCTCCCGGATCACCTTGAAGGTATAACAGTTCAATAATTCGTAAGGGCAACGTTCTAACCCACTGACATGATGGTTCTCCTGGACCGTTGGATGGACGATAAAAACCCATGATTTGTACCATTTTGAACCGGCTGAGAGGAGAAAGGAAAAAATCCATCCCAAAACTCGCCTTGTTTTCCCTCATGGAACCGACTATATTCCAAAATACGATGAACTCACAGAAAGGAAATTCTACCTTGTCGGGAAATTACACCATCCGTGAGATGACTGCTGAAGAAATCAATTCCATCGCGATCGAATGGGCTGCACGAGAAGGTTGGAATCCCGGACTTCACGATGGTAAAGCCTTTTATGAAACGGATCCCTCCGGGTTTTATGTAGGTATGCTTGAGGGTGAGCCCGTAGCCTGTATTTCCGTCGTCAAATATCCGGACAAGTTTGCTTTTCTTGGTTTTTACATCGTCAGGCCTGAGTATCGGGGGAAGGGATTTGGATTGAAGATTTGGAATCACGCAATGTCTGATGTGGAGGGTTACAATGTCGGTCTCGACGGCGTTGTGGAAAGTCAGGAAGATTACAAAAAGTCCGGGTTTTCTCTTGCGTATAACAACATAAGATATGAAGGTGCATCGCAGCAATTTGATATTGAAGGGGAAGACATTGTACCGACTGAACAGGTGTCATTCGACAAAATTCATGAATATGACTCAAGGTTTTTCCCTGTGCCCCGGAAGGTGTTTCTTCAGAAGTGGGTAAATCTGGATGATAGTTATTCTTATGTAGCCAAGAAGGACGAAACCATTGCCGGTTATACCTCGTTGCGGAAATGTAGAGAGGGATATAAATTCGGACCGCTGTTCGCAGAAAATACTACTATAGCTGAAAAACTGTTTCTCACCGCCCAGAATCAGGTCCCTCCCGAGAGCAAAATTTTTCTCGATGTTCCGGAAGCCAATAACAGTGGAATTCAACTTACGCAAAAGCATGATATGCATAAAATTTTCGAGACAGCCCGCATGTATACGGGAAAGGAACCGGACCTGGATCTCAACAAAATCTTCGGAGTCACGACATTTGAGTTGGGTTAGTTTCTTTAGGGAATACGGACCACCTTGAAGGTATAATAGTTCAATAATTCATAAGGGGGGACCATTCTAACAACATGCATGATTTCATCAGTACAGGGGAACCAGTGAGTAACTGTACGTGAGCGTAAGGTTCCTGAGGGTTCCGATACTTCAATAAACATGGTGGGCCCAGCTGGATTCGAACCA
>CAYPTI010000053.1:3763-11610 GCA_964413525.1 uncultured bacterium | reverse complement strand
CGGTCCGGGGAACCGGTGATCAGCCTCGTCTCCTCCGGAGTAAACGTAACGGTCGGGAGCAGTCCCCGAAGATCGGAAAGCCTGGACAGCCGGTCTTCGTTAACCCGGGCGATTTTCCGGCGGCTGGAGTCGGAGCGATCGTAGGCCAGCCCCAGGCTCTCCGGTCCGTCACCCTCCAGCGTTCCGTGAAGCGAGAACCCGGAGCGTCCGTGCTGAATGCAGTCCCGATCGCGGTGGGTTCGGAAGCTTCGTCCCCGGGAGAGGTAATACACGGCCTCCAGTAGGGTGGTTTTGCCGCTTCCGTTGGGGCCCACGATCGGGTTCAGGCCCGAACGGAAGGACAGTTCTTGGTAGGTGAACCGGCGAAACTGAGCGAGGGTGAGGGTTGAAAGGGTCACTGACGGCCGGATTCCCGTTTGTCGCGGTCAGGAATCGGATTGGGGAAGGTTCCCGGGGTTCCGCGGAGGATGGGGTGCGAAATCGAGTCAGCGAAGGCGCAGCGGCATGATGATGTAAAGGTAGTCCTCGTCGTCCATGGGACGGAAGGTTCCCGGGCTTTCGGAGGAAATGAGGTCGAAGTAGGCGGATTCGTCTTCGATGTGGTTGAGGACGTCGGCGAGGTAATCGCCGTTAAACGCGATCTGCTGTTCGTCTCCGGTGTAGTCCACCGGCAGGGTCTCAACGCCTCCCCCGGCTTCTCCGGACTCAGCCTCCAGAGTGAGTTGATCGGAGTTCAGGGTCAACAGCAGTCGGCGGGTCTGTTCGTCCGCCAGGAGGGAAACCCGGCGGACGGCCTGGAGAAACCGGTCCCGGTCCACTTCGGCGCGATGTTCGTACTCGTCAGGGATCACCTGCTGATAGTTGGGGAACTCCTCGTCGATCAGCCGGCTCGTCAGGGTGGCTCCTTCCAGTTCAAATCGAACCAGGTTTTCGTCCGAAACCAGCCGGACCATCCCTTCATCCGGAAGGATTCGTACCAGTTGTTTGGTGGCGTTGATGGGAATCAAAAGGGAACGGTCGCCGGCTTCGTAGTCGGTGAGTTCCACCCGATGGAGGGCGAGACGGTGGGCGTCCGTGGCCACGACGGTAAGTTCGTCGTGGGACAGATCGAAATAGATCCCCCGGAGGTAATTCCGGGTGGTGTCGGTGGAGGCGGCGAAATTGCTTTTGTCCAGCAGGTAGTCGAGACGGGCCCCTTCCAGTTCGACCTGAAATCCTTCCTCCACGTCCGGCAATGAGGGAAAATCATCCACCGGGAGGGTGGGAAGCTGGAAGTTCGATTGGGTCTCCTCGACGGTCAGGTCTACCTGGTTTTCCTCCAGGATCAGGTTGATCTCGGTATCACCCGAGGGAAGTTCCTGAAGCAGCTGTTTGAATTTTTGAGCCGGGAGGGTGCAGGAACCGGCTTCGTCGAGGGCGACCGGTTGGTGGGTCTGGACGGAGATCTCCAGGTCGGTGGCGGTCATCGTAAGTTCATCGTCCTCGGCTTCCAGCAAAATGTTTTGAAGGATGGGAAGAGTGTTTTTGCTGGAGACCGCTCCCTGGATGGTCGTCAGTCCGTCAAGCAGGGTGTCGCGCTCGGCGGTGAGTTTCAAAATCCGATTCCTCCCGGCTACTGTAGTTACTAGTTAAAAAATCAGCAGTAGAAGCAGGGGTTCAATCGTCGGTGGAAAACAGCCTCAATCCTCGGCGTTCAAGGAAGAAATCATCGGGGATAATCCGTCACAACCTGCGGACGTTCCGACGGACCCGTGGACCCTTTATCCCCGATTTCCGGTATTGTCCACGTGGTTCCACGATTCGTCAACGACGTGGGTTCACAACCCCTGACGGGTTGTCCACGAGGCATTCACAGGGCCACGGGTTGGAGGAGCGGGGTTGCTCGAGGACAGGACGTCGAAGGGGACTCGGGAGCATCCGCCGGACTCTTGACCGGGGTCCGGGTGGGATCCCCTCCGGGAATCAGGGGGATAACTTTTGTTTCAGCGTCCGCACGTGGCGGGCCAGGGGGGTCTGGTCCTCCAGGACGGATTGAATCTTTTGTTCGGCGTGCATGACGGTCGAGTGGTCCCGGCCTCCGAACTCCTGCCCGATGTCGGCGTAGGAACGGTTGGTTAACTGACGACAGAGGTACATGCCGACCTGCCGCGGTTCGGCGATGGCCTGGGTGCGGCGGCGGGATTTCAGGTCGCTCACGGAGACCGAGAAATGCTCCGACACCTCGTCCATCACCTGATCGAACGTGAGGACCGGGCTGGCGTTGTGTTCCGGGGTCACGAGATCCTGCAGCCGGGCCCGGGCCTGCTCGAGGTCCAGGCTGTCCCCGTTCAGGCTGCCCATCATGGCGAGCCGCGTGAGGCACCCTTCCAGCCGGCGCACGTTCCGGGTGACGTTGCGGGCCACCCAGTCCAGCAGTTCGTGGGGAATGTTGAGTCCCTCCTGTTCGGCCTTCGACTGGAGGATGGCGAGCCGGGTTTCGTAGTCGGGGGGCTGGATGTCGACCATGAGGCCCATCTCGAACCGGTTTCGGAGTCGTTCCTCGATGTGAGGAATGTCCTGGGGGGGACGGTCGCTGCAGAAGACGGTGCCCTTCCCGTTTTCGTACAGGGTGTTGAAGGTGTGGAAGAATTCCTCCTGGGAATGGTCGGTCTTGGCAAAAAACTGCACGTCGTCCACCAGGAACATGTCGATGTTCCGGTAGCGGTACTTGAATTCCTTTTTCTTGTTGTTGTCGCGCATGGCGTTGATGATTTCGTTGGTAAACTGCTCGGCGGAAATGTATTGCACGTTGGCCTGCTGCCAGCGTTCCTTCACCTTGTGGCCGACGGCCTGAAGGAGGTGGGTCTTCCCCAACCCGACCCCCCCGTATATGAACAGCGGGTTGTAGCTGTTGGTGGGGTCATCGGCGATGGCCCGGGCGGCCGTGTAGGCGTATTCGTTGCCCGACCCGGCCACGAAATTCTCGAACGTGTAGTCGCGGTTCAAGTCGACGTTTTCCCCGAAGGGGAAGGCACGATTAACAGATTGTGAAGGTTCCTCGTCCTCCCCGGAGGGATCGGAAGCGGACGGTTCAGCCGCTTCCAACCGGAAGGAAACCCCCTTGCCGTAGACGGATTGGGCGGCGTTCTGGAGGACCGAACCGAAGTTCTCCTCCAGCCAGTTCTTGATCATGGGCCGGGGGACCGAGGCGACGACTTCTTCTTCCTCCTCCCGGACCAGCCGGAGCCGGCTTCCGAACAGGTCGGCCTGGACGGTCGGCAGGTTTTTTCGAAGCTCCTGCATGAAATCGTTCCAGCGGGGAGACACGGATGCATCGGTCTCGGTTTCGACCATGTTTTCAGCCACTATCATCACTCCGTCGACAGGTTATTAACAAGTTATCCACAACCGGCGGCCGCTTTCTTTGAAAAATCTCAAAACCCGGGCGGAGTTAAACGCCTTCGATTCGGGAGTCGATCGGCGGAACGCCCGTTAAGACGGCCTATAAGCAACGTGTACCCAAGCAAAAAAGAAAATCCTGTCCGCGGGGGAGTGAAGCGTATGGGGCGGCGTCAGAAGACTGCGTCCGGTACGTTTCGTCATTTCCGCAGGAACGAAAAACTTATCCACATTTTGTACACAGGCCGGTTGATTGATTTCTCCGAACCGAAGGCAATATAACCGCCTTTGAAATTGCGGGTCAACCACGAAAGGTTTCCGACCGAGGATCGGCTTGTTTCCTTGTCTGCGTTGCTACCGTGATTGGAACTGTTTATGCAAACACCGATCATGGTCGAGGGCGGGGGTTAAATTCGTCGATAGGTCTAGTGGTCCTGTGAACGGAAACCGGAAGCGGGTGATGCGGGATTCGGGGTGACGACAGGAACGCCGAACGGTGGCAACTGACATGCTGGTTGGGTTCCGCCGACCCGTCCCCTCCCGGTTGTCGCCGGGACCGCCGGCAGGATGAACCGGTGATAAAATTAACAAAACGTTATTGACCTAATTTTGGGACCGGTGGGCCCGGGCCGGAGGGGGTGGTCGGATTTTATGCCGAGAATTGGTAGTCTGGTCGGTATGGACGTAATGGTGGGGCAGGGACTAACGGATGGTCGGAGAAACAGTTCGTTAAGGATGAACCACGACCCGGAAAGGAGTTTATTGAGTGAAACCAAATCGATTCACGGTGGGGGTTCTGGCCAAACAACCGACCCCCGGGAAGGCGAAGACCCGGCTGGGGATGGAGGTTGGTGAGGAGGTGGCGGCCGGTCTGTACGAGGTCTGGCTTGCCGGTTATTTCGATCGGCTCAACGAATCGGACGTGGACTGGGTCCTGTTTGTCGATCCTCCCGGCGCGGGCAGCTGGTTCCGGGAACGGTACGGACTCGCTGACCTCACCATTGAGGATCAGCCCGGCGGAGACCTGGGGAACCGGTTGCTGTATGCTCAGCAATGGATTCACGAACACCGTGGGACCCCGGGGGTGTTGCTGGGATCGGACACGCCGGATCTCCCCCTGGACTGGATCCGGGCCGGGATGGAGAAACGAAGCGAGGACGAACTTCTCATCGGTCCGGCCGAGGACGGAGGCTACTACTTGCTGGGAGCCGGGGAGCCCACCCCGAAGTTGATGACCAACATGCAGTGGAGCAAACGAAACGTTCTCGAGCGTACCCTGCACCGGGCGAAGTTGACCGATCGACGGAGTTTGCTGCTTCCGGAGTGGCGGGACGTTGACACCCTACCTGATTGGAAGGCGTTCCTCGGTCGGGCCGGCGAATTCTGGGAGCCCTACCTGGAGAACGGCGTTCCCGAGCCGGAGGGAGAACCGGTTGATCCCACGCTCTCGTGAATCCACCCCACGGGCTTCACACCCGGAGAATTCAATTCTCCGGGAGGAATTAAAAGTTGACCTCGGGGGCCTCCCGTTCCTCGGGGTCGTCGATCTCGAAGTATTCCCGGCGCCGGAAATCACCCAGGGGAACGACGAAGTTATACGGAATGGTCTCGCGGGTTTTGTTCAGCTGCATCACCGAGTCGTTGTAGTGCTGGCGGGCGAAACTAATCTTGTTCTCCGTTGAGGTCAGTTCTTCCTGGAGGTCCATGAAGTTTTCGTTCGCCTTCAGGTCCGGGTAATCCTCGGAGACCGCAAACAGGGATTTCAGGGTGTCGGTGAGGAAGTTCTCCGCCTCGGCCTGTCCGGCCAGGTCGTCTTCGTCAATGTTCACCGCCTGCTGGCGGGCCTCGATGACGGCCTCCAGGGTTTCTCGCTCGTGTTCCATGTATCCCTTGACCGTGTCGACCAGGTTCGGGATCAGGTCGTGGCGCCGTTTGAGCTGGACCTCGATCTGGCTCCACGCGTTGTCAACCCGGTTTTTGAGCGTGACCAGCCGGTTGTAGAGGTAGACAAAGGTCCCGACGACCAAGACCAGAAACAAGACGATGATCGCTGCACCCCACATGACGGTTCCACCTTTCCTGAATCGGTTCATAGCGCTTTCGGTTGGTTGACGAAATTCACGGCGACGGCCCGAATCCGGCCGGGCCGGGGTAATTATTCCGAATTAAAGATTTAACGCAATGGTCAGTTCGTCCTCCTCAAACCAGGTGAGATCACAGGTCGGGCACTGATCCACCACCAGCCTGGAGCTTCGAAACCGTTTGCTGCGGAAGGAAGTCTCGCATTCGGGGCAGTTTCCCTCCATGACCTCGTCCTCGGGAATGTCCTTCGATCCGTGGTAGCCGCCGTACTCCTCAATCGAGCCCAGGTGGTCCGGGAGGTCGTTCGCCTGGTGACGGGATTCGAGTCGAATCAACTTTCTCCACGGGAGAGCCACCCCTCCGCACAGGACGCAGGCCTCGATCGGGACGCCCAGATAAAACCGGCGCCGAAGGGGGGAGCCACAATCGGGGCAGCCGCCGTGTCCTCCGTCGGATCGGAACATGGTCCGGACGCCGCTCAGTTCCGGGTGTTCGTCAGGCCGGCTCCATTCCTCGTCGCCCTCCCGGGCCACGAGGGACTGTTCAGGAACCGTCCCTCCCGTCAGAAGATCGAGGAGGGATACCTGAGTCTGATCTCCATCGTGGTGAACCCACCAGGTCTGATCGTTGAGAAGGGTCCCGGAGTCGTCCCGGAGCGCCCGGACCGGTACGTGAGGGGATTGGCGTTCCCGTTTGATGTGGGAGGTCAGGTCGGAATAGGAGACCCCGGCAAGGTTGATCGCCCGCTCGATTCGGTTGTACAGCGGAGGATGGCTTTCGAACAGCCGCTTCCACCAGGGGATGTCGGCGGTTCGCTCCCGCGTGGACTGAAAGGGCACCAGGAGGAGGGGTTCGTAGGCCGGGGAACTGACCGCGTCGCGGTAGGAACGGACGGCGGGGTTGCCTCCCACCGAGGAGGAACTGGCCCGCATGATCCCCAGCCGGTAGAGACCGGACGCAAGAGCGAGGGGATCCCGACAGTACTCGATTGCGGTGGCGTCGGCGCGCCATTCCCGCTGCTGGGAGATGCCGGTCGAGACGAGGCGGTTGATCCCTTTCAGTATCGGGGTGATGAGCGCCAGGATCAGGATGGCGAAGGCTCCGCCGCTTCGCCGGCGACCGGCGCTGCCTCCAATCCGGAACCCCGTGCCCCGGTTGCCGGATGAATCGAGGTTCAGATCGCGGAGGGTCACGAAGTCAAAGGTTTCCAGGATGCTGGCGGTAAAAAATTTCAACCGGGAATCACCGTAGGCCACGTGGGCCATCTCGTGGGCGACCACCGCCTGCAATTCATCCCTCCGAAGCCGGCCCAGGGCTCCTTCCGTGATCATGATTACGGCCCGGTCCCGGTCTCCCACGGCCATGGCGTTGGTCCGACCCGTGGGAATCACCATCGGCCGGACCTCCTTGACGGGAGCGGCGAGAGCAATTTCCTGGACCACGTTGCGGAGGGTTTTGTGGTAATGATCCTCGTCGTCCAGCGGTTCGGCATGGAGTTTTTGAAGCATCCCGTCAATCGGCTTCCGGTAGGCCATGACGACGTGAAACAGGGCCAGCAACACGCCGATCCCGGCTGAGACGAGAAAGACCTGGATCCAGTAGGTCCGATCCGCCTGCAACCAGACCTCCAGGCTGGAAAAGGCGATAAATACAACCCCCATCAGCCCGACGCTGAGAGCGTAGACCACGAGAAGCACCGGCATCAGGCGGATGATTCCCCACGCGGCGTCGTCCTGGATGTCGTAGAAGGTTTCCGGATGAAGCTCGTCCTGTTTGAGTTGACTCACGGTCTCGCCTCAATTGCTCCCCCGTATGAGCCGGCGGGATCCGCCTCGAACCGGTCCGGTCCCGGGCCGGTCGCTGAATCCACCGGGCCTGGTTGCACGATGACGGTAGAATTATCCATAAAATCACGCAAGGTAAAAACTGGCGTCACCGCCCCCTGTGGTTGCGAACCGGTCGGGGGGCCGTTGGTGGCGGGAACCAGCCGATGTATGCTTGATGATCGGTCTGCAGCCCGAGGAACCGGAGGGTACGACGTGGCTACGGTACGACTGTTGATGGCCCGGGCGGTTCTTGTCCTGCATGCCGGATTTCTGGTGTTTTTAACCCTGGGCATTCTGGTGGTGGCCTGGTGGCTCCCGGCTGCCTTGCTTCACGTTCCGGTGGTCGCATGGGGAGTTTACATTACCGTCGTGGGGAAGGATTGTCCCCTGACCGATCTGGAGAAACGGTACCTTGAGTCCTCCGGACGAGAGAGTTACCGGGGCCGGTGCACCGACCGTTACCTGTTCGACCGGTTGCCGGACCGGTTGGCCGGCGTTGAGCTCAAACCCGTTATCACGTACGCCGTGCTGGGGACGAACCTTATCGGGTACCTGCTTCTG
>CAYPTI010000053.1:0-3663 GCA_964413525.1 uncultured bacterium | reverse complement strand
GACGGCACCCGGTACGATCATGAATGGGGGTACCGGGACACCCGGTTTGAATTTGTGGACAGTAATACTGTACGTATAACCGGCGATCGGTATCCGCTTGCGGGGGAACCCCTGCCGGATTTTCTGCCGTTCGCGGAAGAAATCCTGGGGGTTCCCTTCGGGCCCGAACAGTACGAAGATCCGATGGATCGGGTCGAGGTTCCCCCGAGCCGGATGTCCGGGTCCGTCCTGAAGGCCCTGGAGGATCTCCTTTCTCCCGAGCAGGTGAGCGCGGAAGACCGGCTCCGGCTCATTCACAGTCACGGTCAACTGAGCGTCGACGAAATATACGCGATTCTGTACGGCGAAGGTCTTCCCGATGGCGGGGTCGTAGACGCGGTGGCCTACCCGGAGGTCCGCGGCGATGCACGGGACCTGGTTCGGTTCGCTTCCGAACAGAACCTCTGTCTTATTCCGTACGGAGGCGGAACGAACGTGACCGGAGCCCTGTCCCGTCCGGCGGAGGAGACCCGACCGGTGGTGTCCGTCGACATGCGCCGGATGGACGAGGTGATCGAGCTGGACGAGGTGAATTACCGGGCCCGGGTGCAGGCCGGAATCCTGGGCAAGGATCTGGAGCGGAAACTCAACCGGGCCGGTTACACCACCGGACACACCCCCGACAGCATTGAACTGTCCACCCTGGGGGGATGGATTGCGACCAAGGCAAGCGGAATGAAACAGAACCGGTACGGGAACATCGAGGACATCGTCCTTGAGGCGACCCTGGTGGCTCCGGACGGTTCGATCGAAAACACCACGGTGGGACCCCGGGAGTCTCGCGGACCGGACGCCGGTCGGTTGGTGTTCGGGAGCGAGGGGAGCCTGGGCCTGATCACCGATGCTCTGCTGGCCCTGCACGACACCCCGGAGTCCACGGAATACGGTTCTCTGCTGTTTCCCGACTTTGATGCCGGCGTCGAGTTTCTTCACGAGCTCACCCACCAGGGGGAACTCCCGGCCAGCATCCGATTGGTCAACAACACGGAGTTTCGACTCGGGCGGGCTCTGAAACCGGAGGAATCCGTACTCTCATCGTTCACGAGCAAGTTAAAACGGTGGTATCTCGAGACGATCAAGGGCTACGATCTGGGGGACGTGGCCGCGGCCACGATCCTGCTGGAAGGTCGGCAGGAGGAGGTGGACCGGCAACGCCGGGACCTCTTCCGGCGGGCCCGGTCCCACGGAGGGATAAGCGGAGGAAGCGAGGCCGGTCGGCGGGGTTACATGGCAACCTTCGCCATTGCCTACATCCGGGACTTCCTGAACCGGATGGGGGTCCTGGGGGAGACGATGGAGACCTCCACCGCCTGGGATTCCATCGGGGCGGTCACGGCGGCGGCGAAGCGTTGTCTGGAGGAACGGTGCGAGGAAGCCGGGGTCAGAGGGACACCGTACCTGTCGTATCGGGTGACCCAGTGTTACCGGACCGGGGTCTGCATTTACTTCACGATGGGGTTCTGCGGCCGGGGGCTGGATCGACCGGTTGAAACCTATCAGCGGATCGAAAAGCAGGTTCGGGAGGCCATCCTGGAGGCCGGCGGATCCCTGTCCCACCACCACGGAATTGGGAAGGTCCGGCGGGACTTTCTGGAGAAGGACCGAGAAGCGGGGGATCAGCGGGCCCTCCGGCGCGTGAAACAGACCCTCGATCCGGACAACGTGTTCGGGGCCCGGAACAACGTGTTCGGGGTGGGGGACGTTGAACCGTGAGTTCTCCGGGGAATCGATCCGTCCTGATCAGCGGGGCGTCTTCCGGGCTGGGAGCCCAGCTGGCCCGCACCTTCGCGGAGGAAGGGTATTGCGTCGGGTTGATGGCCCGCCGTGAGACCAGGCTGAACGAGGTCGCCGAGGCCTGTCGGGAGGAAGGGGCCCCGGAGGCATTTGTCCATCCGGGGGATGTGACGGACCGCTCCGCCTGCCGGGAGTTTGTCGCCGAGGCCGGAGACCGGTGGGACGGCCCGGACGTGGTGGTGGCCAACGCGGGACGGAGCATGTGGGCTCCCTTTCACGACGTTGAGGATCCGGATCGGTACCGGTCGATGTTCGAGGTGAATTACAACGGGGTGGTGAACCTCGCTCACGCCTGCCTGCCGTTCCTTCGGGAACAAGGGGGATCCCTGGTGGCGGTTGCCTCCATCCAGGCCCGGCTGGGCGTTCCGAAACATACCTTCTACGCGGCGTCAAAACATGCCGTGGACGGATTCTTCCGGTCGCTTCGAACGGAACTGGAGGAGGTCCACGTGATGACGGTGTATCCCCACTGGATCCGTGGCACCGAGCTTCGCAGCCAGGCTCTGCGCGAGGAGGACCGGCCCGACCGGGCCGGAGAACCAGGAGAAGGGGTCTCCGTGGAACGCTGTGCTCGGGCGCTGTACGAGGGGGTTCAGCGTCGAACACGGGAGGTCTTTGTTCCCGGCTACCTCCGGTGGGTCGGGTGGCTGTATGCGCTGGTTCCCTCCCTCGTGGAGGGATTCATTAAGCGCCGGGTTCGGAATGAGGAGACGAAATGAGATGATATTCTACGGTTCAACCGGCTCAAGGACTGGATGTAGCAACCGAACGGACTCAGCCTGAGACCGCGGGGCTCCGAGGAGACAGGGGAGCAACCGGGTCAAGTTACCGGTATCTTGGATGGGGAGCAAACCGGATGAAATCAGTCACGCAGTACTACCGGGGAAAAACCATTCTCCTGACCGGAGGGACCGGTTTCCTCGGGAAGGCTGTTCTGGAGGCTCTGGTCCGGGAGCTGGATCCGGAATCCATCCATCTCATCCTTCGTCCCCGGGGAACGAAATCCGGCCGGGATCGGTTTCGGAAGGAAATTGTCCGGAGCAATGCCTTCGAACCCCTGAGGAAGTCCCGGGGGTCGGACCAGCTCGACAGGACGATGGACCAACTGGTGACCGTTCACGAGGGGGACATCACGCGGGAGAACCTGGGGCTGTCGGGTGAAACCTACCGGGAGCTCGGCGAGGAACTCGATCTGATCGTCCACACGGCCGGGCTGACGGATTTCGACGCTCCGCTGGAGCAATCGCTCTCGATCAACGTGGATGGAACCCGGCGACTGGCCCGCCTCGCCCGGGACTCGGATTGTTTCTTCGTTCATGTTTCGACCTGTTACGTGAACCATTACGGGGGTCCGGTGCTGGAGCGATCGCTTCCGGCCGAACCGGCCTCGGAGGGTCCGGTGGCGCGGTACGATGTGGAGGAAGAACTGGCCCGGCTCAGGGACCTGCTCGAGCGGGCGGAGTCGGAGGAGGAACAGGTACAAATTGGAATGCGGGAAGCCCGCCGGCGCAACCACCACGACACCTACACCTACACCAAGGCGCTGGCCGAGCAGGCGATCAACCTGGATCTCGAGGCCGACCGTCGGTTGATCGTTCGGCCCTCCATTATCGAAAGCGCCCTGCGGCACCCGGCTCCGGGGTGGATCGACGGGTTCAAGATGTGTGATCCGCTGTTTCTCGCGGTGGGTAAGGGGCAGCTGCCGGAATTTCCCGGCAACCCCGAGGCCCCGCTGGACATGGTGCCGGTGGACGTGGTGGTGAACGCTCTGATCTGCGGGGCCGCGTACCGGGCGGATCATTCGACTCCGGAATCCTTCCACGTGGCCAC
>CAYPTI010000052.1:0-11837 GCA_964413525.1 uncultured bacterium | reverse complement strand
GGGCTATCTGGAGATACCTGAGTTCCCTCGAACCGGTGGAGCATTCGGTCCCCAGAAGGGTTGAACGTCCCTCACAGCGATAGCCTTTTGATTTTTAAACGGTCGACGATCCGGGTTTGACCGAACAATTGCCCCCATAATCAGGAGAACGACCTCGTTAAGAACCGGGGTTTGATCGAGCTGCGAGCAAATGATTTCCAGCTGAGTTTACTCTGGTCGGAACGAAGCGGTCAAACGATCGTCAGTCGAGGGATAGCACGGGAGACCCAATTCGGTCTTCGTCGCTGGTTCCCTGAATCCGAATCCCGGCCCGGCTGAGGTTGCGGCGGATGGTCTCCTCGGTCGTCTTCTTACCGAGCAGAAGAATCGTCCCGTCGACCCGGCGGGGTTCGTAGTTGCTCAGGGCACGGTAGGCCTTGCTGGCGGTGCCTTCGTCGTCGAATTCCACCAGGTGATGGACTTCGGAAATATCGACTTCGGCCGCCTGACGGTCCAGGTCCTTAAACAGCGACCCCACCGGGTCGGGCAGATCACCGGTGTGCTCCTCCAGAAAGGACCGGAAGGCCCGGCAGTCCCAGCCCTCGTTGCTGGCCTGAACCAGCGACTCGCGGTCCAGGTGGTACCGGATCATGTGATCGACGTTGACCAGCAGTGAAAAAGGATTGATCCGTCGAAACCATTCCAGGGGGGCCTTGAGAGGAACCATCAGGTCCCCGTCGGGCTGGAGAATAATCGGCAGGTCGTCCTTCCCGCTTTCGTCCGGTTCACCAAATACATCCGCGGTTCGGTCGTTCACCCGCACCGAAACCAGGCGCTCCCCGGCGTACCCTCCGTCGAGCCAGCCGGCCTCCACCAGGGTCTCCACCAGGCCCCGGAACAGCTGAGGAGCGTGGTTCGGATGCGGCCGCATCTCTGGAGGTTGACCGGCCCAGAGGTCCCAGACCGTCTCCCAGCCGGTCTCCTCCATTAACTCGTCATCGATTGATTTCGGTTCTTCCTCGTCGAGCAGTCGCTCCAGCAAAGAAGCGGCGTGCCGGGCGAAGGAAAAATCATCCGCCGGATGGGCAGCGGTCGACTCGTCAAGTTCGTCCCGCCACAGGGGCGGACGAATCCACAGGGGAAACCCCATTGAGTCGGGCTGTTCGGCCCGCTCGGTCAAAAAGAACCGTTCCTCCCCGGGCCGGATCAACCGGCGTTCCAGCAGGACGTTCACCATCGTCTGGACGTGGCTCTCGGACCACTCGGTGAGCCGTTTTACCTCCCCCAAGTCCAGCCGGTTGGGAAAATCCTGCCGCGTGACCCGGAAGGGCAGGGAGTCGCTGAGCACCAGAAGCATCTTGAGCTGTTCCGACCAGGTGAACGCCTGCTGATCCCACTCGTCCTCCGCGGGTTCCTGTTCCCGGTTCCAGGATCGCGGCACCTGGGGGGAGCCGTCCGACCGAGCCGACCGGGTGACGAGCCAGTACTCCACGGTTTGATTCGAATCGGTCACCGGCGCGAGCCACCCGTTGAGAACCCAGTGCTTGAGGCCTTCGGCTTCCTCCGGGTCCCCCTCGTAAAGATCGCCGGGGGAATCCACCGCTCCCTCCGGGGGATCCTCGGGATCCAGCCACAACCGGTTCCCGATCAGGTTCCGAAAATCCGGTCCGGGGGTCCCCCGTTCGAGCAGAGCCTCCCCGAGGGGAAGGTACCCCTCAAACCCCGTGGGCACCCCGTAGGATTCCTGCCACCGGTGCAGCCAGTCGTCGGGAAGCGAACGAAGCAGGCCGGGAAGCTGATCGGGACGGCGTCCCGGACCGGCGGGGTGGAAAGCAACTTCTCTGAGCACGAAGACCTCGGTCTCGGAGACGGGAACCACCAGGCCCTCTTCCACCAGCGTGCGAAGATCGTCGGCAAACCGAGCGGGGTACACTTCCGTGGAAACGGCGGTTCCGTCCTGCCGGTGAAGGAGGTCCTGCAGAAGCGCCTGCTGGCGGGGACTCAACCCCTGCAGGGTGGAGGACAGCTCGCTGGGTTGCAGACCGTTGGCGGACACCGCGGTCCCGTCGGAGGGGACGAGCCTGTCCGCCGGTTCGATCGACTCACCCGAGGGAATCAAACCGCGGTCTCCGGTTGCAGGTTGAGGTCTTCCCGTTCGTACTGGTACCCCTGCCGGAGCAAGAACAGCTTCCGGCGACGGGCGAAGTCGGCCTCAACCGTATCGTCGGTGACCAGCTGGTAGAAATGGGAAGCTCGGCCGTCCTCGTTCGGTCGCAGGACGCGACCCAGCCGCTGGGCCTCCTCCTGGCGAGATCCGAAGGTGCCGCTGACCTGAATCAGGACCCCGGCGTTCGGGAGGTCCACCGAGTAGTTGCCGACTTTCGACAGCACCAGTCCGGAAATGTCTCCCTGGCGGAACTGGTCATAAATCTTCAGCCGTTCACTCAACGGCGTCTCGCCCGTGATCAGAGGGAAGTCAAACCGCTGGTAGATGTCCTCCAGCTGATCGAGGTAATACCCGATGATCAGGATCTGCTGATCATCGTGGCGCCGGATAAGTTCCTCGAGCGCCTCCAGTTTCCGGGGATTCTGGGAGGCAATGTTGTGCTGCTCCCGGGGTTCGGCCCGGTTGTACCGGGTCTCCAGGTGCCGGGGAAGGTCGACCCGAACTTCCTTACAGCGAGCCTGGGAGATCCAGCCCCGGGCGGAGAGGCGCTGCCAGGGACATTCGTACCGTTTCGGTCCGATCAGGCTGAAGACGTCGCTTTCCCGTCCGTCCTCCCTTACCAGCGTCGCCGTCAACCCGAGCCGGCGGCGGCTCTGGATCTCCGCCGTGGCCCGGAAGACCGGCGCCGGAAGCAGATGCACTTCGTCGTAAATAATCAGCCCCCACTCGGCTCGCTTGAACAGATCCATGTGGAGGAACTTGTTGGTCTCCTGGTCCCGGTAGGTGAGCATGTTGTACGTGGTGAGGGTGACGGGCCGGATCTCCTTGTCGTCCCCCTTGTACTCGGAGATCTGATCCTGCTCCAGGGTGGTCTTGGACTGGAGTTCCTGGCGCCACTGTCGCCGGGCCGTCCGGTGGGTGGCGATGATCAGGGTGTTGCACTCCAGGTCCGACATCAGTCCCATCCCAACGACGGTTTTCCCGGCTCCGCAGGGGAGCAGGATCACCCCGCTTCCGCCGTCCTGGGCCTCCCCGCTGTGGTAGGCCTCCCGGGCCTCCTGCTGGTAGTCCCGGAGTTCCACGTCGTCCAGCAGGTCGATCGATAGACCCTGGCCCTCCTCGTACCCGACCAGGTCGACCACCGGCCAGCCCTCGCGGGCCAGGTACTGCTTGACGAGACCCCGTTCGGCGCTGAGGAAGATGGCGTGGTTCTCCCCGGTTTCCTGAGCCGGCGGAAAGGGCCCGTCCTGACCCTCACGGAGGAGATCGATGACCTCCGGCTCGTCGGCGGCCAGCTTGATCCGGGTGGGTTCCCCGGTGGGGACCAGCCGGACCGCACCGTACCGCCCCATCTGCTGCCGAATGCGCTGCTTGAGCGACCGGGAAACCGGTGTCTGACTGTGTTCCTCCAGCCAGGAAACCACGTGATCCGCCGTCGAACCGGAGGCAGCCGCGTTCCACAGCGACAGATCCAGCAGTTCGTAATGGTGCCACCGGCCCGGCGATTGTTCGAGCCGGGCGAACGTGGTCAATTCGGACGCCAGTTCGGAGGATTGTTCGTGTTCGGAATCCAGCAACACCGTCCCGTCGGATTGAACGATCAAACCGTCTGACATGCGGGGTTCCCTCCCACCTTCAAAGATTCATTTCATCCGCCAGCGGAAACCGCTGACGCATCAATTCTTCCAGCACCACCGTTGCGTAGCTCCCCTGGGGAAGCGTGAACCCGACCTCCAGGTGCTCGCTGTCGACCGCCTGAATCCGGGATTGAAGTATCGGCACGCGGAGGGGCCGACGACGTCCCTGGACCGGATATTTGGCCCGTTGAAAGTCGCTGTAGGAAAGGTCCAGTTCCTCCAGGATTCGATCCTCCAGTTCCTCCACTTCCGCGGATCCCCCGAGAAATTTTTCCCCGTACATGGGGCCGGTCGGGCTGATTTCAAACCGTTCCAGCCGGTGACGCTCGTCGTCGGGATCCATCACGGGAAAACATCCCGACGTCTCGTGCATGAAGGCCACGTCGCCGGGCACCAGTTCATCGAAGGCATCAAGCCGGCGCTGGAGGAACTTGTTAAACGCGAACCCCTGAAGCGCCCGGAGGTAAAACCCGCGGGCGTCCTCCGGAATAACCTCCGCCGCCCGGGAGTGGTTGTCCGGGTATCGCTGGAGACTCTTCACGGCCTCCCGTTCGGCGGTGAAATGGGACGGAAACCGTTCCTCGGCCCGTTCCCAGTCGCCCTGCGACGCGGAGGTCCGGGCCTGACGGAGCCGTTCCGAATCCACCGGCCGGGGCTTGTTCAGCAGTTCGTGCAAAAACCAGTCCCACTCCTTCTTGATCAGAGCCCAGCCCAGGTAGTGGTAGGTCTCCCGGTACCCGAAACACTGGTTGCCGAACCAGTTGGGGGCCCCCCGCCGGCGCAAAACGTCCAGACCCGCTCGGGCGTTTTCTTCCGCGTCGGACGAAACGTCCCGGATGGTCACCTCGTACCGGTTGGCCCGCAAATCCTGCGGTTCGAGTTTGTCCTCGTCACGGGTGAGACGAATGATTTCTATTTTATCATGCGTGAAGGCTTCCAGCGACAGAGGATCCAGATGTTCGAGGGAAATCCACTGGGTGGCCACGGTCTGGCGTTCCTTGTAGTCGGCGACGCAGAAATCGTCCGGGTCCCGGTCCAGAAATTCCGCCAGGACCTGAACCACCGAACGGGTCGACATCTCTCGTTTCTGAATACGGATAAACGTGTTGGGCCCCGAACCGACCGGCTCGTCCGCCAGAATTTCCGTCACCTGGAAATCCTCCGGGTTCTGTTTGACCTTGCCGTCAAACCCAAGGTCTTCGTCCAGAATAAAATCATCCGGCATCGGATCGTCGCGGAGGACTTCGGGCCACTCCGGGGATACATCCGCCAACCAGCTCATGGACAATTCACCATTTCCTTTGGGGGATCATCGGAGGGCGTTCAACGAGCCGCCCGACACGGACTCCAAAAAATATCGTGTGTGAGGGTGCTGAGGGTTCCGGGTAACCTGATCGGAGGGTCCACGTTCAACGATTCGACCATCCTTCATCACGGCTATTCGATCGCTGACATACCGCACCAGGTGCAGATCGTGACTGATGAACAAGAATGTTAACCCATATTCCCCCCTGAGTTCCAGCAGGATGTTTATAATCTGTGCCTGAATCGATACGTCCAGGGCGCTGGTGGGTTCATCACAGACCAAAACGTCCGGGTTCACCGACAGCGCCCGGGCGATCCCGACCCGCTGACATTGCCCTCCGGATAGTTCGTGGGGGTAGCGGTCGAGGTGCTCCTCGCCAAGCCCAACCTGCCCGAGGATTTCCTCCGCCCGGTCCCTCCGGCGATCCTTCGACCAGTCGGTCAAAAACCGCATGGTCTCGTCCAAGGTGTCCCCGACCCGGTACCGCGGATTCAGTGAATCCCGGGGATCCTGAAAAATAACCTGCATCTGCCGGCGAACCGACTTCATCTCCCGCCGGGAACAGCGATCGAGCCGCTGATCCCGAAAGGAAACCCAGCCCTCGCTCGGTTGTTCCAGAGCGAGAACCAGCCGGGCCAGGGTGGTCTTGCCGCAGCCGCTCTCCCCCACGAGCCCCAGGATCTCCCCTTCCTCCACCGACAGGTCCACGTCCTTGACCGCCTCGTCATACGACAGGGCCTGACCGAAGAACCCCCGTTCGGTCACGAACCGTTTGGTCAGCGAGCTGGTTTCAATCACGAAGCCTCACCCTCCCGGGCCCAGCAGGCCGTCACCAGGGAATCCTCCAGCCGGTAGTCCGGAGGGAAGTCGTCCTCGCACCGGGGTTCCGACTCGTCGCACCTGGGGTGAAAAGGGCATCCTTCGGGACGCTCCCGGGGGGACGGTACCTCCCCCCGGATCACCGGCAGCCGGTCCCCCTTCGCTTCGACCAGAGCCCTGGAGGAGGCCACCAACCCCTGCGAGTAGGGATGACGGGGGCGCTCGTTCATCACGTCGGCCGGACCGGTCTCAACCGTATAGCCCGAATACATCACACAGATCCGGTCCGCAAACTCCCCCACCAGGGGCAGATCGTGGGAGATCAGAAGCACCCCCAGGCCGTCTCCGGCCAGATCCACGAACAGATCCATGATCCTCCGCTGCAGGGTCACGTCCAGGGCCGAGGTCGGTTCGTCGGCCACGATCAGATCCGGGGACCCGGCCAGGGCCAGGGCCAGCATGGCCCGCTGGCGGAGTCCCCCCGACAGCTGGTGAGCGTACTCGCCGGCCCGCCGTTCCGGATCGTCCATCCCGACCCGATCCAGCAACTCAAGCGCCCGCTTCTTCCGCGCCGTTTCGTCCAGCTCCGGTTCCAGGGTCTCGAGGGTTTCCTCCAGCTGATCCCCCACGGTGAACAACGGATTCAGGGAACTCATCGGGTCCTGGAACACCATCCCGATTTTGCTTCCCCTCAACCGACGCCGGGAGGTTTCCGGAAGCTCAAACGGTTGCTCCCGAAACCGCAGGGTACCCTCCGCCCGGGAGTTGTCCGGCAGCAGATCGAGCACCGACCTCGCCGTGACACTTTTTCCACAGCCGCTCTCTCCCACGAGGCCCAGAATTTCTCCCTCCTCGATCGCCAGGGAGGCTGACACCACCGCCGGAACGGCGTTCGCCGCCCCGGGACGGAACGTAACGGAAAGATCCTCAATCGACAGCAGGGAATTCATAGGGTCTGTTTCACTTCCTCCTCCGGATCCAGCACGTCCTGCAGGGTGTCACCCACGATGTTGTAACCCATGACGGCCAGGAAGATGAAGACTCCCGGCAGCAAAATCCACGGATGCAGCTGCATCTGGGTGATCGACATGGCTTCCTGGAGCAGGTTCCCCCAGCTCGCGTGGGGATCCTGAATCCCCAGCCCCAGCACGCTCAGGGCGGATTCGGCCAGGATGTAGCCGGGGATGGAGATGGTCACGTAGACCACGTAGTAGGAGGCGGTGTTGGGGATGATATGCCGGGCGATGATCCAGAAATCCGGCACCGCCGACGCCCGGGCTGCCTCCACGTATTCGTTTTCCCGCAGGGAGAGCGTCATTCCCCGGATCACCCGGGCGAGGGAGGCCCAGCCGATGAACGCCATGATGGTCACGATCAGGAAGAACACCTGGATCGAACCCATGTCGGGGGGGAAGGCCGCCCGCAGGGCCAGCAGCAGGAAGAACCCGGGGATGATCATGATCATTTCGATCAACCGCTGGATCCCGCTGTCCAGCCAGCCGCCGTAATAGCCCGAGATTCCTCCCACGGCCAGCCCGATCACCAGGGCGATGAACACCCCCACGATCCCGATCGCGAGCGAAACCTGTCCCCCGTACAGGATGCGGGAAAACAGATCCCGGCCCCGGTCGTCCGCCCCCAGCAGGTACACCCGACCCTCCTCGACCCCGAACAGGTGCAGGTCCGACTTCAGGGCCGGCCACTCGGTGAACTGGAAGGGATCGTATTCGTCCCCCCGGACGAAGAACTCCAGCTGCCGGTGCTCCCCTTCCACGGGCTCGTACACCCGTTTCCGGTGTTCGTTGAAGGTCATCTCGTATTCCATGACGTAGGGCCAGGCCAGCCCGTCATCGTCCCAGAAATAAACCATGGTCGGGGGATGGAAGGATTCCGACCGGTCCGAACTGTCGTAATCATAGGGGCTCACGAACCCGGCCAGCAGCGCCGAACCGTACAGGACCACCAGCACGATCACGGAGCCCAGGAGGACCGGATTGCTCCGACAGCGATCCCAGAACTCACCCAGCCGGCGACGAACCATCAGGCAGCCCCCCGTTCGCCGAACTGGATCCGGGGATCGTTAACCGCCAGGAGGATGTCGGCCACGAGGTTCCCGATGATCAGCAGCATTCCGCTGAACAGAACCGTCCCCACGACCAGGAACAGATCCTGGCTCATGACAGCCTCCAGGATCAGCGACCCCATCCCCGGCCAGCCGTAGACGATCTCCACCAGGGCCGCCCCACCCACCAGACGGGAAAACTGGTAGCCAAAAATGGTTATCAGGGGATTGATGGCGTTGCGGAGGGCATGCCGGTAGACCACCCGATCCTCGGGCAACCCGCGGGCGCGGGCGGTCGTGATGTATTGTTTTCGAAGCGATTCCAGCAACCGGGACCGGGTGATCCGCTGGAGGCCGGCCATGGAGCCGGTCGCGATCACCACCACCGGGATGATCATGTGAGCGATCCGGTCGCCGATCTGCTGGTACCAGGGGAGGCGGTCGTAGTAGACCGAAGTCATCCCGCCTACGGGCAATTCGGCGTACTCGGCCACCAGCCACATAACCACCATGCAGAGAAAGAAGTTGGGAATCGAAAGCCCCACGAAGGCCAGCCCGGACACGATCCGGTCCCCCCATTCGTTGTGGTGGACAGCGCAGTAAATGCCCATGGGCAGGGCCAGCAACCAAGTGAGCAGGATCGCGGCCACCATCAGGTAGACCGTGTTCACGAAGGCCTCCGCCACCACGTTGAGCACCGGGCGCTCCTTCTGGAAGGACCGCCCCAGGTCCGGCGGTTTCAACCCAACCCGCACCACCTGTTCCTCGCTCTCGTTCCACACGAACCCGATTCCGCCTTCCGTTTCTCCCGGAGGGTGGGAGAACGTCCCGACCGGCGACACGTTGTGCAGCCAGTGCCCGAACCGGGTCACCGGGTCCTCATCCAGCCCGTACTGTTCCTCCAGTTGCTGGACGATCTCGTCCCCCACGTGAGGGTTCATCCGCAGTTTGTCGAAGTAATCCCCGGGGGCCAGCTCGATCAGGATGAACGTGCACAGGGTCGCCCCGATGAGGAGAAATACGGCCACGAGGAGACGACGAACGATTAATCCGATCATGGCCGGGGGAGTCGCTCCATTCCGTCCGGACGGTTACCGCGGGCCGGCGGGCGGACCGGGAACCCGGTGGAGGACATTTTCCGAAACCGAATCGGGCTCACGAGTCGGACCGCACGTCGATTCGTTCGAGGTTGTGGAAAATGCCCCCGAGGACGGTGGGTTCGACGTGTTTCAGGCGGTCCCGAACGGCGTACAGAACCTCGCTGTTGGGCAGGTAGATCACCGGACGAACTTCGTTCACGAGTTCCTGCCAGCGAAAATACAGTTCCCGCCGGCGCTCACGATCCGGTTCCCGTACGGCCTGACGGAAGATCCGGTTGATTTCGGCTTCCCATTCACGCTGCGGTTCGGGCTGACGGGGGTGCCACAGGTGAAGCGAGCCCGAGGACAGCCAGAGGGAACTCCCAAAATGAGGATCGACCCCGCCGGTGAACCCCATCACCATGGCCTGCCAGTCGTAGGTGTAGCTCAACTGGTTGACGAGGGTGTTGAAGTTGAGCTGGTTAAACCCGACGTCCAGCCCGAGCCGGGACAGGTCCTTCCGGACCAGTTCGCCCATCTTGACCCGCTGATCGTTGCCGGTGTTGGTGACGATGACGAATTCGACCGTCCGACCCTCCGAATCCTCCCGGTATCCATCCCCGTCCCGGTCCACGTAGCCCGCCTCCGCGAGAAGTTCCCGGGCACGCTCCGGATCGAACCCGTATTCCGGAAGGTTGTCATGAGCGAACTCCCCCTGGGTCGGGCTCATCGGCCCGTGGATCGGAACCCCAAGCCGGTTGTAGACGATATCGATAATTTCCTGCATGTTGATGCCTTTGGAGACAGCGCGGCGGAAGGTCCGGTCGTTGAACCACTCCTGGTACTTCGGTTCGAGGTAGGGATTGCCGTCCTCGTCCGTGCCCGTGTTCATGTTGAAGCCCAGAAACGTGGTGCCCGTGGCCGGTCCCACCCGTTCCAACGAAAAATCCTCCTGCTCGGCCCGCGGACTGAGAATCGGATAATACTGCGGCTGCAAACTCATGGCGTCCAGTTCCCCAAGGCGAAACTTCTGGACCGCCATGTCCGTGTTCTCAAGAATTTCAAACTGGACCCGGTCCAGCCGGGGCAGGGATTCCCCGTCCTCCGTGGTTTCGAAGTAGTGCGGGTTGGGCTCCAGGATCAGCCGCTCCCCCGGCCGGTACCGCGTGAGCCGGAAGGGACCGTTCACCACCAGTTCATCGGGATCCACCCCGACGTTCCAGGCTTCGGCGAATCGTCCCCCGCCGAGGTGTTCCTCCAGGACGTGTTTGGGAACCAGCGGAGCGGAGGCCGCTCTCGGAAAGGGAGCGTAGGGCTGATCGTAGCGAAATTCCACCCGGGTGTCGGAGATCGCCTCAACCTCCGGGGTGTCCCCGCCCACCACGAGGCTGTCCCGGAGGGTGGCGGGCACCTGCGGATTCAGGTAGAGGTCCCGGTAGGTGAACACCACGTCCTCCACCGTCAGCGGTTCCCCGTCCGACCAGCGCAAATCGTCCCGGAGGGTGAACCGCCAGGTTCGTCCTCCGTCCGCCCGGGTCCAGTCCTTCGCCAGGTAGGGTTCGACCTCCCCGGTGTGGGCGTTGGTCCGGGTCAGGCCGATGAACATCTGACCGGTCACGTCGGTGGTGGAGGTTTCCCGGGCCACGATGGGGTTGAAGGATTTGGGGTCGGATATGGTGGGACGGATCAATTCACTGCGATCACTCGGCCGCTCCGGCACACAGCCGGCCACCAGAAACAAAGCGAGCACGAGAACCAGGACGGGCCCCCAATGGGGCCCAAACTGCCTCAACGGTCGCTCACGAATGGTCGATAACCGATCCGTAATCCGGTGTGTCGACCTCCTGGATAACGACCGCCTGCTGCTGCCCCTGGGCAGGTCCGAACACCGGCTCGGTGCTTCCTATAAGCGCAAAGTAAATCGAGGTCAGGGCAAACACGATGCCCAGGATGATGGTCATCCGGGCAAGCATGGACTGAGGCCGGCTTCCAAGGGCCGACTGAGAGGCCCCTCCGAACATTCCCGACAGGTTCATGCTCTGGTCCGACTGCATCAACACGAGCAGGATCAGCAGGATCGAGACCAGAACGTGAACAACCAGCAAAACTCCCGATAACATAATGATTCCTCCGAACGGCATGTCATTAGGACGGTTTCTTTCGGCTCACGTCCCCGAGGACCCGGGGACGATCACCTTTCGTTCAGACCAAGTTATTAAGTATAACGGGATCCTCCCTCGATTGAAGAGATGAAGTGGTTCGTCGTCAGTCTGTTGCCGTTCGACGTTTGACCTTCGACCTTCGACGTTCGACCGTTTTTCCTTCCCGTCTTTCCAGTGGTTTAGTTTTTGCCCTTCGACTTTAGACCTTGGACATTCGACCGCATTTTCAGACCACCAACTTTCGACTACAGACTGTCGTTCCCCCATTTTCCCTGGGTTTCACTTTCGACCTTTAACTTTCAACGTTTGACCGGGTTTCCCTGTCATTCCAAGGCTCCGACCTTGGGATCCATGTGCCCTATTCGAGCACATTTCCCTCCCCCTTGATGGGGAGGGACTCAGGGTGGGGGTGATCCACATCTTCGCTCGCACCACGTTTAATCTTTACAACTTTCCAACCTTAAAACTTTCCAACTGTATTTATGGATTCCGGGTCGCGCTCCCTGCGTTCGCTTGCCCGGAATGACGCAGTAAGAGGGTTTACCGTTTGACTTTTGACATTCGACTTTCGACTGTCCTTACGGCAGCACCACGTTGTCGTCCAGGTCGTATCGGGCAATGGCGGC
>CAYPTI010000051.1:0-11858 GCA_964413525.1 uncultured bacterium | reverse complement strand
AGGAAGCCCACATTCCCGGGGCGGTGGGATGGGACTGGGGGACGGATCTTTGCGATTCCGTCACTCGTGACCTGTCCCCGCGCGACGAGTTTGAAGAGCTGCTTGAGTCCTCGGGCATCGACGAAAACACGACCGTCATTCTGTACGGAGACAGCCACAACTGGTTTGCCGCCTGGGCCTTCTGGCAGTTGAAGTACTACCGCCACGAGGACGTCCGGTTGGTCGACGGCGGTCGGGACCTCTGGCTGGCCGAGGATCGGCCGACGACCCAATCCGAACCGTCGGTGCTCAGCACCTCCTACGACCTCCCGGACCCCGACGAGAGCCTTCGAGCCTACCAGCCCGACGTTCGGGAGCACATCGCGGGAACCGCGAACCTCGTGGACGTCCGCTCACCGGAAGAGTTCTCGGGCGAGAAGATCGCTCCCGACGGCGTGGACGAGGGAGCCCAGCGGGGCGGCCACATTCCCGGCGCCTCCAACATCCCCTGGGCCAGCGCCGTGGACGAGGACGGCCGGTTCAAACCACTCGACGAGCTGAAGGAGATTTACGGCGACATCGATCAGGACATCGAAACCATCGCCTACTGCCGCATCGGCGAGCGGTCGAGCCACTCCTGGTTCGTCGTCAAGTACCTGCTCGGGATCGAGAACGTCAAGAATTACGACGGCTCCTGGACCGAGTGGGGCAACGCCGTCGGGGTGCCGATCGAAACCGGTTCCTGACCCGAGGGTTCCGAGGGACCCGGTCCGTTCTTCCGCCTGACCCGGATGGATTCACCCAATGTGATACCGCGTCCGGGGTTTGGGGGGAGATCGGGCCGCCTGGCCCCTCCGGTTTGTGAGTCGTCTATTCCCCTCCGGTCTCGTTCTGCAATTTTTGCAGGAACGAACGGAGGACGAGGGCGTGGTTGTGGTCCCGATCCCGGGCCGCGTACAGCAGCGTCACGCGATCCTCGCTTGAATCCGCCCGGTCAAGCAGCTCGCGTGCGGCCTCCCGCCGGTCGGCCAGCTCCGATCGGTACCGCCGGCGAAACTCCTCCCACCGCTCGGGATCGTGGTCAAACCATTGACGCAACTCATCCGTCGGGGCCAGCTCCTTGGCCCGTTCGTCCAGCCGGGCCTCCTCCTTTGAGACTCCTCGGGGCCACAGTCGATCCACGAGCACCCGGTAACCGTCCTCCGGTCCGGGATCCTCGTAAATGCGCTTGGTCTTAATGGTTAAGTTGGTCACGGGGAGCCCTCCAGTCGAGGTCAGAACAGCTAAATCCAACCGTATCCGCTGACCGGCCGTTCGATCCAGGGGAACGATAAGCCCGGGACCGCGGTTGAACGGACAATTGGTTTTCCCGATACTTCGAGGGGCGGCAACGGGTCGTCTTGCGATCCGGGATCGCATCAGGAATTATCGGAGAGTCCGAATTCGAGCCCCCCGTTCGTTTTTCTGCTCCTGTGCTCGACGGAGTAGCATCTATCGTACCTACGAATGGTTTCCCCCCGGAGAAAACCGCTGGACGATCGGGTGATCGGTTATGAACTCCGGACGGTTGAAATGGATTCTCGTGTTCCTGCTTCCCCTCTTGCTGGTGGCCTGCGGCTCCTCGCCGACCGATCCACCTGCTTCCGAACCGGAATCGAATCGGTCCGGTTCCGAACCCGCCGGACAGTCCGTCGTGGAGCTGGAAGCTGATACCGCTCCGCTGCTGCAAATCATGATCCAGCTGGAGCAGAACATGCAGGCGGCCGGTACCGGCTTGTGGCGTCATGATTTTGACCTGATGGAAAACGCCGCCGATCAGATCGCCAACCATCCAAAAATTCCGGATCGACAACTTCAGACCCTGAAGCAAATTTTGGGTCCGGATCGGTTTGAATCCTTTGTGGAGGACGATCAGAGGGTTCATCGGCAGGCAGTGGAAATGAGGGAGGCCGCCGGGCAGGAGGATTTTAACCGGGTGGCTGAAGCGTACATAGAAATCCAGCGAGGCTGTGTTTCCTGCCACCAGGCCCACCGGGAAACCATCCGGCAGCATCCCGATTGGTGAAGTATCCGGTCCCGTCCCGGAACCCTCCGAGGTAATTGGCACCTTCGGGAACAGGGATTTCATCCTGCGTTGATTCAGGCTATTTGTGATAGAATCAAGTCAGGGACGGAGGAACCGGATTGAAAGTTTCGGATCGACTGGTTGAGTGTCTGGAGTCGGAAGGCGTCGAGTACGTGTTCGGGCTTCCCGGGGAGGAGAACGAGGATCTGCTTTTCTCCCTGGACGAGTCCCCGATTGAGTTCGTACCCACCCGTCACGAACTCGGCGCCGCCTTCATGGCGGACCTCTGGGGACGGGTCACCGGAGACGCGGGCGTCTGCCTGTCGACCCTTGGACCCGGTGCCACGAACCTGATGACCGGGGTCGCGGACGCGAACCTGGACAAGGCACCTCTCGTGGCCATCACCGGACAGGGAAGCCTCGAACGGCTCCACCAGGAGAGCCACCAGAAACTCGACGTGGTGGATATGTTCCAGTCGATCACGAAATGGAACAGCGCGATATCCGATCCGTCCGTAACCAGCGAGGTCGTGCGCAAGGCGTTTAAACTGGCCGAGGCGGAAAAGCCCGGGGCCACGCACATCGAACTTTCCGAGGACGTGGCAAAACAGGAGAGCACCATCGGACCGATTCCGCCAAGGACGGTCCGCCGCCCGTCCGCCGACGAGCGAGCTCTCGACGAAGCCATGGACTTGCTGGTCAAGGCCGAGAGGCCGCTGATCATCGCCGGGAACGGGGCTATTCGATCCCGCTGCGCCCGGGAACTCCGATCGCTCGTGGACCGGTTCGACATTCCGATTGCCCATACCTTCATGGGCAAGGGAGCGGCGGACGACCGCAGCGATCGATCGCTGTTCGCCCTCGGCCTGGGGTTCCGCGATTACGTGATGGACGCGGTCGACCGGGCCGATCTCATCCTGACGGTGGGATACGACATCGCCGAATACGCCCCGGAGTTCTGGAATCCCGACCAGGAGAAACGAATCGTCCATATCGATGTTGAGCCGGCCGAGGTCTATACCCACTATCAACCGGAAGTGGAACTCATCTGTGACAGCCCCGGCGTGCTCAAGAGGATCAAGCGGCGGTTGTCGGATCGGAAGGCGGAATTTGAACCGGACTGGTATCGTCCGGTTCGGGAGCGGATTCGAGAAGATATTGAGAGCTACGACCTTGCCTCGGATGACCGACCGACCACACCCGGGGTGATCAATGAACTTCGCCGGACCATGGACGACGACTCCCTGCTGATCAGCGACGTCGGAAGTCACAAGATGTGGATCGCGCGAAATTTCATGACCTGCTGCCCGGGGGGCTGCATCATTTCCAACGGGCTGGCGAGCATGGGCATTGCACTGCCAGGGGGGATCGCCGCTTCCCTGGCGGAACCGGAACGAACCATCGTCAGCGCCATGGGAGACGGTGGATTTTTGATGAACTCCCAGGAACTGGAAACCGCCAAACGGGTGGGAGCGACGTACACCAACATTGTCTTCCGGGACGACGACTACGGTCTGATCAGCTGGAAGCAATCCATGAACCGGGGGCGATCGGTTTCCACCCGGTTCGACAACCCTGACATCACGGCCTATGCCGAAAGTTTCAACATCAATGCCCATCGTCTGGAGACCGCTTCCGACATCCGTAATCGGTTGCCGGAGATTGTTCATTCGGGAGAACTCTCCGTGGTTGAGGTGCCGATATCCACCCACGTGGACGACGAGTTAATCGGGAAACTGGACCGGCACCAGGAGGACAAGCGGCCCGATGGAGCGTAACCTCCTGCCGGAGCCGCACGTTCCCGGCACCGGATTATTCTTTTCTCGCCCTCGGGACTGCTCCGTTTCGATCCTTCCTTCCGCGGTAGATTCGTGAATCAGCTTGATCACCTGCCCGGGGAGGCCTGGGGGGAGGGATTCCTCGAACAGGAGCTGGACCGGTTTATCCAGGACCTGAGGGAGTCCCTTGCCGATCCTGAGCAATCCGATGGGGTGGAGGAACGGCAGCTGAGCGGGTTCGGGAACACCACCCAGTCCCTCCTTGTGCTGGCCCGGGGCGCGGCCCTGACCGATCAGGATCTGGAGGACGCCGCTCTCTCGTTGCTGGTCTACGAGGGCCGGATCCACGTCGAGGGCGGCCCAAACGAGGAGATCTACAACCCGATCGAGAAAAGCGACGTCCGCGGGGAATCGGTGTACTGACTGTCACCGAACCCGATTGCGATCGGACCTGATGGTTGCTCCGGACGGGACCGTTCCGGTTCCCGGGTCTCCTGACACGGCTTCTTCCAGCCCCCTGATTGGAACTCGCTCCCATCGAACGAGACAACGGGATCGAGGATTGACTTCGTTCTCTGCCCATTCTGTCCTATGCTGGGCTCAATCGATCTTTCGAGATCGAATCAGGGTTTCTTAAACCTCGTTCCCCGGCCGTCGTTGGTTCGTTGCTGCGAAGTTTGTTCGTTCCGGCGACGGGGAGTTGGACGATCCGTATCGCCCATCACGGAGTCGTGAGGCCATGATCCGGATTTCCATCAGGCAGGCGAACATCATCCTTGCGGTGTCGCTGGTCATCTCGGTTCTCGTCCTGGCCTGGGGAACCCGCCATACCTACGACGATCTGCCCCCCATTCCGGAGAACGTGACTACCACCGAGGGGGAGGTCCTCTACACCCATTCCGACATCAAACGGGGACAGGCGGTGTTCCAGAAGTACAACCTGATGGGCTACGGGACGCTGCTGGGGAACGGAAGTTACTTCGGTCCGGATTACACGGCGGAGTATCTTGATTTTCTGAAGGAACGGCTGATTGACCGATTCGGGGAGTCCCGCTACGGCGTGGAGGGGGATGAGCTCGGTCCGGAGCGACGGGAGGCCATTCTCGTCGAGGTTCGTGGGGCGCTCGATGAGGTTCGGTACGAGGACGGCACCGGGTTTGTACCCGGTGCGGCCGCGGACGTCCACCGGGACTTCGTTGATTTTTACCGGAACCGATTCACGGAGGGGCACCCGGAGATCGGGGTTCCGGCCGGGACGGTGCCCGCCGGCGAGGTGGAGGATCTCGCCGCCTTCGTCGGGTGGACGACCTGGTTCAGTCTGCTGGATCGGCCCGGTTCCAACCTATCCTACACCAACAACTGGCCCCCGGACGCCGAACTGGGGATGGTCCCGAGTTCGACGACCGTCGGCTGGACGGTCTGGACCATCGCCATTGTTCTGTTGATCACGTTCGTCCTAATCACGGTCAATTACTTCCTCGAACTCGAACCGATCGAGGCCCTGCCGCCCCTGGAGGAGCGGGAAACCGGAAGCCTGACCTTCCTGCAGAAATTGACCGTCGTGCTGTTGTTCGGCTGTGCGCTTATCTTTTTCCTTCAGACCCTGGCCGGCGGATACCTCGCCAACGCCTACGCCGGCCGGGAGGATTTCTACGGACTGTTTGAGCTGTTCGGCACGACCCGGCTGGAGGTCTTGCCCTTCCGGGCCGTGCGGACGGGGCACACCGCCATGGCCATCCTCTGGGTGGTCGGGACCTGGATGTCCGCCACCCTGTACGGGGCCCTCCAGATCGGCGGCCGGGAAAAGTCCTGGCACAAGCCCGTGGCCCTCGGTTCGGTGGTCCTGGTGACGGTTTCGATTGTTGGGACTCTGCTTGGTGTGTATGCCAGCATGCAGGGCTGGATCGGGGAGTACTGGAGCCTGATCGGGACGGAGGGCACCGAGTACCTGGAGATGGGCCGGCTCTGGCGCTGGGGGATCGGCATCGGGTTTGTGATCTGGTTCCTCATCCTCATCTCGGTGCTCAAGGACGCGGAGGTCAAGTGGCGCCCGTTCCTGAATCTGCTGTTAATCATCGGGGGAGCCATCACGCTCTTCTTCTTTGCGAGTTTCCTGTACTCCTCGCCGGAGAGTCACTGGGTGCTGGTGGACTACTGGCGCTGGTACGTGGTCCACGCCTGGGTGGAGGGCGTGTTTGCCTTCTTCCAGTTGCTGGTGACCGGCTGGTTCCTGGCGGGCGTGGGCCTGGTCGACCGGGAGGAAGTCACCCGCAGCATGTACCTGGAAGGATTCATTATTATCTTCGCCGGTCTGCTGTCGGTGGGGCATCACTTCTGGTGGATCGGGGAACCCACCCTGTGGATTTCGCTGGGAAGCATCTTCGGTTCGCTGGAAGTCCTGCCGTTGTTTCTGCTCCTGATCAGCGCCCTGCAGACCGTACGGGAGGCTCAAACCGAACTCGAAACCGTCCATCGGGTCCCCTTCTACCTGTTTGTGGCCTCGGCCGTCTGGCAGTTCCTTGGTTCGGCCATCCTGGGACTGCTCATCAATCCACCGCTGATCAACTACTACGAGCACGGAACCTTTCTCACGGTGGCTCACGCGCACGCGGCCTTCTTCGGCGCCTTCGGGTTTCTGGCCCTGGGCATGATGATCTACGCGATCCGGCACGCCGTGCCGGAGGGCTGGAGTGAGTGGAACCTCTGGGCGGTCTTCTGGACCTCGAACGTCGGGTTGTTCATCATGCTGGCCGTCTCGGTCATTCCGATCGGCGTGATTCAGCTCAACCGGGTGATCACGGAAAGCTACGCGGCGGCCCGTTCGGTGTCCTTTTACCAGGAGGATCTCATTCTCCTTTTAAACGAGTTACGGTTGCCCGGCGACACCCTCATCATCATCGGAGCCCTGTTGCTGGTCTGGGAGCTCACCCCCAAGGTCTACCGGCTGGTCAGTCGGTCAGTTCTTTCCAGGTGAGAAGTGGATCCGTTCTCCGTTCGTCCGCCGACCTCCCGCGCCCGTAATGAATCCGGCAGTCGGGGAAATCCGGCAGCATGACTGACGACGCCGACCGCTATGATGTGGTGGTGGTCGGGGCCGGGTTCGGGGGCGTTCACGCGGTTTCCGGGCTTCGCGGTACGGACCTTCACTGCCTGCTCGTGGATCGCCACAACTACCACACGTTCCAACCGCTTCTGTACCAGGTGGCCACCGCGGGGCTCGGGGCGGAGGACATCGCTCACGCCGTCCGGGACGTCTTCAAGCATCAGGACAACGTCGAGTTTGCCATGAACACCGTGGTTGACGTGGAGTTTGATCGGCGCCGGGTGGTCATGCAGGACGGGTCGGAGGTGGAGTATCGCTACCTGGTGCTGGCCGTGGGGGCTTCGACTCACTACTTCGGAGTTGAGGGAGCCGAGGACCATGCGTTTGAGATCAAGAACCTCGCCAACGCCGTTCGACTTCGAAGCCGGATCCTTCGGCAGTTTGAGTACGCCTCCCGGAACCCCGATCGGATCGATCCGGGGACCCTGACCTTTGTCATCGTTGGTGGAGGACCGACCGGGGTTGAGACCGCCGGAGCCCTGATGGAGTTGTTCGACAACGTTCTTCGGTTGGATTACTCCGACGAGCTGGTGGATCGGGCCCGGGTCATCCTGCTGGAAATGCTACCCAATCTGCTGGATCCCTACGTTCCCGAACTCCAGCAGTATACTCGCCAACAGCTCGAGGAGCGGGGTGTGGATGTCCGGCTCGAAACCACCGTGGAGAAAATCTCCGAGGATCGGGTCTTTCTTGAAGACCAATCCTCGGTTCCGACCCAAACGCTGATCTGGGCGGCGGGAGTGAAGGCCAATCCTCTGGCCGGTGAACTGGATCTCGAACAGGTTGGTGGAGGCCGGATCAAGGTGGACGATACCCTGGCCGTCCCCAAATGGGACCGGGTCTACGTGATCGGGGATATGTCCGGAGCCACGGACGAGGCCGGCGATCGGCTTCCGCAGCTGGCCCCGGTGGCCATCCAGCAGGGAACCTATGTTGCGAACCGGATCAAGAGTTTGGAGTCCGGGGGACCGACCCGTCCCTTTCGCTACCGGGATCCCGGTCAGATGGCCACGATCGGACGTCACGCGGCCGTGGTGGAGCTTTCCGAGGACTTTACCATCACGGGTTACGTAGCATGGGTGTTCTGGGTCTTTTTACACATTGCGAAGCTGATCGGATTCCGCAACAAACTGGCCGTGTTCCTCTCCTGGGTCTACAATTATTTTACCTACGGGAGCAGTTCCCGGCTCATCCTCGAAGTCGATCCGGAAACCGATGAACTGCCTCGGGATCGACAGAGATCCCGGTCGGAATACCACGATTCGCAGGAGTGATCCCCGTGGAAAAGACAGGCTGGTTCATGCTGGTGCTGCTGGTCGGGATCATGGTCCACGGATTTGGGACCGCGGTTCGGGCGGAGGTCCGAACCGAAACCGTCCACTATACCCACGAGGGGGAGGAACTCCGGGGATACGTCGCGTATGACGAGGCCGTGGAAGGCCCCCGACCGGGGGTGATGGTCGTCCACCAGTGGAAGGGCCTGACGGAGTACGAACGTCGGCGGGCCCGCCAGCTGGCCGAGCTGGGCTACGTGGGGTTCGCCGCCGACGTGTACGGGGCGGACACCCGGCCCGCGACCAGCCATGAAGCCGCCCTGGCGTCGGGTACGTTTCGGGAGGACCGCCGGTTGTACCGTCGCCGGCTAATCGCCGGTCTTGACTTTATGCGTTCCCGAAAGCGGGTTGACGAAGACGACCTGGCGGCCATCGGGTACTGTTTCGGCGGCACCGGCGTGCTTGAACTTGCCCGGTCCGGAGTCGACCTGGACGCGGTCGTCAGCTTCCACGGCGGCTTGAGTACCCCGAACCCGGACCAAACCGGCCCGGTCAACACCGCCGTTCAGGTCCATCACGGAGCCCGGGATCCCAATGTTACCCAGCAGGATCTGATTTCCTTCTGGAACGAATTCAACCGGACGGATGCCGACTGGGACGTTCGGATTTACAGCAACGCCGTCCACAGTTTCACGCAGAAGAACGCCGGGGACGAACCCTCCACCGGCCAGGCGTATAACCGGCGGGCCGATCGGCTCTCCTGGAAGGCGATGAAACAATTGTTTGAAGACACGTTCGAATAATGCGTAACAAAGCAACGCATTGCACGGGCCAAAATCAAGGCTCCGATCCAGTCGGTCAATATGGGGGTTCTATTCAGTTATGAAACGACACGAAGCGCTGGCGGATTTTTCCCGCGATCACCTGCCGGCTCTCCGGCAGGCCAAGTACCTCCGGGAAGCCGGGACGGAGGAGGGCGAGTACACGGTAGACGAGGCGGCCGAGGGATTCCTGGAGTTCTGGGAGGATCACGCCGATCTTCACTTTATCGAGGAGGAGATCGTGATCCTGCCGGTGGTCTCCCGGCTGGGTCCGGTGACCGGGGACGAAAACCTGCGCCGGATGCTGGACGATCACGCCTGGTTGCGGGACAAAGTCACCGAACTCCGGGATGCTCTGGAGGATTCCGACGAGCCAACCGAACTGGTCCACAAGATGGGGGAGCGATTGAAGGCACATGCCGAGATGGAGGAGCAGCAAATTTTTGAAGCCCTGCAGGAGCGATTGTCCGACGATCAACTGGAGGCCATCCACCGCCGTTCGGTTCAATTTCGAGAGCAGTGGCGACCCGACGACATCGGCCCCCGTCAGTCCTCCGGCTCCTCCTGACGGGTGGATGGCGAACAACGGGTCGGTGAGCCTCGTTGCCTGCGTAACAACGATGTCAAAATGGCTTTTATCTCTTCGCTCGGAAAATTTCGCTTTCTGCCCTTTCCGCCATTTATTTCCTCTTCAATATTCTTTTTCACGGGAGTCTCCCAATTGGTGGCCGGCACAATCAAAACAATTCTGCACCGACATGACCGGACTGAGACTATATAGAGTCATACCGAAAAAACCATCAACGATTTGGAGCGGATGATCCAAACGATCGTCGGCAGAAGGATTATGATCACGGTTCGAGAGGTTGACGTGAAAACGCTGGACTTGGAGGACGGTATGATCCCAACCTGAAGGCATTCAGAATTCCCCGAAGACTTGGTTAGGATCTCCCGAGTCTATACACACAAATAAGTCCATTTCTATTTGGTTTGTTTGTTTGGAGGGGGTTCAATGTCAACAGATAATGTCGATTGGGAATCGAAACACGGTTTAGAGGGAAGTCCCCGGCTGGGATTATATACGTCGACGTTAGGATTGTTTGCCGGTCTCTCGACGATTGTCTTTTATGGGGTTGCCGGACCGATCTTTAAGGAAGCATTAGGATTGACCGGGGTGATGCTCGGCCTTCTGGAGGCGTCTCCCCACCTGAGTAAGGCAATTCTCCGAATACCGTTCGGGGCCTGGGTCGATAAAATTGGTGGGAAAATTCCCTTTTTGATTCTGCTTGGATTAACCATTATCGGTATGGTGGGATTGGCAGTTACACTTCTTTTATTTTATCCAGATAATTTTGGTTCGGATCTTTACCCTTACCTGCTCGTTTTTGGATTGTTTGCCGGGGCTGGCGGGGCCACGTTTTCGGTTGGAATTCCGACGACATCATACTGGTACCCAAGTCACCGTCAGGGATATGCACTTGGAGTTTTTGCCGGTGCGGGCAATATTGGTCCAGGCATTTTTAATTACCTGATTCCTGTGTTGATTGGCGCGATTGGCCTTACAGGAGCCTACATGAGCTGGTTGGGTTTCATGGTCATCGTGACTGTCTTTTACGCTTACTACGCTGTCGATTCATATTACTTTCAACTAATCGGCGACGGCATGGATCGACCGGAAGCTGTCAAAATCTCCAGGCATTACGACCAGGATGTAATCCCTTCTAAAGACAGCTGGACTTCACTGAAGAAATCTGCACTCAATAAGTACACGTGGTTACTGGTTTTTCTATACACCATTTCGTTTGGTGGTGGGTTTACTGCCCTTGCAGCCTGGTTTCCGATTTATTGGAAGTCCTTCCATCAGATGAGTCTCACCACGGCAGGTCTCCTGGCGGGAACTTTCGTGGTTTATGGTTCATTAATACGAATCCCCGGGGGGAGTCTTAGTGATCGTTTCGGTGGTGAGCTTATTGCAGTTGTAAGCTTTTTTACGATGATAATTGGAGCGTTGATCTTGACGATTGCTTCGGGAAGGAACCTCGCCTTCGTTGGCATGATGATACTGGGAACGGGTATGGGTATCGCCAATGCGGCCGTTTTTGAACTGGTTCCTGTCTATGTTCCCGATGCAGTCGGGGGAGCATCAGGTTGGATTGGTGGTCTTGGTGGGGCAGGAACCCTGGCGATCTTACCTATTCTTGGACTTTTTACGGATTATTACGGGGCCATCGGATACGCTCGTGGATTCGTGGTTTTCGTCATATTGAGTGTAGCATGTACTTTAATTTCCGGTGGGCTGAAGCTTTTCGGGCCGGATCGGGAGGTCGATAGCGAGGCGGTAGTTCACTGATGGAACAGGACGGATTGGATTTGTTTTGACGGGAGCAAACCCGTTCGGAGTTCGATTCCACACGCAACCATGGTTTCGTCCTCCCGGCACCGGTTGAACAAAGAGGAAGAACGGTCAGTTGCCGGAACCGGCCCTTGAGGTCGAAGGCTTGAGGAAAAGGGAACTCAAAAGGATCAACAAAAACAGGACGATGGACAGGCCGTTGAGCCCGGCGCCGTGCATGCGAAGGGACGGAGCTGTCATGGCGTTGCCCGTCAGCCGGAGGATCAGACTTCCGTGAAGCAGCACCAGAGGTACGTAGAGGGCGGGGTGGTAGGCGACCGGCAGGTCGACCACCGAGGGAAAAATGACCAGGGCGTGGCCGAAGATCATCGAGAAGACGAACCCCAGGAAGACGGCGTGGAGAACGGAGTCGTATACGTACCCGGCCCGGGCTCCCGGATACAGGACCAGCAGGATACCGCCCAGGGTTAACCAGAGGTAGCCGG
>CAYPTI010000050.1:4043-12010 GCA_964413525.1 uncultured bacterium | reverse complement strand
GATCCGTCCGCTCTGTACAGCCTCACCACGTGAACGATCGGCCGGTTCCGATCACGAAACGCGGTAACCAACCGTTCCATCCGGGGAACCGCCTCATGGGTTCCCTCCACCTCGAAGGGGGCCCCGGGGAGGCTGACGTCCCGCTGAACGTCGATCGTGAGCAGGAGACTCCGCTCGGGTTCGGGGGTCGGACGTGCTTCCATGACCCATCAACCTTTCGATTACGTCTATCTTGGCGTGTAGATTCGGTCTCCGACCGGATTTGGTTTTGCCGACTCGATACGGGAGGTGAATTCACTCCGGAGGCCGGCTATCCGAACAACCACCCAAACCCCGCCACCAGAACGATGGCGACGAGGATGTACCCGATCACCACCGCGAGCGGCACCAGAAACCGGCTGACGTGGGACCACAGGGACGACCCGCCGGACCCGTCCGATTCCGGCAGCGGGAGCAACGTTTCTTCCGCCGGGGAACCACGGATCAGTCGATGGGCCCGGGCATGCTGGTTCGCGGGAACGTTCACGATCCACCTGTCGTCCCCACCGTCCGGCCGGCTGAGTTCCCCGCGCAACCCGGCGTTCCTCAGCCGGTCACGGACCTCCTCGGCATCCTCGGTCCGAGTTCCTTCGGCCAGCGAATTCCAGCGCGAACTCACGACTCATCCCCTCCGGGAGGTCTGGACGAGACGAGGTCCGGAAACACCGACTCCTCAAACCGTTCCATCACCGAACTGGAAAGCTCCCCCTGGGCGATCCGTCTCTGCAGTTCCTGGCGGGCGATCACCATGGATCGGTCCAGGGATCCCCCGGTCGGATCGGCCTTCATCACCGCCGACCGCCGGTCCGCGTCTCCGATTGAGTCTACCATCCGTTCCAGGCAAAGTTGACGGTACTCATCCATCTCGTCCGACGGCAATTCGTACCGGCTGACCCGATCCAGCCACTCCACCATCCGTCTCCATTGCCGGACGCCGCTGAGGGAAAGAAAACCCCGCTGAATCCAGCGACTCCAGGAGATGGGAAGGGGGGATTGGCGGATGGCGTCCTTCAACAGGGCGTGCTGCCGGTCGTGGGAACCGGAGGTGACTTCGTCCAGCAACCCCCAGGTGTCCTCCCCCACCGTGCTCTCGGCTCGCAACTCCCAGTACCCGTGGCCGAACTTCCGGCTGGAGGCGGTGAGAAATATTTGCCTCGGGACAAAAATGTTATGGGCCACCGTGTCCGCCGCCAGGTGCGTCCAGTATCCCAGGGCGAAGGCGTTGTCCGGGTCGTCCCTGGCCGACCGGGCCAGCCGGGCCGCCACCTCCCAATTGTGACTGTGTTCCTCGTACTTCACCAGTTCCTTCCCCACCACCACGTCGGCCACCACGCTCCCGTACAGGAACACCGTCCGATGGCGGCGGAGCAACTCCAGTACTCCTCCGCTCAGAGCACTCATCTCAAGCAAGCGAAGCCCCAGGTCCAGGTGCATGCCCGGCCCCCAGGCTGCCACCGGCGCCGCCGGCACCAGAAGCAGCACCCCGATCACCCAGAACAACCACCCCATTCGGATCCACCTCTTGGTCGTGGGTAAAATCACGCTCCCGGTTCGAACGGATCCGGGTCCCGTCGTTTACAATCCATGGATTGTAACAGGGAGTCCGCGCCCGGAAGAACGCCGCGAACACTCCGGAGTACCGAGTCGACCGGTCGGGATGCCCGGAATTTCGAATCCCGCCCTTCCCTGTTATCTTGTTATTCTGTACGTCGGGGCTGTCGTACAATAACCGTGGAAGAGGAAGCCCGTGGCTCGGATCGCGGCCTCTTCTATTGTTTCCGGGGCTGTGCAAGGAGGGATCCGCTTCCGTTCCAAACCCCGCCGGCGGCCGAACGGTTGCCGCCCCTACGCCCTGGCCGACGACGCTGAACGCATCACTCCAGGAGACGCACCACAATGACGAAATCGGCTTGCTATCCTATCCTACGCAGCATTGCTCAGGGAGGTCTCGCATGAGTTCAGAATACACCGGAGAAAACATTCAGGTCCTCAAAGACCTCGAACACGTACGCAAACGTCCGGCCATGTACATCGGTACAACCGGTCCCGACGGCGTCCACCACCTGATCTGGGAACTGGTCGACAACGCGGTCGACGAAGCCCAGGCGGGTTATGGTTCCGAGATCACCGTCACCCTGAAACCCGACAGCGTGGTGGAAGTCGTGGACGACGGCCGCGGGGTGCCCATCGACGAACACGAGGAGGAGGAAATCTCCAGCCTTCAGGTTGTCTTCACCCGCCTGCACGCGGGAGGAAAATTCGACGACGAGGCCTACCAGACCTCCGGGGGTCTGCACGGGGTGGGGGCTTCCGTGGTCAACGCCCTGGCCGAGTTCATGGAGGTCGAGTCCACCCGGGACGGCCAGCGGGCCGTCCAGCGGTACGAACGGGGCGAACCCGACGGTTCCGTCGAAGCCGAATCCTACGGCGGAAACCGGTCCGGTACCCGGATACGCTTCCGCCCCGATCCCGAGATCTTTCCTGACATTACCATCGAGGCCACCCAGGTGATCGAGCGGCTGCGGAACCTCTCCTTCCTGCTGCCGGGCGTCGTCTTCACCCTGGTGGACGAGCGGGAGGAGGAACCCGCGACCCACAAATTTTACTCCGAAAACGGGCTGACCGACTTCCTGGAACGCCAGCTTCACGACCGGGAACCGATGCTGGAGAAAACCTTCTCCGTCCGCCGGGAGACCGACGACTTCGAAATTGACGTCGCCTTCAACTACGACGAGAACGCCCATACCGAACGGATCGAAAGTTTCGCCAACAACGTCCGGACCGGCTCCGGCGGCGCCCACGTCCAGGCCTTCAAAACCGCCCTCACCCGGGCCGTGAAGGAGGTCACCGACCGGGACAACTTCCAGGGCCGGGACCTCCGGGAGGGCCTGGTGGCGGTGGTCTCCATGCGGCTGGAGGAACCGCAGTTCGAGGGCCAGACCAAGGCCAAGCTGGGCAACCAGGAACTTCGCGGACCGGTGTCCTCGGAACTTTACGACGCCATCTACCGGTTCCTGTCCGAAAACCCCAACCAGGCCGACTCCATCGCCCGCAAGGCCCGGCAGGCCGCCAAGGCCCGGGAAGCCGCCAAGCAGGCCAAGGACGTCGCCCGGGAGTCCGGCCGGGACGTCAACATGTCCCTCTCCAGCAAACTGTCCGACTGCGTCAGCAACGACGTCGAGGAAGGCGAACTGTTCATCGTCGAGGGGGACTCGGCCGGCGGCTCCGCCAAGAGCGCCCGCGACCGTCAGTACCAGGCCATCCTCCCGCTGAAGGGCAAAATCAAGAACGTCGAAAAATCCAGCCCGAGCTCCTTTCTCAAACACGACGAAATTCGGGCCATTATCACCGCGGTCGGAACCGGGATCGGCGACGAATTCAACCCCCGGGACCTGCGGTACGGGAAGATCATCTGCATGTCGGACCCCGACGTTGACGGGCTCCACATCCAGAGCCTCCTGCTGACCCTGTTTTACCGTCAGTTTCGTCCCCTCATCGACGAGGGACGCCTCTACATGGCCGACCCGCCGCTGTATTACCGGAAGACCGCCGACGACATCGAATACCTCTACGGCGAGGATCAGGACCTCTCCAACGGAGAGATCAAACGGTTCAAGGGGCTGGGGGAGATGAACCCCGAGGAGCTGTGGGAAACCACCATGAACCGGGAAACCCGGCGCCTCATCAAGATCACCGTGGACGACGCGAAACAGGCCGACGAGATGGTGAGCACCTGCATGGGGCGGAAGGTCCAGCCACGCCGGGAACTGATTCGGGAACGGGCCCGGGACGTCTGGGGGGACGTCCAGTGAGCGAGGACCAGCAGGAGCTCTCCATGGGTGCCCCCGACAGCCGCGTCCGGGACCAGACCGTCAACGAATACCTCCCTCAGGCCTATACCGAATACGCCATGAGCGTGATCACCAACCGGTCTCTGCCCGACGTCCGGGACGGCCTCAAACCGGTCCAGCGACGCATCCTGTACAGTCTGTGGGACCAGGGGTTGGTCCCGGACAGCCCGCACAAAAAAAGCGCCCGGACCGTCGGGGAGGTCCTCGGCAAGTACCACCCCCACGGCGACCGGGCCGTCTACGACGCCCTGGTCCGGATGGGCCAGGATTTTTCGCTGCGGTACCCGCTGGTGGACGGCCAGGGGAACTTCGGTTCCGTGGACGGCGATCCGGCCGCCGCCATGCGCTACACCGAGGCCCGGTTGACCGAGATCGCGGAGGAATTCTTCCCCCGCATCGACCCGAAGGGCAGCGGCGTCCCCTGGCAGGACAACTTCGACGGCAGCGAACAGGAACCCCGGGTCCTCCCGGTTCCCTTCCCCAACGTCCTGGTGAACGGGGCCAGCGGCATCGCCGTGGGCATGTCCACCGACATTCCTCCCCACAACCTGACTGAAATCCTGGAGGCCACCATCCACCTGGTCGACCACCCCAAAGCCCATTACTCCACCCTGCTGGACTCCGTGCAGGGCCCGGACTACCCCACCGGAGGCGAGGCCTTCCTCTCCCCCGAGGACCGGGAGGAGCTCTACCGCACCGGGGAAGGATCCTTCGAACTCACCGGCTCGACCCACGTCGAGCAAATGAGCCCCGAACGGGGCGCCGTGGTCATCGACGAACTCCCCTACTCGGTCCAGAAAAGCGACCTCGTCGACGAGATCGTGGACCTGGCTCAGTCGGACGACGATCCCGGGATCTCCACCGTCCGGGACGAAAGCGACCGGCGGGGCATGCGGCTGGTCGTCGAGTGCCGGCTCAAGAAGGAACCCCGGGTCATTCTCAACAACCTGCTGGAAAAGACTCGCCTGAAGACCCGTCAGCGCTGTTCCTTCCGGGTGCTGGACGACGGCGTCCCGAAAGTGCTTCCCCTGCGCGACATCCTGAATCGCTACCTGGAATTCATGGACGAAGTCCTCGTCCGCAACACCGAACAGCGCAAGGAGGACGCCGAAGCCCGGCTCCACATCGTCCGCGGCCTGCTGAAGGCCATGGTCGACATCGACCGCGTGATCGAAATCGTCAAGCTGTCCGATACCGAGGCCAAGGCCCGGGAGGCGCTGGAACACGAGTTTGAGATGACCGAGGACCAGTCACGCGCCGTGCTGGACCGGCGGATCGGGTCCCTCACCGGCATGCAGCAGATGGAGATCGAGCAGGAACGGGATCAACTCCTGGAGGACATCGAGGAGTACGACCGCCTGCTGGACAGCAAGGAAGCCCGGGGGAAGGTCCTCAAGGGCTGGTTCCGGGACATCCGGGACCGGTTCGGGGACGACCGCCGCACCTCCATCCGGGAGGACGAGATCGACCTGGAACTCGAGGACCTGGAGGAATCCAAACCGGTCACGGTGGCCTGGTACCCGAACGATTATTTGCGCCGGGACGGGGACCACCGGGAGCTGGAGGATCTGGAGGTTCCGCCCCGTCTGTTCGTCCGGACGTCCACCCTGGACGAATGGCTGGTGTTCTCCGACTCCGGTACCGCCTACAGCTTCCGGGTCTCGGACATCCCCGACTCCTCCCGGGACGAGCGCGGGGTTCCCGTCCAGCAGGTGAACGAAAACATCACCGGAGCGGTCTCCCTCCTTCCGGCTCACACGAAGAAAATCCTTATTTTTACCCGCAATGGATACGTGAAGATGATGGACCTGGAGGACGAAGCGGACCTGCGGGACATCCGGCCCAGCGGAATCAAGTTCACCAAACTCGAGGAGGACGACCGGGTCGTCGACGTGGTCCCGTTCCGGGAGGGGGAGGACGTCTTTGCGGTCTCCGAGAACGGCCGGGGGATCCGGTTTCCCGCCGACGACCTCCGTCCGCTCAGCCGGCAGGCCAAGGGAGTTATCGCCAAAAAGGGCGAACCCCTGGCCGGGGGCGGATCCGGCGGCGACGACCACGTGGTGCTCCTCCGGGGAGACGACACCCGCGGAGCCGTTAAAGCCTCCGACATTGAACCCCAGAACCGCGGCGGCGTGGGACGCTACTTCCTGAACCCCTCCGGCGACGATCAAATTCACACCGTCCTGGTCAGCCTCCGGCCGAGGGCGGCGCGGGACGGCGAGATCGAACCGTTTGAGAGCCGGTCCAAACCCGGCGGAAGCGGCTCCAGGTCCCCCGTTCAGCATTTCGTGCGGATCGAGGACTGGAGGGGTGACGACGTCTGAACCTCCTCGGAAGGATCGTCGGGGGACTCTGGTCGCTGCTTCTCAACGCCACCCTGATCTTGATTCCCGTCGTCCTGCTGGTCGTTGGCCTGATGCACTACGGACAGCCGATCTTCGAACAGTTCAGGGAATTTCTGGATCACTCCATCGAGGAAGTGGTCCGGCGGTCGGAGGAACTGGAAGTCAATCCCGAGCGGTCCTTCCCGTTCGATCAGATCCATCAGGAACTGGATCACATTCACCTTCGACAGTCCCTGTCGGATACCGAGGCCCATCGGGTCCGACTGACGACTTCTCACCTCCATCGGGCGATGGTGCGCCGGATCGCCCTCCAGCTCTCCGAGGACCAAATTCCTCAGCAGGTCGAAGCCTATGGGAACCTTCTCGATCATCCCCTCCACGAACGGGTCTTCCCGAACTGGTCCGAATTGCAGCCGCTCCTTCTTGACGACGTGGAAGACGTTCGTCGGGCCCGCACCCTGCCCGTGGATCCGACGTTGCCGGTCGAGGGGTTCGTCAACGCTGCCGACACCGCCGCCGGTTTAATCGATCGGTACGCCAACCGGTACGCCGGACCCGAACGGTGCCGGGCCCTCGCCCAACTTGGTTGCGATCGGCTGTTTGGCGCCTCGGCCGAGGAGGTCGGACGATTCCTGGAACGGTACGCCGAACGCTGGCCCCGGTTCACGTTTCGAGCCTCCGATCAGCCCGAATCCCTCCGTCAGATGGTGGAGGAAATCATGGACGTATCCAGCTTGCTCCGCGATGACCTTCCCCGGTACTTCCGGTCCCGGCCCTGGTCGGAACTCCCGTTCGTCCCCTCGGCCTTCCAACAACTGGATCGGTCCTTCCACACCAGCCTCCGGAACTGGTACGCCACCCTGCTGGAGGACCTCCCCCTGGCTCGGGAGTCCTTCGATCCTTCCCTGTCGAGCATCCAGCGGGATCACCTGCGCGAGGCCCTCGCCCTGGAAACCGACCTCCGGGAGCACCCGGACGGCCGCCGGGTTCTTCTTCGGGAACCGGCCCTCGAACCCCATGAAGAATTTGTCCGACGGCTTGAGACGATCCACCTGTGGGTTCAGGTCCGCCGGGAACACGATCCGGACTCGGCGGTCGATGAACGGGACCTGCAGCTCGTCGAGGACCTACTCGCCGCCCAGCCGGAGGGCGAACGGCGAATCCGGCAACTCGGGGAACGGAGGGAAACCATCGAACAGACCCTGACCGCTCTCGGGGAGACCCTGAACAACCGGAATTATGACCGCATGATCGAATTGCTCACGAACCTGGACGAAAACCGGCTCTCCAACCCCGTGGAAGGCCCCGCCTGGCGGATCATCACGGAGGAATTTTTGTCCTCCGCCCTTCCCCGGGTGGACGAACCCGACTGGCAGCCCCGGACCCCGGAGGAAGAAGAACGCTACGTTGAACTTGTCCATCTGTTCCGGGAGATTTCCTCCGACCGGGGCTTCGGGATGGTCGACGGGGCCTGGGTGGATCAGACCCTGCTGGCCATGCGGGACCAGCGGTTTAACCAGCTCCGAGTGGATGTGCGGAACCTGATGTCCGACCTCACGGAACAAACGCGGGACGAACTCGTCGATCGGTTGCGGGAGTTTTTCTCGATCGAAGAGTTGCCGGACGAACTTCGCCGGCAGGCCGACTGGCTCGTGCTTGAAGCGGCCCTGGTGGAACGGTTCCGACTCGGATCCCGCCGGGTCCGCGACGGGGTTGAGGAACCCTTCCTCCG
>CAYPTI010000050.1:0-3943 GCA_964413525.1 uncultured bacterium | reverse complement strand
GGTTCCGACTCGGATCCCGCCGGGTCCGCGACGGGGTTGAGGAACCCTTCCTCCGGGATGAATCCATCGAAACTCTCTGGAGCGAGGGCCGGACCCTGGCGGCCGAACTGCAAACGGAACCGGATCGTGACCGCCTGACCGACCTCACCGGCACGCTGGTTGAGCCCCTGGTGAACTGGTACGAAAATCTGACCGACCGACCCATCCGGGGGGACCTGTTCGAGACCGTTCTGATCGAGGAAGTGGCCGAAACGTTTAACCGGTTTTCAAGCTGGAGCATCGGCAGGATCCGGGAGGTTCCCGACCTGGAGGAATCCCGGGCTCTCTCGCGGGAGGAGCTGGTCGGTCTCCGGGAGGCCCAGGATCAACTCCGCCAGTCGGAACCCTTCCGGTCCCTTGAATTGCGGCGAAACCTCCAGCCCTGGATCAACCTGCTCGACTTCCGGGAACAAATTCGGTCCCTCGCGGAGGCGGTCGATCAGCTGGAACGCGGGGGAACGTTCGGAGATAACGCCTCGTACAACCGGTTTCTTGAGACCCTGGACCCGACCATCAGTTCCCCGCTCCCCGAGGAGTACGACTTCGCAACCGAAGTGGCCGCACTGGAGTCCGTGCAGGAGGAACTTCTCGGTCGGGCGCAAGCGTTCCAGCGGGAGGCCGAGGAACAGTGGTTCGGCGGCGCTCGAGGGCTGACCGGTTCGGAAGTCGTGGAACCCTGGTCCGATTACCTGGCCGGGGTCCAGAGCAGGCTCCCCCGACGCGAATCACGCTCGGAGCTTCAGCTCCTGCAGGCGGATCTCATCGAGCTACGGGAAGGCTGGGAATAGCCGTGGACGACCGGACTCAAGAGACGATTCATCCCGAGTCAGCCCGCAGTCTGCTGATGTGGATCGTGGTCGGGATCGGCCTGCTGATCTTCCTCCCCCTGGTCTTCCAGGAACAGTTTCGCAAGATGGTGGGCGTAGCGCTGCTGGGGATCTTCTACAGCCTGTTTCTGGTCAACCTGTGGGACCGCATGACGGGTCGGTCCCCGGGGGAGAACCCCACCCTCCTGAGCCGGTTTCGGGGCAGCCGGTTCCAGCGGATCCTCCATTTCATCGTGCCGCTACGGGCCTGGGGGGTCGTCCCCTGCCTGATCCAGTTCGTCTTCCTGGGTCTGATCGCCCTGCTTGGCTGGTTTCTGGGCCCGCTGTTTTACGAAATCACCCGCAACCCCTCCACCCTGGGCTGGATCCGGGAACTCCTCCAGATCGCTTCCCCGGAGCTGTACCGGTTCGTGAACGAAATTACCTTCGCCGTGGACCCGATGGCCGTCATTCAGGAGAACGCCCAGCAGATCTTCACCAACTTCAACCGGTTTTTCTCCACCTTTATCGTGCCGTTGAACTTCCTGATCTTCACCGGCATCGGGGCCGCCCTCTACGATCCCATCCGGTACCTGCTCCAGCAGGCCGAAGGCTCCAGCCACGATTCCCGCATCCTGGAACGCTACAGCCGCCTGTTCGGGGAATACCTGCTGTTCAACCTTGTTTACAACCTCATTCTCGGAAGCCTGCTCGTCGGGGTCATGGCGGTGCTCGACACGGCGGGCATCACCGGGTTCGGGCTGAACTTAATCCTCGGTCTCATCGTCTTCTTCATCTTCGGGAACCTGCTGGTGCCGGGATTGGGGACCCTGTTCACCACCGCCATCGTCGTCGGACTGCTCACCCTCTGGCAGGGCTGGCTCGGAGGCCTGATTACCTTCGGCATCATGATCTCGTACTTCCTCGTCGACGATTACGCGATCAAACCGGCTTTCTTCGCCCGCCTCGGGAACAACCCCAAACGGGCCTGGGATTTCGGAGTGGAAGTCCTGATCCTCGGCCTGATCCTGCTGTACGCTTCCTTTCAGCTGGTGGGAGCACTGCTTCTGTTCCCGGCCCTCTGCTTCCTGGACGCCTATCTCCAGCACCAGCACCCCGGCATGCGGCTGTGGATCCTCTCCCCCCTCAAAACCCTCGCCACCGACCAACCCGACTAAGAATTACCGGGTTTTGTCCTCAAGTTTACGGTCAAACGTAAGTAACGGAACCTCCAGCACCCGGGATAGATGCAGGTAACTGGCGTCGTACGTCGTAATGTCTTCTTCCAGTGAGAGTTCCAGCACCGCTTGGTGATCGACGTCCACCAATTGTAGGTCGTCCAGTTCGAACAACCAGTTCAGCGCTTGCTTGATTTGAGTCACTTTCCCGGGAGTCTTCAGGCACTTTTTTCGGGAGACGCTTGCCAGCTCATAGGGAAGCAACCCCGGGGCCATAAGCGATGAGTCCCGCATCAATTCGTACGCCTTCTGCTGCTTGGGTTCCCCGAACAACCATGCCGCGATCACCGAAGCATCGACGACGTTAACCGGCATCCCGAAGCTCCCGAATCAGTTCAACCGATTCGTCCTCCGTCCGGAGGTCCATCGACTCAAGTCGTTCCTGAACCTCTTCCAGGGATGCCGTGCTGGGCTTCACCGATTGTTCCAGGATGGTTAACAGTTCTCCCTGCAGGGACCGATTGTTCCGCTCAGCCCGGTCCCGCAATTGTTGAGCCAATTCCTCGGGCACATTTTTAACCGACAAATCGACCATGCCAGTTCATCTCCCTTCAGTACCGTTTTGGAACCATTATAGAATAAACCGGGGTTTGAATCGAGTTCAAACCCTTCTGATCCCTTGACCGTACCACCATGAACCTTTGCCCGTTCCGAACCCCCCTCGGACCGAATTCCGCCGGGGGAAGTCGTTCGTCCCTCTGACCGGTTGTCGGGGAGATCTGGATGGTCGGGATAGAAACGGTTATTATCGGCACCAGTTTTAACAAGTTCGCCTCGAAGGTACCGGCTTCCTGCCAATCAAGTTGAACCCGGGCAAAGTTTCCGGTTTGAAACCATTTAATCGTTGTTCCCTCATCCTGCCGACGAAGGGTGATATCCGATGGGTTCAATCGACCTGCCTCCCGAAGTGCTCAACACCGTCATCCACTACGGCATCCGAGTGGTCGGAGCGCTCGTTCTGCTGGTCGCCACGTTCATGGTGGCCAAATGGGTGAAATCCTCCACCTACAAATCGATGAAACGCTCCAACCTGGACGAAACCCTGAACAAGTTCTTTTCCAACGCCGCCCGGTACCTCGTACTCATTGTCGGGATCATGGCCGTGCTGGGGCTGTTCGGCATCAACGTAACCAGCCTTACGGCCATCCTTGCCGCGTTGGGTTTTGCCGTTGGCCTGGCCATGCAGGGCACGCTGTCCAATTTTTCCGCCGGGGTGATGCTGCTGATTTTTCGTCCGTTCGGGGTCGGTGACAAGGTCGAGGTGAACGGTGTCTCGGGCACGGTCCAGGAAATCGGTCTGTTTACCACCACGCTCGATACCCCGGACAACCGGCGGCTGATCGTGCCCAACGGGAACATCTTCGGCTCGACGATCGAGAACGTCAACTTCCACCCGATCCGCCGGGTCGACGTCAACCTGGGCACGGATTACCCCGCGGATCTGGACGAAACACGAGAGGTGCTGGAATCGGTCGCCCGGGAGATTCAGCCCGAACCCCTCCAGGGCAAGGAACCGGAAGTGTACCTGAACTCCCTAGGTGATTCGGCCATCGACTGGACCATCAAAGTCTGGACCCGGACGGAGGATTACTGGGAAACGAAACAAGCCATTACCCACCGAGTCAAAGAAGAGCTGGACGAAGCCGGCATCGGAATTCCCTACCCGCAGATGGACATGCACGTGCACGGAAACCTGGAACCAAACGCCGAATAGCAGGAGTGGCTGGGGCTCGGGTACGGAATGATGACGGGGAGGGGTGTATGTTCCGACATTCGTCTTTGACCTTCGAAATTTGACTGCCTTTCCCCAATTTCCTGTCTTCCCGGGTTTCACTTTCACCTTGCACCCTGCACCTCGCA
>CAYPTI010000049.1:6365-12019 GCA_964413525.1 uncultured bacterium | reverse complement strand
GCCTTGGCGTGGTAGGGGGCCAGGTTTTCCGTGGACTTGAACCCGGACGCATGGAGGAAACTCGTTTCAGGATACTGGTTGGCGACCTCCACCATGGCGTCCATGTACCCGAAACTGGCCCCAATAACCAGGTCGTAGCCCTGGGCGGCCAGCTGATCGAACACCTGTTTCGAATCCACTTCGGGCACCGATTCGATGAACGTCGTTTCTATGTTGTCCCCCATGGTTTCTTCGAGGTACTGGCGGGCCTGGTCATGGGAGTAGGTCCAGCCCGCGTCTCCGACCGGTCCAATGTAGACAAACGCCACCCGGAAGGGATCGTCCTGTGCCTCGGAGGGGTTCGGAACCAGCAGACCGGCGGCGACAACCACGGCCAGCAGCACAACAAGCCATCGTTTCATGACGTGCTCACTCCCTGAACATTTGAAGGTTTTTCCAGTTTGGTGACACCTTTCAATTCCTATCGTCGAACCACAATAAGCTCAGGGTAGACCATCCGGAGGAGGCGATCAAAGAGTTCCGAGGTTCGAAAGAATTGGGTCCCGATCGTATGAAATACGACCTTATCTCATCTTGTTCGGTGAGGAGGGACTGACCGGAGCCAGAGGCACGACTTGTGTCCCCGAGGTGATCTCACCTTCCGGAGCGGCTTAAGTATCCAGCGTCGATCCGGCCCCTTCGGATCCGATTGGTGAACCATGGTTGATATCGAGTCGGCAACGTAAAACCCGGCCGGTGACCGGATATACACCCAGAAATGGACGGGACCCTTTGGGGGTGGTGGTATACTGAACCGGCACCGGAGACTGTTCCCGGGACGAACTCGGGCGTGGAAGCGTTTCCCGGTTGGAACCGGCCGTGATATCCTGTCGGGTAAACAGTTAAACAGGTGGAACCGTTTGAGGAGAACGTGAACAGGAAGCGGACCAAACCGCGATTCGACGGGAGGGGCTCCCGATCGACGCCGTTCGCGAGAGGCCGGGTGACCGGTTGTTGGCATTGGTTTCGATCGTCCTCGTTTTGGTCCTGCTGACCGGTTGCGGGGCCGCGAGGTCGGACCCGTCAGGGCAAGGGGAAGACGACTATTCCCGGTTCACCGCCCGTGAATTATGTGCCGAATGGCATGCAACCGGGGGTCAGGCCCTGAAAGACGAACTGGAACGCCGGGACGTCCTGTCCGACCGGGAGTGGTCAGCGGCGGAACAGGGGGAGCTGTTCAAGGGCATGAGTGAGTCGGGATTGTTCTGCAGCCGGGGACGTCCCGGACCGCATGGAGACGTTCAAGAGACGCACTCGGAACGGGCCGTCGGAGGTCGGTTGATCTACGGAAACCGTTACGAGTATCGCGACTGTGAGGGATGTCCGGCCACCTACGTCTACGTGGAAAACGGAGAAATCATCGTTATCCGCGACTAATTTTTTTCGTTACACCGGGCCAGGGTTGAATTTTTCCGGTCAGGCTGGTTCGCTCTCTCGATCACTATATTCAACGACGGGAGCGTCCACCGTGAACCGGCACACCCTCGGGGTGCTGCTGGTGTTGATCGCCTCGGCCGGGTTCGGAACCCTGGCTATATTTGGAAAATTTGCCGAGCAGGCCGGGCTCAACACCATCACCCTCCTGACCTACCGGTACATCCTCGGCACCCTCATTATGTGGGCCGGACTGGTGTTGTGGGGACGGCTCCGGAGCCTCGGGGGGCGTAAACTTCTCATGGCCCTGGCGCTTGGTTTCCTTCAGGCGGGGTTTGCGGGGTTGTTTTTCTGGGGGGTGCTTTACATCCCCGCCGGGGTCGCCGCCCTGGCCTTTTATACCTATCCGATCTACGTGTACGTCATTTCCATGCTTTTCTTGAACGAAACGATCAACGGTCGGAAGCTGATCGCGCTGGTTCTGGCGCTGGTCGGAGTGGGGCTGATCGTGGGTGGGGACGGAGCCGGGGTGAACCTGGTGGGGATCGGGCTCATCCTGATGGCGTCCCTGGGGTATGCACTGTACATCACGGGAAGTAGGGCGGCCCTCGGTTCCATCGAGCCCGACGTGCTGGCGGGGTATGCCATGATCGGATCCTCGTTTTCCTGTCTGGCCTTTGGCTTGTTTTCGGGTCAGTTGTTTGTTCCCGCTGGAGGCGAGCAATGGATGATCATCGCGGGAATTGCCGTCGTCGGAACGGCGGTTCCGATCTTTCTGTACATCCTCGGTCTGGAGTGGATCGAGGCCAGTCACGCCAGCATCGTGGGAACCTCCGAGCCGTTGATGACGGTTCTGCTCGGGATCGTGCTCCTGGGGGAGGTCCTGACCCTCTCGGTCACCCTGGGTGGGGGCCTGGTTCTGCTGGGCGTGGTGCTGATTCAAACCGACGCCCGCCGGCAGGTTCAGCCTCCGATGTCCGAACAGCGAGGGACCGTCGCGGACTAGCGAGTTTTCCCCCACTCCCTTCCCCACAGGTTTGATTTTCGGTGTTTTGTTCCCCCGGCGAAGCCGTGTCGTATCCCGTCGACGCATGTTTCCTCTCGGGGAAGAAAAAATGTTCGATCAGCCAACCAGTGATTTAAACTTAGTGTCATTTTCAGACGAGAGCCGGAGGAGAATTTTGTTGCCCATTTATCGATATTCGTGCGAATCATGCGGGGATGACTTTCAGGCCCGCCGTCGGATCCGTGAGCGGGACGAGCCGGTCGAATGCCCGGATTGCGGCGCCTGGACCGAGCAGCGGCTCGTGACCTCCTTTTCGTCGAGTTGTTCGAGCACGGGAGGAACCGGCGGATGAACCCTCCCCTGAATCCACCCGTGCGGTGGACCACGAACCCTTGTTTCCAACCGATCCGACCGGACGCATTTCGATTCCAGGGATGGGCGGGGTTACCTCCGTAATGGATGCCTCGACCGTCATCGAACAGCTTGGTCTGGAACCTCATCCCGAAGGGGGATTCTTCGCGGAGACCTACCGGGATCCGTCCCCCTCCGAGGGTCGGAGGCATTCCACGGCGATTTATTATTTGCTCCGGGAGGGGGAACGTTCCCACTGGCACCGGATCGACGCGGCGGAGGTCTGGCATCACTACGCCGGGGAGCCGCTGGAGTTACGCGTTAGCCGGAATGGTAGGGACTCGGAGGTTTTTATTCTCGGGAGGGACCTCGATGCGGGGCAACGTCCGCAGGAGGTCGTCCCGGCCGGGGCCTGGCAGAGCGCCCGAAGCCGGGGGGAATGGAGTTTGATGGGGTGCACGGTCGCCCCGGCGTTTAAGTTTGAGACGTTTGAACTGGCCCCCGAGGGATGGACGCCCGGTCAGGGACCGCCGGATCCGACCGGTTAGGGGAGGAGCCCGGACGCTCGGCCCGTGGGGTTGAATTAAGCTCGATTGGTAGCCCTGAAGGATCGTCCTGTTCGTTCGGTTTCCTTGATATCCAGCCGGTCCGGGCGTATTCTCATTGGAAGCCAATAAGCCCGTTACGGAATTATATTTCCCGAGGAGGGTCTACCATGCCGGTTCGATCCGCCGATGCAAGCTGGGAGGGAAACCTGAAGGACGGCAGCGGAACCATGAATCTGGAGAGCGGCAGTTACCAGGGAGCGTACACGTTCGCTTCCCGATTTGAAGAGGGAGAAGGAACCAACCCCGAGGAACTGATCGCCGGCTCCCACGCCGGATGTTTTTCCATGGCGTTTGCGAACGAGCTGGACGGAGCGGGGTACGAACCCAAGCGGGTATCCACCACGGCGAACGTCCATTTGGAAATGCTGGACGACGGGCCCACGGTCACCCGGATCGAACTGGACTGTGAGGCCGACGTCCCGGGAATCGACGACGCTGAGTTTCAGGAGATCGCCAACGGCGCCAAGGAACATTGTCCGATCTCCCGGTTGCTGTCCGCGGCCAACATCGAGCTGACCGCCCGGCTCGTCTAACCGGACCGCCGGTACGGCCGGGATCTATTTCGTCCCGCTTTCCGGTTTCCGAACTTTAAACTTTTTGTTTCGTTAGGACCTCTCTGCGCGAGCGGGTCCGAAGGCTTTCCGGGAACCGTGTCAGTCTCCGGTTTGGTTTGTCGTTCAGTCCGAGTTTGTTTTTCTGATCGGCCGGTCGAGAGGACTGAATAAGCGAAGCCTGGTTTTCCCTGGGTTTATATTCTGGTTCATTGTCATCCTCCTTCTGATTGGATTCCGATAAACGAGCGATAGGACCGGTTTGATTTCCACCCGGACGGTCATTCGAGTCCTCATTCCGACTTCCCGTGAAAGGCTGAAACGTTCCCGTGAACGCCAACGAGAAAGCCATCGTCAGCGTTACCACGCTATCCCACGCCATGGTTCACACGTACGAACTTTCGATCCCGATCCTGATGACCCTCTGGCTGGCTCAGTTTGGACTGACCGAGGCCAGCATTGGGGCCCTGGTCACGGTGGGGTACGGACTGTTCGGGCTCGGATCCCTGCCGTCGGGGATGTTGACGGATCGGTTGGGATCCCGGCAGTTGATCGGAGGCTGTTTGCTCGGGATGGGGCTGGCGTTTCTGCTGCTGGCCGTGGCCCCCAACGTGTGGATCGTGGGGCTGGCGCTGGTTCTGTGGGGACTCTCCGGAAGCACTCACCATCCGGCCGCCCTGACCCTGCTGAGCAAGGGGGTTCGTAAACGGGGGGAGGCCTTCGGATACCACGGGATGGGCGGCAACCTGGGGATCGCCCTCGGACCGGGCCTGACCTCGGTGGCGCTTATTTTTCTGGACTGGCGCATGATCAGCGTCCTGCTGGCGGTCCCCGCCCTGCTGGCGGGCTGGTACGCCTTCACCCTGTCGATCGACGAACGGGAGGGCGGGGAGGAGGACGTCGAAGACGACCCCGGCCCCGGGGAATTATGGAGCGGCTTCTTCCGGAACAGTCGGACGCTGTTGACCTCGTTGTTTATCGTCGTTGCGTCCATGGTTCTGGTGTCAGGCATCTACTACCGGGGAGTCCTGACGTTTTTTCCGGAAATTCTGGCCGACCTTCCGTACCTTTCTACGGTTGAGGTGATGGGACGGGAACTCCACCCGGCGCACTACGTCTATTCCGGCCTGCTTTCGGTGGGTGTGCTGGGTCAGTACCTGGGCGGGAAACTGTACGATCACATTGTCCCTGAGAAGGGGCTCGTGGTGATCTTCGCGACCCTGTCGGTGCTGGTGTTGCTGTTCGGTCCGATTTCCGGGGCCGGGCTCGTTCCGCTACTGGTGATCAGCGCCCTCCTGGGGCTTGTCCTGTTCATGGCCCAGCCGCTTTATCAGGCGACGGTAGCCCGGTACACGACCCCGGAGACCCGGGGCCTCGCCTACGGGTACACGTTCTTCGGCGCCTTCGGAATCGGGGCGCTGGGGGCGTCGCTGGCGGGCTTCATGATGAGTGTTTACGGCACAACGGCATTGTTCCTGATGCTGGCGGGGATCGCCTCGATCAACATCTTTATCGCGGGATTTCTCGCCTACCGTAGGATCCGTCACTCCTCGGACTCCCGGTCGGTCGCTGAGGGCGCGGGGTGAAGGTTCTCTTCCGGGGGGATGTGTTTAACCTCCTGGTGGGGTCCGTTCTGATCTGGTTTGAACCCATTTTTGGAGCTCTGTTGATTGCCCTCGGCGCCGGCGTGGCAGTCAAGAACTACTGGTCCGACGAAGACAATCA
>CAYPTI010000049.1:0-6265 GCA_964413525.1 uncultured bacterium | reverse complement strand
TCCCTGAATGGAACTGATGGTTCTTTTTGGTGGCGTCCTCCTGGGCGTCTACATGCTTCCGACCCTGGTGGCGTTCGGTCGAGGTCACCGGCACCGGGTGCTGATCGGGCTGGTGAACATTCTGGTGGGATGGACTTTCGTGGGCTGGTTCGCGGTGGTCTTCTGGGCGGCGACCGATCCGGATCCGGTTGACCGCGGGAAGGTTTCCTGATCGGAACCGGTTTCGAACCCGGTAGGTTCTGTTGTACCGTGGAATCCGTTTCGTTCTTCCGATGGGGGATCGAGTCAAGTTTGTTAGCATGGGTTGAACCGGACCTACCCTACCGCGAAGGAGAGCCAGGATGAAAAAACTGGAAGCGATTATTCGACCGGGTCGGCTGGACAGGGTTAAAAAAGAATTAGCGGAGGCCGGGGCGCCGAGCCTCACCGTGAGCAGCGTCAGCGGTCGCGGAAGCGAGGCGTTGAAGAAAGAAAACTGGCGGGGAGAGGATTACGTGGTCGACCTCCACCAGAAGGTCAAAGTCGAACTCATCGTTCGGGACGTGCTGGTGGAGGACGTGATCAAGGCGATTCAGACGGGGGCCCGATCGGGCAACCCGGGGGACGGCAAGATTTTCATCATCCCGGTGGAAGACGCCTTTCAGATCCGGACCGGGGACCGGGGAAAAGAGGCCCTCTGAGGACCGCTTTGAACGGTCGGGTCCTAGACCCATCCCCTCAACGACATGGCCCGGTGAATCCGTTCCACCGCGATCATGAGGGCCGACAGCCGGTTGTGAATTCCGCGGTCGACGGCGTTGTCGTGGACGGTTCGGAAAGCTTCGGTGAACCGTTTTTTTAATTCCTTGTGGATCTTTTCCTCCGACCAGTAATAGGTGCTGGCGTTCTGGACCTGTTCGAAGTAACTTACCGTCACTCCCCCGGCGTTACACAAGATGTCCGGAATCACGTATACGCCGTTCTGAAACAGGATTTCGTCCGCCGCCGGGGTGGTGGGGTTGTTGGCGAGTTCGGCCACGATATCCGCCTGGATGCGGTCGGCGTTTGCTTCCGTGATGACGTTCTCGAGGGCGGAAGGAAACAGCACCGTCACGTCCAGTTCGAGCAGTTCCTCGTTGCTGATGGTTTCGGCGGTGGGATAGTTGGACACGGAGCCCGTTTTTTGTTTGGAGTTGTGGACGTCCTCGTAATCCAGCCCCTGTTCGTTGTAAATCCCCCCGCTGCTATCGCTCACGGCCACGACCTTGAGTCCCAGCCGGTCCACCGCAAATCGGTGGGCGGCGGCTCCGGCTTTGCCGTATCCCTGAATGGCGGCCCGTTTGCCCTCCAGGGGAATATCCAGGGCCCGGGAAGCTTCGGCCACACAGAAAATTCCTCCCAGGGCGGTGGCTCCGTCGCGCCCCCGGCTCCCTCCCAGTTCGACCGGTTTGCCCGTGACCACCCCCGACAGGTTGTTCTGGGTGATGGTTTCGTACTCGTCCATCATCCAGGCCATCATCTTGGAGTCGGTGTACACGTCGGGGGCGGGAACGTCGGACTTGGGGCCCACCTGATGAGCGATGGTTCGAATGTAACTGCGCGAGAGGGCTTCCAGTTCCCGTTCGGACATCTGTTTGGGGTTGCAGACGACGCCCCCTTTCCCCCCGCCGAGGGGAAGGTCGAGCACCGCCGTTTTCCAGGCCATGGAGGAGGCGAGGGTCCGGACCAGGTCGAGGGAAAGTTCGGGATGGAACCGGAGTCCTCCCTTGGAGGGCCCCCGGGCTGAGTTCCAGATGATCCGGAAGGCGGGGAAGATCTGAACCGAGCCGTCCCCCATCTTGACGGGAATCTGGAACCGGGTCTCGTGCTGGGGAGATCGAAGAAAGGTCCGGGCCGAGGTCGGAAGTTCCAGTCGTTCCATGGCCCGGTTGATCTGCTGGAGGGATGAGTCCAGAAGGTTGGCGTGTTGCTCTTTCGTTTCAGAATCGGTGACCGGCATCGGAGATCAGGCTCCTTAATCCTCCACGATGGTGATGGTAATATCTTCGATTGCCGTCGAAATGTTGATGAAAGCATACCGGGTTTCGGGACTTCATCAACCGCTCCTGACGGCCTCGTTTCCAGACATGATCGGAACCGTGGTCCATAATCGGATCGTCATGAAGTTTCATCAATCGCCCGGTTCAATGGATAAACGGCTCGTTTGTATCGGGCGACAGCACCCAACGAGCTGATAGTGGTCGGTCGACGCCGTTAAGGGATGACGAATTGAACTTTTTGCTAACCTTCCGGGTCTTCTCACACGGTTACCAGTCACGCGATCAAGCCGGAGGTCTATCGGGATGACCCCCGACCGCCGGGACACGGATCCCTTCGCCACCTCGTTTCACCCTCTTAGACAGTCCTCAAATTGCGGTGTGGGGGTCCTGATGGACCTGCAGGGAGAGCCCACTCACGAGCTTATCGAAGACGGCCTGACGATGCTCGAAAACCTCGACCACCGCGGGGCTCGCGGGGCCGAGGAAAAGACCGGGGACGGTGCGGGGGTTTTGCTGCAGAAACCGCACGCCTTCTTCCAGCAGGAATTCGAGGACCTCGGGGACTCCGATGGCTACGGTGTGGGACAGTTGTTCATGCCGCCGGAGGACCGGGCCCGAGGGTCGTTGATTGAACTGATCGAGGAGCGGGTGGACCGGGAGGGGTTCGAGGTCGTGGGCTGGCGGGACGTCCCGACCAACAACGACGACCTCGGGCGAACCGCCCGGGAGACCGAACCCCATGTGGTTCAGATGGTGGTCCGGCCGGAAGAATCCCTCGAACCGGACGAACTGGACGTGGCCCTGTACGTGCTTCGCCGGGTGATCGAAAACGCGGTCGACGACCGGAACCCACCCGGGGCTGATTCCTTCTATATCTGTTCCCTCGACCGTCGAAAACTCGTGTACAAGGGACTGCTGACCAACGCCCAGGTGCGCTCCTACTACCCGGATCTCTCCCGTCCGTCGATGAAGACCGCCCTGGCCTTCGTTCATTCCCGGTTTTCCACCAACACCCTCGGATCGTGGGAACTTGCCCATCCCTACCGGAACATCATCCATAACGGCGAAATCAACACCCTGCGGGGGAACCTGAACTGGATGCACACCCGGGAGGCCGATCTGTTCAGCGAGCGGTTCGGGGAAGATATTGAGAAGATCAAACCGATCACGCACGAAGATCAGAGCGACACCGCCGTGCTGGACAATGTGCTTGAGCTGCTGGTCCAGAGCGGCCGGAGTCTGCCGCACGCCCTGCGAATGCTGGTTCCCGAGGCCTGGAACCGGGACCAGTCCATGGATCCCGACCGGCGCCGCTGGTATGAGTACCACTCCACCATCGTCGAACCCTGGGACGGCCCGGCCCTCGTGGCGTTCACGGATGGCGAAAGCGTGGGAGCGATCCTGGATCGCAACGGTCTGCGGCCCTGCCGGTACTACGTCACCCACGACGACCGACTGATCATGGCCAGCGAAGCGGGGGTGCTGGACACCCCGGCCGCCGAGGTCAAGGAGAAGGGGCGGCTTCAGCCCGGGGAGATGTTCATGGCGGATGCGGAGGAGGGACGCATTGTCCCGGATAAGGAAGTGTTCGATGATCTGACCGATCCGAAGTACGATCGGCGGTTGCGTGAACAGCGGGTGAAGCTATCGGAGGTCAAGGAGTCACTCGATTCGGCTCCTGAACCTGATCCGTCCCGGTCGTCCGATGGGGACTCGATCCATCGTGTCCAGGCGGCCATGGGGTACACCCGGGAGTACCTCACCCGGTTGTTGAGACCGATGAGCGAGGAGGGAAGGGATCCGATCGGGGCCATGGGGGACGACACCCCGCTGGCCGTACTTTCCTCTCGGAACAAGACCATGTTCGACTACTTCAAACAGCTCTTCGCCCAGGTGTCGAACCCCCCTATCGACTACATTCGGGAGGAACTGGTGACCTCACTGGAGAGCCATATCGGACGGCAGAACAACCTGATCGGGGATTCCGAGGACCACTGCCGGCAGCTGTTTGTTCCCAGTCCGATCCTCCGGCGCGAGGAGTACGCGGCGATCGAGTCCATCGATCATAACGGAATCCGGTCCTCGACCCTGGATTTGACGTTCCCCCGCGGGACCTCCCTTGAGGAGGCGGTCCGGCAGCTCCGTCACGACGCGGTTCGAGCCATCGTGGAGGGGGACGAAATTCTGATTCTTTCCGATCGCCGGGTCGGTCCGGACCGCCTGGCGATCCCGGCTCTGCTCGCGGTGGGTGGGGTGCACCATCACCTGATCCGGGAAGGGCTGCGGACCCGGGTCGGGATGGTGCTTGAGAGCGGTCAACCCTGCGCGGTTCACCACGTCGCCACCCTGATCGGCTACGGGGCCGGGGCCGTCTACCCCTACCTGGCCTACGAGAGCCTTAGAACCATGCATCGGGAGGGGAACCTTGATGATCCCGGGCCGATTGAGGAGGTTCTGGACGGCTACGTTCACGGTCTGGAGCACGGGTTGCTGAAGGTCATGGCCAAGATGGGAATCTCCACGCTGGAAAGCTACAAAGGGGCCCAGATTTTTGAAGCGGTCGGATTAAACAGCGACCTCGTGGAGGACTGCTTCCGCGGGACCACCACCCGGACCGAAGGAATCGGGTTGGACGAGATCGAGGAGGACCTGCGGGAGCGCCACGATCGGGCCTTCCAGACCCGGCCGGACGGCAACCTGACCCTGGAGCAGGGCGGCGACTTTTACTGGCGGCGGGACGGCGAGTTCCACCAGTGGAACCCGAAGACCATCGGCAAACTGCAGCAGGCGGTGCGCCGGAACGACTACGGGACCTACCGGGAGTTCGCCGGACAGATCAACGAGCAGGACAACCGGCTGCAGACTCTGCGGGGGATGCTTGACTTCGACGCCTCCCGCCGGGAATCGGTCCCGCTGGAGGACGTTGAACCGGTGGAGTCGATCCGAAAACGGTTCTTCACCGGCTCGATGTCCTTCGGATCCCTGAGCAAGGAGACCCACGAGACCCTGGCGGTGGCGATGAACCGGATCGGGGCCACGGCCTGTTCGGGCGAGGGCGGCGAACCGCCCGACCGGTACGGAACCGAGCGGGAATGCATTAACAAGCAGGTCGCCAGCGGGCGATTCGGTGTGACCGGAGAGTACCTGGTTTCGGCCGAGGAACTCGAGATCAAGATGGCTCAGGGGTCCAAACCCGGCGAAGGGGGACACCTGCCCGGCGGGAAGGTCAACGAGGTCATCGCCGAAGTTCGTCATTCGACCCCCGGCGTGGCGCTAATTTCTCCGCCTCCGCACCATGATATTTACTCGATCGAAGACCTGGCTCAGCTGATCCACGACCTGAAATGTTCCAACCCCGGGGGAGACGTTTCGGTGAAACTCGTGTCGGAGGACGGGGTCGGGATCATCGCCGCCGGGGTGGCCAAGGCGCGGGCGGACATCGTTCTGATCAGCGGTCATTCAGGCGGCACCGGGGCCTCCCCCAAAACTTCCATCAAATCGGCCGGGTTGCCCTGGGAACTGGGCCTGGCGGAGGCCCAGCGGGTGCTCGGCGTCAACCGGCTCCGGGACCGGATTGAGGTCCGGGTGGACGGGGGGCTCAAGACCGGCCGGGACGCCGTGGTCGCCTGCCTGCTGGGGGCGGAGAAGTACGGCTATGGGACGGCTCCCCTCGTGGCCCTCGGGTGCGTGATGCTGAGGAAGTGTCACACCAACACCTGTTCGGTGGGGGTGGCCACCCAGGACCCCGAGCTGCGGGATCGGTTCGCGGGACGACCGGAGCACGTGATCAACTACATGACCTTCCTGGCCCGGGAAATTCGGGAAATCATGGCCGAACTCGGGTTCCGCTCGATGGACAACATGGTCGGGCAGGCCCAGCTTCTGGAACCGAGAGAAGTCTCGCACCGGAAGGCCCGCCGGCTGGATCTCTCCCGGCTGATCGATCCGGTGCGGGACGACCGTCAGGTCCGCAAGACGACCACCCAGAACCATTTTTTGGAAAACAAACTGGACAACCGGCTGATCGATTACGCCAACCCGGCACTCGAGAACCGGCAGCCCGTCCGGCGAGACGTGAGGGTTACCAACCGGAACCGGACGGTGGGAGCCATGCTCAGTTCGCTGCTCGTCGAACGGTTTGGCAGCGACGGCCTGCCGGACGACACGATCCGGTTCGACTTCACCGGCTCCGCCGGACAGAGTTTCGGGGCCTTCCTGGCTTCGGGGATCACCTTCGGCCTGGAGGG
>CAYPTI010000048.1:0-12041 GCA_964413525.1 uncultured bacterium | reverse complement strand
GTAAAACGAACGAAGTCAGAGCACCGGCAGCCGGCATGGTTTCTGGCGGTTTTTTTATTTTCGGGATACTCCGAAAATACAAACCTCGCGAAGGCTTTGGCTCACGGGCATGAGCCAGAAATCGATACCAGCCGTCCGAAATTAATGAACGGAAGCCGCTTCTGCGCACGATTCGGTACTCATATGACAAATTTTAAAACAAATTATAAAGCCGATCCCTGGCTTTATACCCGTGGAACTCTCCGGGAGGAGTTACTTGCCTGTCGGACCGCGTGCCGTTCGTCGGGGCGGTTCCGGTACGTCTCGAAAAAATTGAATCCGGGTTGATGCTTATGGAATGGAGAGGACTTCAAAATTCCAGCTGACGTAAGGTAATCCAACCAAGAAGGTAGATAATCAGCAGCCAGACCAGAAAGCTGACCAGGGCGGTCACGCCCGGGTAGACGAACAGAAACCCCATTACATCGAGCTGCTCCCCGGGGTTCATGGCCAGCATCTCCAGGCCGAACAGCATGCTGAGCCGCAGCGAGTGGACCGGATTGGCGAACAGCAACAACACCCACAGCCAGCTCAGGGACTGAACCCCGTCGACCGCACCCAGCAACATCATCATGAAATCCCACCCAATAACCAGCCCAACCCATACCAACAACAGGACCAGTAACCCGGAAGTCCGGTTTCCCCAAGAAAATCCGATCACCAGTCCGATGGCCAGAAACACCAGGACGTACACCGAAACCAGCCCGAAGAACCGAGCCAGTTCGGGAGTGAATCCCGACCCGATCCCGGCCGGACCCATCAACAACCCAAGGGCAACCACCGCGACGAAGCCCGATCCCAGAAGCTTCCCGGCCAGCAGTTCCGATCGTCTCACGGGCTGGACGAACAAGAACGCCCCTTCGGTTCGGGCGACCCCGGCCGTGCTCCAGCCCAGAAGCAACCCGAACAGGGAACCGAAATACAGCATCGTCTGCAGCAACAAATACGGCAGGGCGTCCGATCCGGGGTTGACGGCGACCAGACCGAACCCTCCCACCAGGCAAGCCAGCCCCACGATCTGCATGGTTCGGTTCCGAATGCCACCGAAAATTTCCCGGAGGACAACCGCTTTCAACCGGTTCACGAGAGCATCTCTCCGGAAGCCCGATCGACGACTCCGTCCCCCTGCTTCCCGGAACGATTCGCGCGGTCGTTGGTTGCTTGAGGATCGAAGCCGGTTCGAGACTCCCGCCCATTCTTTCCTTCCAACGATTCCCCGGCATCCGGACGGACAACCCGGTCTCCCCGGCAGATCAGCCTGCGGGCCGTGTCGTCCCACTCCTCGTGCAGCTGACTGGTCAGCAGGACCGTCTTGCTCTCCCGGGCCGCCGATCGCAGCCATTCCCGAACACGTTCACGCCATACGGGATCCAGGTTGTTCCCGGGTTCGTCCAGCACCAGGTACTCCGGGTCGTGAACCAGGGTCAACGCCAGCCCGAGCCGCTGCTTCATCCCCCCGGAGAGTTCCCCCACCCGGCTGTTCTGATGATCGAGCAAATCGACGTTGGTCAACCATTCGTGGGCCCGGTCAGACGAGGTGCCACGAAGATCCGTGTAAAATTGCACCAGCCGGTCGACCCGTTCGTGGTCGGGAAACCGGAGCTCCTGAGGCATGAATCCAAGCTTGGATCGCTTCGATTTCCAGTCGGCCTGCCGGGCGACGGACATTCGCTCCCCGTTCATAGAAACCGTCCCCGAATCGGGCTGTCGAAGACCCACCAGGATGTGGAGCAGGGTGGTTTTTCCGCTCCCGTTTCCTCCGGTCAACAGAGTCACTTCCCCCGGCGAAGCCGTAAGGCTCGCCCCGTCCAAAACCACTTCGGAACCGTACCGTTTGCTCACGTTTCGAGCCTCGATCATTGGCGACCCTCCCGACCGACCAGCGGATGGGGATCGGTCACGTAGCGCGTCCCCGGGACGGGAGCCCTGGACAGGGCCCATTCCAGCAACCGGACCCCGGGAGCGTCGGCGATCAGATCGATCAGTTCAAAATCCTCCCGGTGATCGGCCAGCAGGTCCACTTCATGATGGGGGAGTTCGGCCACCCCGTCCCCGGTGAGATCCGGCTGGGGAGAGGCGAACCAATGGTTTCCTCGTCCGTCGACCGCCCAGTCGGTCCGGGGAGGTTTTCCGGACAGTTCAACGGCTCGGATGTTCAGCCCGAACCGGTTCCCGGTGAACCGATTGTCGGCCGAATTCGAGGGCAGATGAAGGCCGGAGAAATTGCCCGTGAACCGGTTGGACTCGAACCGGTTGGCCGAACTATTCTGAAGGCTCAGACCCATCCGGTTGCCCCGGATCCGGTTGGACCAAAATTCCGATCGGTCCACGTCCTGAAGCAATAACCCGAACGCCCGCCAGCCCCGGTGGTGATGGAACCGGTTCCGGACCACCTTCAGGTTGTTCGAAAACATCAGCGCGGCTCCGGCCACGTTGCGGGCCAGGTCGTTCTCAACCAACACATTGTGATCGGAATACATGTAATGAATCCCGTACCGGCTGTTCCGGACCCGGTTTTTCCGAAACTCCGTCCGGGTCGTGAAGGAGACGTAGATCCCATCGCGCGCGTGCTCGACGCGGTTGCCCACGATCCGGTTTCCGGTGGAGTTCCAGAGGTGAATTCCGTTGCCCATCCGGGCCCGTTCGTCCGGAACCTCGTGGTGATGGGTTCCGGCCTCCGACGGTTCCGGGGCCACCGCCAGTCCTTCCACCCGGTTGTTCCGAAGCAGAGCATGGTTCCCCTCTTGGACGTAGATTCCGTGCAGGTTCCGACGTAGGTGGACGGACGCCACGGTGACCGAGTCCCCGAACACCTTGATCCCGGCGTCGTCATCGGAGCGGTCCCTGCCGGAATCCGTTACCACCAGGTTTTCCAGCATCACGCTGTCGGCCCGAACCGTGATGACGCTGCCGGTTTCCTCTCCCCGGATCCGGGTCCCTTCCTCCCCTCGCAGGGTCAGGGGACGGTCCAGGGTCAGGTTCCCCGGATAGACGCCCGATTCCAGCAGGATCACGGATCCGGTTGAGGCCCGATCAATTTGCTGCTGAAGGGATTCCCCCGGGGAAACTCGTTGGGTCGTGGAGTACCCGGCATCCGGCAATCCACCCAGAGCCAGGACCATCACCAGAACCCATAGACCCCCCCGGCGGATCACCCGGAACCCTCCGATTCGTCGATGAGGGCGGTCTCTTCGTCCCGGGAGAAAAAAACCGCCAGAAGCAAGCAAACCAGGAACCCAATCAAAAAACCCGTTCCCGTTCGGGGAAGGCTGGTCTGGGTGAAGTTCGCGATCTGTTTGGTTCCCAGCAGCGCCGGCATGAAGGGTTCCGGGTTCATCGGAGCGGACGGATCCAGGTTATGTCCGTAGAAATACAGTCGGTACCCGAAGTTTCCCAGGGAAAAGAGGGAGAAATAGAGGTAGAGCACGAGGTTATCGATCAGGTTGCTCATGGTACCGAACACGACGTTCCGGAGGCTGAACAGGACGAAGAATCCAATGGCGAAGGGAATCCAGGTCATCTCCACGAAGTCGGCCTCCTCGATGGGTTGCATGCCGATGTAGTGGTTGAGGAGGTTAATCTCCGTCAGGTCCTGACCGCCGTTTCCGGCCTGAAGTTCGTAGCCGTAGACGAACAGGTTCAACCCGTCCGGGTACTGCGGGGCCACGAGCTGAATATGCCAGAGCGGGAAGAAAAAACTGGCCACCAGACAGACCGCCCCCAGAACAATCAGCCCTCGGGAGGTGAGGTTCAACCGGCGGTTGAGAAATCGTTCGTTCCAGCGGACAAGCGACGTAATCAGGGATTTCACAATCCTCACCTCACGTCCTTCCTGGAATGGATCCTCGGGTCGTCCCGGCGTCCCGTGGTACTACGTTCTCCGTCCATCATGGCTCTCGGACCGGCACGGCCGATCGAATCCCTCTACCGAGCTACTTCGGGGGGACCACCGGCCCGGTTCGACGTCCGGATTTATCAGGACCCGGTCAGGGCGTCATCCCCGGGGTATTCGTCCTCGGGATGAACCACGAAGTACCCCTGCATCTCCTGGTGCAGGGCCGAACAGAACACCGTGCAGTAGAAGGGGTAGACCCCGGGTTCATCCATCTCGATGGTGACGGTCTTGGTCTGACCGGGGTCGACGCTAATGTTGGTGTCGTGTTCCCCGACGCCAAACCCGTGGGTCATCCCGGCGGTCTGCTCGGTATTGGTGATGTGGAACCGCACGGTGTCACCGACCTTGAAGTTCAGGTTGTCCGGAGCGAACCGGCTGCGGACGGCCATCATCTCCACCTCGACGGTGTCTCCACTCCGCTCGGCGGACGCCTCGGAGGGGGACCAGATCTGGTGGGAATGGTCGTTGTTTTCCTTCGCGTAGTAATCCTTCGGGTCGATAACGTCGGCATCGAGCACCTGAGCGAAGTGCGGTTCCTTGTCGGTGAACGCCTCCGTTACCATCCGCATCTCCTCGCCCGAAATGTCGATCAGCTGGCTGGTTTCCGGGATCGACGGACCGGTGGGGAGGTGTCTGCCGGCCGCGTGCTTGTTCATCGAGATCAGCCAGTCGCCGTATGGTTCCAGGGTGTCGCTGCCGCCGGCAACTAAGTGACCCGGGTTGTAGTGGACGTCGATGCGGTCCACGACGGCTTTCTCCAGGTCTTCCTTCTGTTCCTCGGTCCAGGGCGGCAATTCGAACTTGGCGATCTTGGAGTCAATAAACAGCGTCGTGTAAGCGTTTCCACGACCGTCAAACTCGGTGTGAAGGGGACCGAGGCCGGTGGGGACGATCCCCCGGGCGACCCGGTCGTGGTTCACCACCGGGATGCCCCGGACTTCATCCTGGAAGTCTTCCTCCTCGACGGCGGCGAGAAATTCCTCGAAGTCAAACACCGTGTTGCCGGGTTCGAGTTTCCCGCCTCCGACGATCCAGCGGCCGGTCGGATCGACGTCCATGCCGTGGGGAGACTTCGCCAGCGGGACGTAGTACATCAGGCCGTCCACTTCCGTTGGATCAATAACCGGGACGCCGTCGATGACTTCGTACTGGCCGTTCTCGACCGCTTCCTGAGCCCGTTCCCAATTGATCCAGGCGGACATGTCCTGATCCAGCTGGCTGGCTCCGGCCTCCAGTTGTTCGTGGGCCATCTCGGTGTTGTAGGAGGTGACGAAAAACCAGCCGTCGCTGGGGCCCCGTCCCGCCTCGGACAGATCCCACTGGAAGGGCGGAGTCTTGATCTGCCAGGCGACCTCCATGTGGCCGTCGTTGGACTGATCGATGTCGATGCCCGTGATCACGCCCTTGTATTCCTCCTCGTACTCCGAGGGCCGGGCGGTCTCTCCCTTGGGAAGCGGAGTGGCGAACCGCGATCCCCCGATGAGGTATTCCGTGTTGGGGGTGACAAAGGAGGAACCGTGATTCCCCGAGGTGTTCGGGATCGGCCCCAGGATCTGCTTGGTTTTAAAATCCTCAAGATCGATCCGGGCGACCCGGTTGTGGGCGTTGTCGTTTACGAACAACCAGCGCCCGTCGTAGGTTCCGTCCGTCTGGGAAAGAGCCGGATGGTGGACGTCCCCCCAGGTGAACTCGCCCAGCATCTCCTCGGACTTATCGTCGTATCCCCAGCCGTAGGCGGGGTCGGGCGCGAAAACCGGAATGGTCTTGATATGACGCATGGACGGAATGCCCGCGACGCGAACGTTGGAGCTGTGTCCGCCGGAGTAAAACAGGTAGTACTCGTCGTGTTCCCCGGGTGGTACGTACGACTGCTGGGCTGGATCGGCGGACTCGGGACTCTCGGTCGCCTCCTGGTTCGCCTCGGAACAGCCTCCAACAAGCAGGGTGGCCGGCAGAATCAGCAGGGCCAGAAGGTAGACCAGAACTCGGTTCTTCATCACAACATCACTCCCAAATTGGATAGGGGGTAGTCCAGGCTTCTTCGTTCATTGCTGGTCTCATTCCTCGCGCGGTTCGATCGTGAGGTATCCGATCATGTCGCTGGTGGAATGGGGCGTGCAGATGTACTCGTACCGTCCCGTCGGGTAGTCGTCGGTAAAGTGAATGGAGTAGGTCTGCCCCGGGATGTTCAACTCCGAACCGTGAAAGACTCCCTTTTCCTGCAGGACCTCTTTGGCTCCGTCGGGGATGTCCGTCTCGAACGGTTTCTGAAAGCTCACGTTATGGGGAGCTCCGCTCACCATTTCCCACACGACCTTGTCCCCGTGCCGGATGGTCAATTCCTCCGGTTTGTACCGGAACCCCTGGCCGTCCGCTACCATTTCGACGGTGTGGACTTCACGCACTTCGGGTTCCTCGGATTGCTCCTCGGTCTGCTCTACGGGCTCGGACTGCTCTACGGATGGTTCGGTGTTCCCTTCCCCGCCGCAGGCCACCAGGCCCATCGTGAGCATCAGCATGACCAGCAAAATTCCCGCGGGCCGAACGAACGACATGAACAATCATCCTCACTGGAACAAGATTCATTCCCCGTTAACTGGTAAAGAAAGTGTATTTTCGTTCCCCAATCCCCCTTATGACGTGGATCATGTGTTCGGGCCGTTGGTTCGATCCCGGTCTCATTTCGTCCCTCGGCAACGAACAATCGGTAGTAGGATCAAAAACACATTGACCACGTAGTTTCAGGCGCCCAGCGTCGGCCTCGGGAGCGACCCCCATGCGGACAATCCGACTCCCGTCGACGAATTCGTTCTCGGGGTCCCGCACGCTCATCGTTCGAGCCTCCCGGAGGCCAGAGGAAACCTCACCCCTACCAACAGGAAGAGAATCTTTACGGATGTTCGGTGTGCTGGTTGATTGATGAATTGAAGGGAAGGATCCCGAATCCGGACAGATTACCTATGACCCGGATCAGGTCGGGATGCGATCGAAATTTCGTATCCCGTGCGGGGGTCCGATCAACCGACGGCGACGGTCTCAGGACATTGAGTCGGTTCCGACAGGCCAACACCCGGGCAACCGGGTAATCCTCCAATCAAGGTGAGAAACCGGGGATAAAATTAAAATAAAGAGGGACTACAACAGGAGGAAAAGGGCAAGCAAACGAAAAAACGTTAATTTGAAGAATCGACGGGTTGGGGAGAGGAAGGAAAAACGAGCGGAAAGAAACCGTGAATCGGGTAGAAAACGACCAACCCTGGAAATAACGAAACCCCCAATAAAAAAAGGTCCGGGAGCCGATAGTGGCTCCCGGACCGAATCAGCGGTAAAAACGAACGACTCGCGGCTTACTCCGGAGGCATCACACCTTCGATCCACCAGTCAAACCCGAATCGAAGTTCATCTTGACCGATGACTTCGCCCTCCTCAAGACGGAGGTTGCCTTCGTGGTCGCGAATCGGTCCGGTGAAGGGATGGAACGTCACCCGAAGCTGCTCGAACTGTTGCTGCCGGTGCATAATCAGGTCGTAGACGTTCACTTCTCCGAGCACGTCGTCCTCCACCGTGACGCTCTCAAGTTCGTCGATGAACTCGGGGTTAATGGGCTCGTCCCAGGTCGTTCCCATCTCAACACAGCCTTCGTGAATCAGGCACCAGTGCTGGTAGGGTTCGACCGTCCCGGCCAGAGCCTTGGACAGGAGGTCGTCGTAAAGAGCCTCCCAGTGGACAAGCTGACCGCTGAGGACCACGTCAGGGCCCTGATCCTTCATCGGCGTGTAGTGACTGAACGAGTAGACCCGTTCGCCGGTCTCCTCATAATGGGACTGAGCGGCCTGAATGGCGGCCGGGGAGTCAACCGTCCAGGCAATGGACGAAGCACCCCAGTCGATCAGGGTATTCGCCGCCGACTGGCTGGCGCTGGGATCGTACCAGGCACCCGTCTCGACAACGCGCATCCGAATGTCCGGGTTAACCTCCTTGGCGCCCTGGTAAAATGCGTTCATGTGGCGGTTGACCTCGGAGGTGGTGTGGGCCGCTACGTACCCAATCCGGTCGTTGTCCTGGACGATGCTCATCGCGCCGGCGGCCAGACCGTTCATGTAGTAGATCTGGTAGAAGTCAGCGAAGTAGAACCCCATGTTGTCCAGATCGAATTCATTGCCGGTGATCTGCTGATAGGCAAGGGGGCTACCGGACGCGTGGTAGAAAATGACGTCATCGTACTGAGCGGCCTTCTGCGCGGTGGGTTGCATATGACCGAAACTGGTGGCGAAAATTACATCAGCTCCGTCGTTGACCATGGCGTCGATGGTGCTGCCGACGTCGGCCGGAGCGACACTTTCCGCGGTGATCGTCGAGAGCCAATCGTACTTTTCGGCGACGATTTCTCGGCCGCGGTCGTGGGCGTGACTGTAGCCGAAGTCCCCTGTCGGAGAGACGTAAATAAACCCGGCCCGAATCTCGTCCTGCTGGGCCTGGGCGGGCTCGACCGCGCCGGCGGTCAGAACCAGGGCCATGGCAAGAACCGCAAACGCCACGCCGGTGAGGCGAGATTGAAACAACCAATCACTCATAACTCTCATCCTTTCCCTAAAAGATTAAGTCCAATTCGACCGTTCAACGTGAAATTACCAACAAATTCGGTACCTACTATTATGTGTCTGCCGCCGTAAATTACAAGGCAATTCACTCACGCTCGTATGATTTCAACAGGGCGGACGGCGCTCCGAGCTGTTCGGAAAACACCAGAACAAACCCCAGGACCACCAGGGTAGCCAGGTACGGGATGATGTTGATTAGCCGCACCGGAATTCCGTGTCCCTGGATCATGAACTGGAGGGCAAACAGGCCCCCAAACAGCCAGGAGCCGACCAGGGCTTTGAACGGATCCCAGAGGGCAAAAATCGTGAGGGCAATCACGATCCACCCTTTTCCACCGCTCATCCCCTCGGTCCAGCTCGGGGTCACGGCCAAGGTCAGATAGGCTCCGGCCAGGCCGGCAAGAGCCCCCCCGAAGCAGGTCGCCAGGTAACGGGTGAGGTAGACGTTCACCCCGGAGGCGTCGGCCGCACCGGGGTTTTCCCCGACCGAGCGCAGTTTCAATCCGATGGAAGTTTTGTACAGCACAAACCACAAAATCGGAACCAGGAGCAAGGAGATGTAAGCCAGCAGATCGTGAGAAAACAGGAGCGGCCCGATCCCCGGAATGGTTACCAGGCCCGGGATGAGAATATTTGTAAAGGTGGCTTCAACCTTGAGCCCCACGTAATCCGCACCGATCAAACCGCTGAATCCAAGCCCGAACATGAACAGCCCCAGTCCGGCGGGCACCTGCATCCCCTGAAAGTTGATAACGATAACGGCGAACAGCAGTGCCATCAGCGCCCCACCAATCATAGCCAGGGCCACCCCGGCCCAGGGGGTTCCGGTCGCCATGGTCGCAATGACACCGAGGACCGCACCGGTGGAGAGAATTCCCTCGATACCCAGGTTGAGAACCCCGGAGCGCTCGGCGAAAATCTCCCCCAGGGTGCCGAGAAGAAACGGAATGGCAAGCACGGTCGCCTGATGGAAGAACACCGGCTCGTTCACCCAGGCCCCCACCAGAATAATGGCCAGGACGCCCAGACCCAGACCCAGAATCCATTTGACTCGAGAAGACAATCCCTGCTGGTTCATTGGGAACCCCACCGAATCCGGTAGTTTAGAAACAGATCGCCCGCCATCAAGAACATCAGCATCAACCCCATCAGCACGGACACCGCGGCGTACGGTATCCCGATCAACTGCAGTCCCTGACCCCCGACCAGGACCACGGCGACGAAGAAGGAGGCGATGGCCGCCCCCAGTACGTCGTTGCGACCGAGCCAGGCCACGAATATCGCCACGTATCCGTAGCTGGCCGCGTACACGCCACCGGCCCCGGTAATCCCCTCCCGGAGTTGATGGTGAAACCCGGCCACCTCCCCGACTCCCGCCAGCCCGGCCAGTCCCCCGCTGATGACCATGACCAGGACGGATATCTTCAGCTCGTTCATCCCGGCGTACTCTACGGCCGGTCGATTTTGCCCGAACACCTGAATTTCAAACCCCAATCCGGTGTAGCGCATCCCGATGTAAAGCACGATCACGGCGAGTATCCCCAGCAGCAGGGTCGGATAGTGAATGTTGGTTCCCGCGATCGTGGGAAGAGTGGCGTTATCGGGAAACGATCGTGTGTACGGAAACCCCATCGTGCCGGCCTGCCAGGGCCCGTACAGTAAATACCCCATAAACCGCAGGGCAATGTAATTGAGCAGGAGGGTGCTGATAACGACGTCGAAGTTGATCCAGTAATTAAGCACGGAACAGATTGCCGCCAGCGCCGCTCCCGCGAGGAATCCCCCCAGAAACATCAACGGAATCAAGTAGGTGGAAGAAAGGTCGGGAAACAAAAACAGACCCAGCCAGGTGGCCGCGACCGAACCGGCGACCATCTGGCCGGGTGCGCCGATGTTCCAGACTCGGGCCTTGAAGGCCACGGCCAGCCCCACCGACACCAGCAGAAGGGGAATGGTTTTTACCACGGTCTGATAAAAGGCGGAACTGGAGCCGAGAGCACCAAGAATCAATTGTTCGTAGACCGTGAGCGGGTTGAAGCCGAGGAACCAGAATAACACGCCCGCAACCACAAAAGTTACCAGGATGGCGACAAGGGGCACCACGAACGTTACAAGAACGGGGATGCCCGACCGTTTCTCCAGTTTGAATCCCATCTCAGGAAGCAACCTCCTGGTGGGTCGAACCGACCATCATCATGCCGACTTCTTCTTTGCTAACTTCATCGGCCTCCACGGTGCCCATCAATTGACCGTCAAACATAACCGAAATTCGATCGGAGATCATCATGATTTCGTCAAGGTCCTCGGAGATCAGCAGGACCGCGCACTCCCGGCGCTGGTGAAGCAACAGTTCGCGAATTTTTTCGATGGTTCCAACGTCCAGGCCCTGCGTCGGATAGGCGGCGATCAGCAGTTCCGGAACGTCCTCTATTTCCCGGGCCAGCAACACTTTCTGCAGGTTCCCCCCGGACAGCTGGGCAATCGGGGTTTTGGGTCCCGGGGCCTTGATCTCGTATTTGTCGATCATGTCCCGGGCGTTTCGCCCGATCTCGTCCCAATTCAAAAACAGGCCGCTACGGTACGGGGGAACGCGGTAATTTTTCAACACCAGGTTCTGTTCGATGTTCATCGTCGGGACGAGAGCGAGACGCTCCCGTTCCTCCGGGATGTAGCCGACGCCGGTATCAATCGCACGACGAGGGGAGGCGTTGGTCAGATCGTCACCGAGCAATCGAATCCGCCCGGATTCGGCCCGGCGGAGTCCGGTGATGGCTTCCATCAATTCAGTCTGACCGCTCCCGCCGACCCCGGCCAGCCCCATGATCTCCCCTCGATGGACGGAGAACGAAACGTCGTCGACTGCCTGTTCCCCTCGATCCCCCCGAACGGAAAGATCCTCCACCTCCAGAATGGTTTCGCCCGGTTCGGAAGCTTCCTTTTCGATCTCGAAGAGCACTTCCCGACCTACCATCTTTCGGGCCAGTTCCTGTTTGGTGACGGTGTCCGTCTCGACCGTGTCGATCTTTTCGCCCCCCCGCAGGACCGTGACCCGGTCGCTGATCTGTTTGACCTCATCCAGCTTGTGAGTAATGAACACGATGGAATAGCCATCGTCCCGCATCGCCTGTAGGTTGGTAAATAGTTCTTTTTTTCCCTGCGGGGTGAGAACTGAGGTCGGTTCGTCCAGGATGAGAATCCGGGCTCCCTGACACAGAACCTTAATGATCTCAACCTTCTGCTGATCGGAGGCCGACAGGCGCCACACGTCCTCGTCGGGGTCGAGGTCCCACCCGTACGTGTCGAGCAACTCCTCAATCCGATCCCGAACCCGGCTGTCGGGAAACATCAGATCCGGTTCCACCGCCAGGGCGATGTTTTCGGCAATGGTGTGACGGTAGACCTGTTTGAACAGCTGGTGAACCATTCCGATCCCGAGCTCAAGCCCCTCCTCCGGGGTCCGGATGTCGACCGTTTCTCCCCGCACCCGGATCTCACCTTTGTCCCGG
>CAYPTI010000047.1:3417-12494 GCA_964413525.1 uncultured bacterium | reverse complement strand
ATGTTGAAGGTGTCGCAGTGGCGCACGAACCGGGCGATCTTGTCGGCGCTGTCAATGTCGAGGCAACCGGCCTGCTTCTTGGGCTGATTCCCCACCACCCCCACGGTCTGACCGCCGAGCCGTCCGAACCCGATGATGCAATTCTGGGCAAACTCCGCCTTGAATTCCATGAACTCCCGGTCGTCCAGGGTCGGCCGGATGACTTCCCTCATGTCGAAGGCCTCCTTGGAGGAATCCGGAAGGACGTCCAGGATAGCCTCCGTCTGGCGGTCAACGGGATCCTCGGTTTTGCGGGGTTCCGCCGACTCGGTCTGGTTTTCGGGCAGCAGTCGAATTAACCGTTTGACCTCCCCGAGGCATTCCTCCTCGGTTTCAAAGCACCGGTCCGCCTGACCGGTCGTCCGGTGATGCGTCTTCGCCCCGCCGAGTTCCTCCATGGTGACCTCCTCCCCGGTCACCGTCTCGATTACCCCCGGTCCGGTCAGGAACATCTTGGAGGTTCCCTCCACCATGAAGACGTAATCGGTCAGGGCGGGCGAATACACCGCTCCCCCCGCGCAGGGCCCGAGGATCACGGATATCTGCGGAATCACTCCCGAGGCCAGGGTGTTCTCCCGAAAAATCTTTCCGTACCCGTTCAGCGATCGGATGCCCTCCTGAATCCGGGCCCCTCCCGAGTCGTTGATCTGGATGAAGGGGACCCGGTTTTCCCGGGCCTTCCTCAGGGTCTGAACGATCTTTTCGGCATGCATTTCCCCCAGGGACCCCCCCATCACGGTGAAATCCTCCGCCGCGATGAAGACCGGCCGGCCCCCGATCTTCCCCGCTCCGGTCACGACCCCGTCACCGAGTTGCTTCTTGTCCTCCATCCCAAACTCCGTGCTCCGGTGGGTGACGAAGGGATCCGTCTCCCGAAAACTTCCGTCGTCCAGCAGGAAGTCGAGCCGTTCCCGGGCCGTAAGTTTGTCCTTGGCATGCTGTTTCTCGGCCCCTCCTCCCCGCTTCGCCTCCTCCCAGTATTCGTTCAGTTCCCGCAAGCGATCCTCCATCGACTCCGTCATCAAAGGCACTCCTGTTGGTCGAGATTGGATTAGCCTCCAACACTATCAATCCCAGGGCAAGATTCCACGAGATTTACCGGACCTCCGACGATTCAATCCCCGCGCCCGGAGCATCCGAGTTCAAATTCACGGGTAACGTGGGGCCGTCCGGCTCCCGTTCATTTTTGGGTGACCCAATTTGTCAATTCAGTTCGGACTCGATCTCATTCCTACGGTGGACGCCGTCCGGCTGGTATTCTATTGGTTTAAGCAGCTGGTGGCATCAGGCTGATTCCCGCCATCCACAGGATCAACAAACCACCCATGCGATCGGCCGCCGGTTCGAAAGGAAATGTCTTATGTCCGAATCCAGCGACAGCCGAGCCCTTCACTTCAGCAACGTTACCAAACACTACGGCGACACCCAGGCCCTGGACGATTTATCCCTGACCGTAAACAAGGGGGATTTCCTCGGGCTGCTGGGGCCCAACGGGGCGGGAAAGTCCACCGCCATTCACCTGGCCACCGGGCTGGCAAAACTCCAGGAGGGGTCCATCTCCGTCTTCGGCCACGACGTGGTTGACGATTACGAGGAGGCTCGCAGGCGCATCGGTCTCGCTCCGCAGGAACCCAACTTCGACCGGTTTTTTTCCGTCATGGATTGCCTGGTGTACCAGGGCGGATACTTCGGGATGGACCCCGAGACCAGCCGGAACCGGGCGCTTGAATTGCTGGAGCTGTTTGAACTGGCCGAAAAACAGGACGCCAAACCCCAGCACCTCTCGGGCGGTCAGAAACGACGTCTTCTTTTGGCCAAGGCCCTCATTCACGACCCCGAACTGGTCATCCTCGACGAACCCACCGCCGGCCTGGACGTAGAACTGCGCCAGAAACTCTGGAAATTCCTCCACCGGCTCAAGGACCGCGGCAAAACCCTCCTTCTGACGACCCATTACATCGAGGAGGTCGAGGCGCTGGCCGATCGGGTGGCCGTGCTCAACAGCGGTCGACTCATCCTGGACGATTCCATCGAACGAGTGATGCAGCGGTTCGGCCGGTTCCAGTGCGTGTTTGAGGTCGAACAACTTCCCGATCCGCTGGCCAGTTCGCTGACCGATCGGTTTCCCTTCGTCAGCGTGGAAAACTCCACCCTGCGGGCCAACCGCCGGGAGTTCGACGAGGAGATCGGACAGCTCCTGGACACGCTCCGGGAGAACGACGTCGGGATCCGGGGACTGCGGTTCGAGGAAACTGAACTGGAGGAGATTTTTCTGGATCAAATCGGCGGTCGGAATCAGCGGGACTCGTGAAGAATTCGCCCACGCCCGATTCCGACGCCGATTGGGGGTGGAACCCCGCCGGCGAGGCGTTTGAGGACTGGGAAGACTGGGCGATACGGTCCCTCCCGGAACTCGCCCGAACCGGTCGCCGGGGCGAACGGCACGGGACCCTCCCGGGCCCGGACGGCCGTGACCTGTTCGTCAAACAGTACCACCACGGAGGCCTCCTGGCCGACGAGGGCGACGTGTACTACCGGGACGATGAGCCCTTCCGCTCCGAACTGAACTGTACCCTTGAGGCCCGGGATGCGAACCTTCCCGTCCCCCGGCCGGTCGGGGTTCTGACCGCCCGGTCCGAACAAGGGGTCCGGGGCTGGTACGTCTCCGAATACGTGGATGGAACCCGGTTTTCCCGTCTCATGCGGGATCCGGAGCGCCGGGACGGACTGGCTCGCGAGGCCGGATCGTTGCTGGGCCGAATTCACGGGGCGGGCCTGGATCATCGGGATTACCAGATTAAAAACCTATTGAAAGCTCGAGAGGGGCCCCTCGTGGTGCTGGATTTCTCCCCGTGTAGTCCGTCCTCTCCGGGACCGTTCGCCCGGGCCCACCGACTGCTTCGGTTTCACCGTTCGCTGACGAAGTACGGGTTCAGCGGAGAATCCTGGGGGAACTTCCTGGCCGGCTACCGGGATCAAACCGGTTCGGACCATCCGGTGTTCCGAGGGGCTCTTCGGCCGTTCACCGGAACCAAGCATCGGGCCGGGGACCTGGCTTACGCCCTGAGGGGACGTCCACTCGAACCGATTGATGTTGAAAAAATTCTCGTCCGGGCGCCCAACTGGGTGGGGGACGCCGTGATGTCCCTGCCCTCCCTGCAATCGCTTCAACAGCAGCATCCGGAGGCGACCGTGGACGTGGTGGTGCGCTCCGGGATGGCCGACGTGTACCGGGCCTCCCCGGCGGTCCGACGGGTCCACACCCTGACGACGAAACGCTGGCGGTGGCCCGAAGCCGTCCGGAAGGAACAATATTCGGCCGTGGCGGTGCTGCCCAAATCCCTTCGAACCGGGGTCCAGGCCTGGCTCAGCGGCATTCCGAGGCGGATTGGGTTTGGTACCCAGGGACGCAGCTGGCTGCTCACCGATCCGGTTCCCCTGGACAACCAGGACCGGTCCGTTCATCACGCCCGTCTCCACTACCGGGCCATGGATCCCCTGGTGGACGAACCGGACCGGCTGCCGGATCCTTCGCTGGAGCTTCAACCGGGGATCCGCCAGGCGGCCCGCTCGATGGTGGAACCCCCGTACCTCTGTTTTCATCCGGGAGCCGCGTACGGACCCGCCAAACGGTGGCCGGCGGATCAATTTGCCGGTGCGTTGCAGCGACTTCTGGACGAACAGCACGGAACGCTGGTCGCCATCGGAATCGAAGAGGAGCGAGATCAGGCCGAACCGATCCTGGATCAACTCGACTCCGACCGGGTGGTGGATCTGATCGGACGGACCACCCTGAGCGAATGCATGGGGGTGCTCGCAGGAGCCAGCGGAGTGTTGGCGAACGATTCGGGCATCATGCACCTTGCGGCCGGACTGGGGACCCCGACGATGGGGGTCTTCGGGTCCACCGATCCGAACCTGACGGCTCCCTGCGGCCCGCGGACGCTCGTGGTCTACGAGGGCGTCTCCTGCAGCCCGTGTTTCGAACGGCGCTGCCCGCTGGAGGAGGATCGATACCGCTGCCTCACCCGGATCGCTCCCGGGGCCGTGGCCGACCGGTTGGTGTCCCTGATCGACCGGTCCGGGGATCCGGTTCACGAATCGGGAACCTTTCTCCGAATCCGCCCCTGATCGACAACCCGGTTGAACGGATGGAAGTCGTTCAAAAATCCATACGGAAGAACCATCGAATCGAGCCATGTTTATCCTGAGAATCGAGGTGTCACCTCATGCGCAGTTTCTGGACCCTGACCAAGCGTGAACTCCGGCGGTTCCTCAGCCTCCCCAACCAGACCCTGTTCCCGCCGGTCCTGATGGCCCTGCTGTACATTCTTATTTTTGGGTTTGCCATCGGGGACAACATCCGGGAGGTTCGAGGGTATCCCTACATCGTCTACATCCTCCCGGGCCTGATCATGATGGGCGTGATCAACTCCGGTTACCAGAACGCCACCACGTCGCTGTTCATCGCCCGCTACGAGAACTTCATCCAGGATCTCCTGGTCTCACCGCTCTCCTATCTGAAAATGGTGGTGGCCTACATCGTGGGAGCCATGACCCGGGGAACGATCGTCGGCCTCCTGACCCTGATCGTGGGGTTGTTTCTGGTCGACTTTCCCATCGGAGAGCTGATCCACAGCCCGTTGCTCATGATCGTCTTTATGCTGTTGACCGCCGCCACCTTCGGGGCCTTCGGGCTGCTGGTGGGACTCTGGGCGGAACGCTGGGACAACATCGCGGTCTTTCTGAACTACCTGATCACCCCGCTGGTGTTCCTCGGCGGGGTGTTTTACTCCATCCACACCCTGCCGGATCCCTGGGCCCGGCTCAGCCTGGTCAACCCGCTGTTCTACATGGTGGACGGGTTCCGCTACGGCATGCTCGGGGTCTCCGACGTCCATCCCGTCTGGTCCGTCCTCGTCCTGCTGAGTCTCCTGGTCGTGAGCGTCTCCGTCGCCATTTACCTGTTTAAGATCGGCTGGAAACTTCGCGACTGAATCACCCGGCTGGACAAGCTTCCGTCTGACCGAGAAGAACGGGCGGGGTCCTCCGGGGTTTCCCAGGGGGGAGAAGAGTTCAACAATAGAATCAACCAGATCCTACGGATCGAAAATATTCGACGGTCCGCTTCAGCCCCTCCTCGACGGTAAACTCCGGGTCAAACCCCGTGTCGCGCCGCAGGAGGCTTACGTCCCCCTTCGAGCGCCGGACATCCCCTTCCCGAGCGTCCTCGTACACCGGTTCGACGTCAACTCCGCACAGGTCGGCCAGCCGGTCGTGCAGTTCGTTGATCGTCATTTCCCGGTTGTACCCGACGTTGTACACCTCTCCTGGCTTCCCTTCCCGGGCCGCCGCGAGGTTGGCCCGGACCACGTCCTTCACGTAAAGAAAATCCCGCGTCTGCTCCCCGTCCCCGTAAATCGTCGCCCGTTCCCCGTCCAACATCGACCGGATGAAGTTCGGAATGACCGCCGCGTACTGGGAATCCGGATTCTGCCGGGGACCAAACACGTTGAAGTACCGAAGCCCCACGGTGTGGAGGTCAAAATGACGGGTATACATCCGGGCGAAATCCTCACAGGTGGCCTTGGTCTGAGCATAGGGTGACTCCGGACGACGGGTCATGGTCTCGACCTGCGGGTGCTGTTCCTGGTCCCCGTAGACTGAACTGCTGGAGGCGTACACGAACCGGTCGACGCCGGCTTCGACCGCCGCCTGCATCAACCGGACGGTACCCATGACGTTGACCTCGCTCGTTTCCACGGGACGTTCCAGCGAGATCGGGACGGACGGAATGGCCGCCTGGTGCAGTACCCAGTCCACGTCCTCCAATACGTCGGCCAACCGGTCCGCCTCTCGAACGTCAAACTTGCGGAAATCAAACCGGTCCAGCATCGGTTCGATGTTCGTCCAGAACCCGGTCGAACAATCGTCCACTCCGATGACCTCGTGATTCCGTTCCAGACACCCCTCCACCAGGTGGGACCCGATGAACCCCGCCGCCCCGGTGATGCAGATCCGGCTCACGGGCACTCTCCTCCAGACGGTCGGGTCCTGACTGAGGGAACCCGGCTTTCCGGGCGGGGACCTCTCCCCAGCGACCCGGTACCCGCCAACCAACCGTTACTCAAATCCATCGTCCTCCGGGCCGAGACCCCCCAGCTCGATATGGATGGATCCCTGACGGCTGATCTTCCTCCCCAGGTAGTCCTTCAAAAATTCTCTGATCCGGTTCCGCACCGGGGGAATCAAAAGCATAAATCCCGTCAGGTCGGTGAGGAATCCCGGGGTCAGGAAAACGACCCCGGCGGCGAAGATCAGCGCCCCGTCCATGATCGAATCGGTGGGGAGACGGCCCCGGCGCAGGGTGTCCACGATCCGGTACCAGACGTACATCCCCTGGGCCTTCGCCATCGCCGCCCCGACGACGGCCGTCAGAATGACCAGGCCAATCGTGACCAGAACTCCGAGGTACTGACCGATCCAGATCAGCAGGGCCAGTTCGATCAGCGGCACGACGATGAACAGAGTCAACAGTTTCAGAAACAACGGGTTGCCCCTTTCATCGACCAATTCGATCAAGTTGAAGTAAATTTGTGGATCGGCATTACATCCATAGAAACTGATTGAACTGATCGGAACTGTTCAGAATCAGACATAAACGGTTTCCGGACGAAACTGGAAACCACCCCGAATTCGTACCGAACGATCGTCTCTCACGGAGGGATCAGCTTCGACCCGAGCCGCACGAGAAGGACAATTGGCTGTCCACCCAATCGCATCCTATAACCAGCTTGCCCAACTCACCTTCCAAATGAAGGGTCGGGAAGGGTTTCTCGCTCATTCTCGCGAGCCTCCGGCTCCCTTCGAGGTGTTGAGCCCGAAACCGATGACGGGTTCTCCCCGGGCTCAACAAAACCGCGAGAAACCCTCCCCGCCCCTTCCAGTCATGCCAGATGAACTCGGATGGCGAACTGAGACGGCGACGCTTCAATAATTCATGGATTTCTGTCCGTTCCATGCGATCAGCTCCAAAGTCTATCGCCCAACCTACCCCCGAGGGAACGGCAACCCGTCGAGAGGTTTCCTTTGTCTTTACGGGACGGTATCCGGGGCAAGAAGCAGCGTCGACAGCGCCGGCAGGGTGAGTTCGAGGCTCCGGTCCCGGCCATGGGCCGTCCGTCCGGAGGTTCTCAGGTCCTTCCCGACCCGCGTGCCGCTGCCGCCGAACCGTTCCCGGTCGCTGTTCAGGACCACGCTGTATTCGCCCGGCCAGGGGGTTCCGAGCCGGTAGTTCTCCCGGGGAACCGGCGTCGCGTTCAGCACCACCAGAATTCCCGGGGAATCACGATCCGGTCGTCGAAGGTAGGCAAAGACACTCTGGTCGGCGTCGTCCGATACGATCCACTCGAACCCCCGGCTGTCGTGGTCGCCTTTCCAGAGTTCCGGTCGGGAGGTGTAAAGTTCGTTGAGCCGGGCGACGTATCCCAGCAACGCCCCGTGAGACGACTCCTCCAGCAGGTGCCAGTCCAGGCTCTGTTCGTCCCGCCACTCCTGGCGCTGGCCGAATTCCCCGCCCATGAACAACAACTTCTTCCCCGGATGGGTGTACTGAAACCCGTACAGCAGCCGCAGGTTGGCAAATTTCTGCCAGTCGTCGCCGGGCATTTTGCTCAGCAGGCTCCGCTTCCCGTGGACCACTTCGTCGTGGGAAAGCACCAGCTGGAAGTTCTCCTCGAAGGCGTACCAGAGGGCGAACCGCAGTTCGTCGTGGTGGTGGGTCCGGTGGACCGGGTCCCGTTTGAAGTAGCTCAGGGTGTCGTGCATCCAGCCCATGTTCCACTTGAGATGGAAACCCAGCCCTCCCCGGTCGTAGGAGGGACGGGACACCCCTCCCCAGGCGGTCGACTCCTCCGCGATGCTGAGCGCCCCGGGATGAGCCAGTCGGATCGCCTCATTGCAGCGACGCAGAAAATCGATCGCTCCCAGGTTCTCCCGCCCCCCGTAGCGGTTGGGCACCCAGTCCTCCTCCCGGCTGTAATCCCGGTACAGCATCGAGGCCACCGCGTCCATCCGCAACCCGTCCAGGTGGTACCGATCGAGCCAGAACAGGGCGCTGGAAATCAAGAAACTCCGGACTTCGTTTCGTTCGTAATTAAAGATCGCCGTGCCCCAGTCCGGATGATGGCCCAGCCGCGGATCGGCGTGTTCGAACAGGTGGGTCCCGTCAAACTCGTAGAGTCCGTGCTCGTCCTTGGGAAAATGGGCCGGCACCCAGTCCAGCAGCACCCCGTACCCGGCCCGGTGAAGCCGGTCGACGAACCCGGCGAACCCCTCGGGAGAGCCCATCCGGCGAAAGGGCCGGAAGTACCCCGTCACCTGGTATCCCCAGGATTCGTCCAGCGGATGTTCGAGCACCGGCATGAGTTCGACGTGGGTGAAGTTCGTCCGGTCCAGGTGCTCGATGAGCTCCTCGGCCAGACGGTCGTAGGGCAGGGGGTTCCCGTCGGGATCGGTCCGCCAGGAGGGCAGGTGAACCTCGTACGCGGCCAGCGGTTGATCCAGGGGAGCCTGAAGGAACCGCTCCTCCATCCAGGGTTCGTCCGACCAGTCCCGGTCGGGGAGCCCGTGGACCCGGGAGGCACTTTTCGGGCGAACCTCCCCGTCAAAGGCGAACGGATCCGCCTTCATCCGCCAGGTACCGTCCTTCCCGTGGACGGCGAACTTATAGAGGTCGTCCCGACCGGCAAACGGAAGGAACAGTTCCCACACCCCGGTCTCCCCCCGGCAGCGCATCGGGTGGCGGCGGGTCGTCCAGCCGTTGAAATCCCCCACCAGGCTCACGCCGCGGGCGTTGGGGGCCCAGACCGAGAACAACCAGCCGGAAACCTCCCCCTGCCGGTGGGGATGACAGCCCATGTATTCGTAGGCTCGAAAGCTCTGACCCTGCTTGAACTGCTGCAGTCGATCCTCATCCAGGCCGGGCAAAAACTGGTACGGATCGTAAACTTCGGACGTCCTCCCCTCGTGATCCTTCC
>CAYPTI010000047.1:1287-3317 GCA_964413525.1 uncultured bacterium | reverse complement strand
GCCATCAGTCGGACGAGAGCATGAGGGAGGGAAAGAAGGCTTACCGGTCCTGGACCCGGAGCCGGATTTCAAGGGAACCGTTGGGCTGACCTGATTGTTTCAATACTTCACGGTATCCCGTGTGCCGTTCCGGCTGGGGATCCGGGCGAGGGTTCTCGATGCTGACGGGGGCGATTAATTCCGTGGTTAGCCGTTCGTCCTTCCGGATGTCTTCGGAATGCAGCTCCAGGTACCCCGACGCAACCACGTCCCCGAGTTCCTTCTCCAGCCGGGACTCCAGGCCGAGGTCCACGGCGGAGGTCACCACCTGGGCCATCGGAGGAAGCACCGCCGAGGAACGAATTTCCGGCTCGCCCGATCCCTCGGAGGATTCGAGAACCGACTGGACCAGCCGGTTGAGGGCTCCTTCATCGGACTGTCGAAGCAGGGTAAACCCGAGGCTGAAGGGTCCCTCCACCACTTCCTTGAACAAAATCCTCTGGTGGAAGGGCTGGTCGTTCCAGTCCACGGGTTCCCCGAGCACGTGAGGCACGGTCAGCGTGTGCTCGCGCCGGTCGATCATCGGTCGGGGGTAGATCAATTCGCCCACGAGGTTCAGCGGCGCATCGCCGAGCTGGCCGCTCTCCTCCAGTTCCCAGGTTGAGAGGTACGCCTCAAGGATCCGTCGTGGGTATGCCATAGCAGTGTTGACGCTATCCACCAGCCCCGCTCCTGTCAAAGAACGACGACTCGGAAGACTTCTCGCCAGCCCCAACCTGGTTTAACCGGTACCGGATAAGCCGCCGAAGGCGGTGAACTCAACTCGGGGATCATCGGTCATCCGTTCCCGGGCGGTCCAACATTCGCCGGTTCAATGGTATGCTGGAACGATCGTACCCTCCGTGCCCTCCACGCCACGAGTTGAACCAGCGGAATCGGGAGCGTTCACCATGCAAACCGACCCCTCAACGTGTCCCTCCAGTCGGTATTCTTTCCTTCCTGTCGAGGCTCTTCTCCTCCTGGTTCTTTTCGCCGGACTCGTCGGCCTCCCCGGGGCCGGCGAAGCTCAGGAACTCGAGCAGGACGTGAGCCTTCGCATCGTCGACGTGCTGGAAGCCCCGGAGCAGTCCACCCGGGAGGGAACGGTCGTGATGGAGGTCGAAATTCTGAGCGGTCGGTTCGCCGGGGAGATCCACCGGATGGAGCAGCACCAGTGGGGTCACCCCTGGTACGACTATCCCCTCCGGGAGGGACGTCAATTTACCGCCCGGGTGTTCGCGGACAACGGGGAGATCAACCGGGTCGTCCTGGAGGAGGTCCGAAGCGACTGGAAACTCCTGGTAATTTTTTTGCTGGTCTCGGTTGCCCTCTTCGCCGTAGGCCGCTGGGAGGGGTTCGTGGGGTTGCTCAGTACAATGGCCACCCTGGGAATGATCTACTTCCTGTTTTTTCCCGTCATCCTCCACCGAACCGAAATCCTGCTGGTCGGGATGGTGATCTGCGTCCTGACCATCCTGATCACGGTCGGCCTGGTGATGCGCGGAGCCAACCCCACCTGGCCGGCTATCGGGGCGCTGCTTGTGGTCCTGAGCATTATTACCGGCTTTTCGATCGTCGCCCTCGACTGGCTCAACCTTGAAGCCCACCGGGCTCACCACAGCCGGCTCCTGCTGGCTCACCTCCACCGCTCCGACGGTTTGAGCATAGCCTCCCTCTGGCAGCTCGTCACGGTGGGAATCGTGCTCAGCACCCTGGGGGCCATCATGGACGTGGCGGTGGTGATCAGCTCCACCATCGATGAGATCACCCGGGATCAGGTCCGTCCGAGCTTCCGTAACGCCTTCCGGAGCGGGATGAACGTGGGCAGGGAAATCCTTTCCACCATGGTGAACACCCTGATCTTTGCCTACCTGGGGATCCTGATCCCGTACGTCCTCGCGGTGGAGATGTTTGATCTGTCCTGGGTGATGATCCTCAACCTGGACTTCGTGGGCATCGAACTCCTCCGGGTGGCCGTCGGACTCGTTTCCATGGCCCTGATCGTTCCGGTC
>CAYPTI010000047.1:0-1187 GCA_964413525.1 uncultured bacterium | reverse complement strand
TGCTGATCGGCGCCGGGTTGCTTCTCTGCATGCTGGTGGGCGGATGGGTAACGGTTCGCTCACTCCTGGCCGTCCTGGCGGGAATCGCATTTTTTCAGTTCTGGACCGTCCCACGAATCCTGGACGGAGCCCCGATCCTGATCGAATTCAGCCTGTTCTATCTGCTGGTCAGTTTTCTGGTCCTTCCCTCGGTGATCGGCTGGAACCGGCGAACCCTCTCAGCCCTGATCACGGTGATCTCGACCGGTCTCCTCGCCCTCCTGATCCTGATTCCTCTGGGAACCTGGCTGGGGGTGACCGGTCTCTGGAGCGACAGCTTCCAGGTGCTCGATTACGGCGCCCGTTACTTCCCCGGGACGACCGAACCGATCAATTTTCGACATCTGATCCTGGGGGCGACCCTGATTGGCGCCCTGGGGGTCATCCTGGACGTCTGCGTCGACGTGACCGCCTCGGCCGCCGAAATCGCCCGGCAGCGGCCGGAACTGAGTCTCCGGGAACTGCTCCGGCGAACCATCACGGTGAGTTCCCGGCTGGTGGGCACCATGACCAACACCCTGCTGCTGGCCTACGTGGGGGTCAACATGCTGCTGTTAATCACGCTGTACCTGCTGCCGGCCTCCGGCTGGATCATCCTCAACCAGGACCTGGTGGCGGTGGAAGTCCTCCGGGCCCTCGGCGGGGCCCTGGCGTTTCTCGCCGCCGTCCCCCTGGCGATTCTGTTCTACGGGTTGCTGTTTCGCCGCGACAAACCCGATCCCCCCGAGAAAGACCCTGACGAGGTGGCGGACCTGGAGCTGCCGGAACGGTCCTGATGAGGATGAATATGACCAGCACATCATTCTCCCCGCCCCTCGATCAGAGTTCCGATTGAGGTGGGCGGATCCGAGGCAAGAAGGTTGGATAGCTTGAGGACCGATGGGCTCCGATCGGGTTTGATTTCGCCGATCAAGGATCCTGTACCGTTGCTCAATCGCTTTGTTCGACCTTCTTGAACTGTCGCCGGTCAATCCGAGTAACCAGGCGAAATCACCTCGAAGGTCAGTCTTCGGCTGTCCGAGAATGACGTGAGGAATCCGTTGGTACTCAAGATGGATCCCGGGCTAAACCACCGGCTGGATGAAAATGAAAGGAAGGAACGGTTATTATTCCTCCAAGTGGTCCTTCAACCGCCGGTAGGCGGCGTT
>CAYPTI010000046.1:5457-12555 GCA_964413525.1 uncultured bacterium | reverse complement strand
CGGTGGCGGAAGCCCTTCCGGTGCTGGTTCGAAAGCTGGAGGAGTGAACAGCGAATTTTCAAGAAAGGAAGGTACGCCGACATGAAATTCGTTTTCGTTCGCGGACCGATAATCTGTGCGGTGATGCTTGCGGTCCTGATTTCAACCGGCTGTGCCGTGACGGAGAAGAAGCCGCGGGTGTACCGGGGGAGCCAGGCCGACGGGACCGTGGTCATGACCTATGATTACGGACGGATGGAACGGTACGAGGTTCGCCGCGACGTGGCGGACGACCGGGCGAGGGATCAGTGTCGGTCCTGGGACTATTCCGGCGCTGAATTCGTGGAGGAGGAAGAGACCTGCATGGTGGACGGGGCCATGGGGTGCACTCATTACCGGGTAAACCTCCGGTACCGGTGCACGACGGGTTCGGGATAGAAACCGGGAAGGATCAGAACAGGTCCAGTACGCGGTAGGCGTCGGTTGACCCCTCCCAGTCGACTCGTTCGGGGTGCAGGAGATGGCCGAGGAGCCGGGCTCCCTGGATCACCCGCGGACCCGGACGGGAGAAATAGGCCTCCGCGTCCACGGCTATTGTTCGGTTGCTCCTGATGGCCGTAAGGTCGGCCAGTTCAGGAAACTGTTCCAGTTCGCCGGAACGCCGGGCAGTCTCCCGGGCGTCAAACCCGCAGGGCATGACGAAGAGGTAATCGGGATCGTACTCGATCAGAACGTCCCACTCGATCCGGTCTGACTTCTCACCCGTCCGCGCCAGCCGGTCGACTCCTCCGGCGAGCCGAACCTGCTCGGGAACCCAGTGACCGGATCGGAAGGGCGGATCCATCCATTCCAGGCAGAACACCTCGGGCCTCAGGGTTTCCTGCCCGATGACGGTCTCCAGTTCCCCGGCTTCCCGCCGGAGGTTCTCCACCAGGTTCCGGCTTTGTTTGTCCCGTCCCGTGGCCTTCCCCACGGATCGGATGTTTTCCAGAATATCCTCAATACTATTAGGTGTTAACCACAGGATATCAGGTTCTTCCCTCATCATCTTGAGCACCCGGGAAACCTCGGTTCCCGAGGGGGCGCAGACGTCACAGAGCCGCTGGGTGACGATCAGGTCGGGTTCGATGGCCCGCAGACGCTCCCCGTCGATTTCGTACAGGGTTTCTCCGTCGTCGATTCGCCGGCGTACCTGTTGATCGATCTGGTCCTGCTCCCATGCTTCGGGATCAAACAGACCGGTCACGACGGTCGGGAGGTCGCCGGCCTCCGGGGGATAACTGCATTCGTGAGTAACGCCCCGGAGATGGTCCTCCAGTCCGAGGGCGAACAGAATCTCCGTCGCCGCCGGCAGAAAGGAAACGATCTTCATGGGTTGGTCTCACCCCTTCCCCCATTCTGCCGTCCGGAGGGGGTTTGACAACCGTTCCGGCCGGGGAGGGCATGTTGAGGTTGCGAAGCGACTGTGAAACCGGGATTGTTTATGTTGGAAAGAAGGTTCTACGGTCGAAGGCTGACGTTAGACGAGATGACATCTGAGTAGGACCGATCGCACGCCGGTTTGAACGGACAAAGGATCTCACGGTTGGAGGTGGCTGCTCGTGGAGAACGAACGGAAACGTTCCGGGGGCGGGCGGTTCCTGCTGGGTATGCTCACAGGGATCGTTCTGACGGTTCTGGTTGCGGTTGTCGTGGTGACGCTGTTCGTAGGTGTGGCCTTTTATTTTGTGACCCCCGGGATGGTCGTCGACGCGACGGGAGTGGAGCGGGCGCAGGTCGAGGAGTACGTATCCGCGGAATTCCTGGACGAAACCCGCCTCTCCGGTCTTTCGGCGGAGCGGGTCGTCCGGGCGCTCGACTCGGAACAGATCTGCGAGGACTACGCGGGCGTTGGCCGGCAGGAGGATCCGGAAGGAATCGAGGAGTGCGCCGATCGGGTGGAGGAGATGATCCGGTCGCTCGGCGGCGGGTAAGGGGTTAGCCGGCTTCTCCCTGATTGAGCCGGCCGGCCTGTTCGACCAGCCGGAGAGCCTCGAGTCCTTCGGTCGGCCCGACTTCCACCGTTCCCTCTCCCCGGATGGCGGAGGCAAATTCCTCGAACTGTTCGACCAGGGGATCCTTGAAGGGAAAGGACAGACGGCGGACCCCGGATCCGGTCTGGTGGATTAGTTCCGACTCCGAATCCAGCTCCCGCATGGGAACTTTCGGGGTGGGGCCGGTTCGGTACAGGAGGTTTCCGTCGGTTCCGTAGAGGTGAATGAAACAGGTCCAGGGGCTCAGGTAGCTGCTGGTGACGGAGGAAAGCGTCCCACCCCGGTGTTCGAGCGTCACCTGAGCCACGGTGGGAATGTCGGCGTTCACGCACCGGAAGGAGGCCCCGGTCACTTCGGCCTCCCCCAGCAGGTACCGCAGGGAGTCCATGGGATGAATGCCGAGTTGGAGCAGGGTCCCCCCGGGGCAATTGTCCGGGGTTGATTGCCAGCCGTCCGCTCGAATGGACGATTGAAGGGAGAGGTTGGCCTCCGCCGCGAGAACCCGGCCGATCCTGTTGTCCTCGAGGCAGGCGTAAAGTTTCCGAACCGGGCCGGCCCGGCGAAATTCATGGCCCACCGCCATCACCAGGTTCGTGTCCCGGTGCATGGAACGAAGTTCTTCGGCTTCCGTCACCGTGTTGGCGAGGGGCTTTTCCACGAATACGTGCCGGTTTCGGTTCAGGGCTTTTTTGATTTGGGGAGGGTGGTCGGGATTGGCGGAGGCGAGGGCAACCGCCTCCGACGAAGCCTCCTCCAGCATCTCGTCAACGTCCGTGAAGGCGGTGCACCCGTATTGTTCGGCGATCTCCTGAGCGCGGTCGGATCGGCTCGAGACACAGGCCACCAGGGAGAGGGACGGGGTGCGGTGGATGGCCTCGGCGAGGATTTCTCCCCAGTACCCCAGCCCGACCAGCCCGATGGAAACGGGGTTCTTCATGCCAGCGATCGTCCTTTCAAGAGATCCGATGTACCGGAACGGTAACCGACTGGTTCAATTTACGGACGAGCTCCGGTTTGCTGCCTCGCGGGGAAGCAGGAGCCAGTAGCGCCCGGGTTCCTTCATCCGACCTCCGGTGTGTTCCGCTTCCTCTCCCACCCCCCAGAAGACGTCCCCCCGGACCGGACCCTGAATGGCGGCTCCGATGTCCTGGGCCACCATCAACCGGCGCATCGGTTCGTCACGAACGGGATGGGACGTATCGAGCCACAGGGGAGCTCCGAGGGGTATGTAGGCCGGATCCACCGCCAGGCTGCGAAGCGGGGTTAATTCCGACCCGTGAGAGCCGATGGGGGCCTCCGCGTCGATCTCCTGGAAGAACACGTAGCGGTCGTTGCGGAGCATGAGCTCCCGGGCCCGTTCCGGATGGGACCGCAGCCACTCGCCAACGCGGGTCATGTTCATCGGTAGCCCGTCCATGTCGCCGTCCCGCTGAATTTCACTCCCGATGCCGGTGAACTCGCGGCCGTTGGTGCCCGCGTAGTCGATCCGTTTGGTTCGTCCGTCCGGGAGCCGGGCGACCCCGGACCCCTGAATGTGCAGGAAGAAGACGTCCACCGGGTCGTCCGCCCACAGAAGTTCCAGGTCCCGTCCGTCCAGGGCTCCGCGTTCAATCGCTTCCCGGTCGTGATAGGGGACCAGGGTTCCCTCCTGCAGTCGGCCCACCACCTTGCGGTTCCTCCATTCGGAGCGAAACCGACCCAGTTCGACGGTGATTCGATCGTCCGGGGGTTGGTAGATCGGGTGCTGATAGGCTCCGCGTTGAGATGTTGCCGCGTCGACGGATTGTTCGTAGTAACCGGTAAAGGTTCCCTGCGTGCCCCGGGGTCCGCTGACCTCGTAGGGGCGGAAATGGTCTTCAAGCAGGGATCGGATTCGCTCGGAGTCCACCGTTCCCTCGGACCGCGGAGGATCGAGAAGGTCCCGGCAGGCCGATTGCCAGTCCCTGGCGGTCCCGGCCAGCGGATGGGGGCCCACCGGCCGGTCCGGCTCGCTATCGGACAGGACCTCGCAGGACCGACGAAGGGCCGGGAGGGCCTTCGCCAGGTTATCGTTCGCCCAGCCCGGGAGCTCCTCGAACGAGACCGCGGTGAGCCGAAAACCGTCGGGTATTTGCTCTTCGGGTTCGGCTGTCGGTTCCCCGGGTTGGCGGTCGGGGGGTTCCAGCGGCCGAAGTTCCCCGTCGATCAACCGCCCCGTGATTTGTTCTCCTTCAAGGTCGGGGTGAAACGGGCCGAGGTCGACGGTCACCAGGTTGTCCGACGGAGGTTCGGAAGGAGACGTATCGGCCCGGTGCGTTCCGTCCGTCGGAGCGCAGGAGGTCTGGAACGAGAGCATGAAAACCAGCGTGAAAACGACGAACAGGGAAGACCGAGCGGGAATCCGGGTAGCCTGATTGTTGGAGCTTCGTTTCCGATTCAACGGACGCGTACCACCTTCGCTTCCCGAGCGGATGGGAATGATTGTAAGGGTTTGGATTCCTCGGAACCAGCCCGGCCGGAGGTTAGCCGTCTACGGTTCCGCCGGGGGACCGTTCGATCCGGCGTCCGTGACCGGCGATGTTCGGTTGGAGTTCGTAGTCTTCGATCAGGAATTCCCCCCGGCAGAGGGTGTGGCGGGGGAAGCCGTACAGATCCATCCCCTCGTAGGGACTCCAGTCGGAGTTGAAGGCGAGATCCTCAGCCCGGACGGTTTCGACGCGGTCCGGATCGACGACGATGAGGTCGGCGTCCGAACCCACGGTCAGGGACCCCTTTTCCGGGTGGCAGCCGTGAATTTTGGCGGGGTTGGTTGAGGTGTGTCGGACGACTTTCTGGAGGCTCCAGTCACCGTTCCTGTACCCCTCGGTGTAGGCGATCGGGAACATCGTTTCCACGCCGGGGAGGCCCCGGGGAAGCTGACGGAAGTCACCACCCCAGGAGTCCTTCTGTTCGCGGTTCCAGGTGCAGTTGTCGGTGGCAATGACTTCGATTTCGTCTCGGTTCAATCCCGTCCAGAGTCGCCTGCGGTCCCACTCCGTTTTAATCTGAGGGGAGGAGGAGAAGTAGTGCCCGTTCTCGCGGTGGAAGACGTCCTCGTTATGGACGAGGAACTGCGGGCAGGTCTCGGCGAAGACGTTCACCCCGCGTTCCCGGGCGCGAGCCACGATTTCGGCTCCCTTGCCGGTGGACATGTGGACGACGTAGGCCCGGCCGCCGGTCACTTCGGCGATTTCAACCAGCCGTTGAATGCCGGTGTACTCGACCATCGGTGGACGGGATCGGACCAGCCCCATGACCCCGATCTCGGTCCCGTGTTCCTCGATCACCCGGTCGGTCAGGTGGCTGAGGAGGGCGTCGTTCTCGCAGTGGACGCAGATCGTGGATCCCAGTTCGGCGGATTGCTGAAGGGCTTCGTAGAGGTCCACGTCGTCGGACCGCCAGCCTTCATCGGCGTAAATCATGAACATCTTGTGGGAGGGAAATCCGTCCTCGACCGCTTCCTTCATTTCCCCTTTAACCCGGTCGTCCCAGTTGTAGACACAGCCGTGCAGGCTGTAATCAATCGGGGAAACGCCGCGAATTTCGTTGTCGAGCTTGTGTTCCAGGCCCTCGAGGAGGCTGTTGCTTTCGACCCGGTCTCCGTAATCGATCACCGTGGTGACTCCACCTCGCGCGGCCGCCCGGCCACCGGTTCGATAGTCGTCTCGGGAAGTGGTTCCAAGCAGGGGAAGCAGGAGGTTGAAGTGGACGTGACAGTCCAGGGCCGCCGGAAGGACCTGATGGCCTTCGGCGTCGATCGTTCGGGCGTCGTGATCGGACAGATCGACATCGATCCGTGCGATGGAACCGTTCTTGATTCCAACATCGGCCCGGGTCTGTCCTTCCGCGTCGACGAGTTCTCCGTTTTGAATCACCAGGTCAAAACTCATCCGGAACGGCCTCCCTGTACGTCGGGGTACGAATTGACTGTTATTAAACCAGATTTTTGGTCGGAGGGAATGAACCCGGGAGGAAGGGGTCAGTGAGGGACCGGTGGGACTTTGGGACGGAAGCGCATCCCGTGGTACGATACCGGCGGGAGGAACCGGAATGGAGTACCTGCTGAATGTCTTTGGCAAGGATCAGCCGGGGCTGGTGGCGGGGATTACTGACATTTTTTATCGCCATGGGGCCAACCTCGGGGACGCCAACATGACGCGCCTCGGAGAAGCCTTTGCCCTGATCTTGGTGGTGAGCGTTGATCAGGAGAGGGAAGCGTCCGTTCGAGGCGAACTGGAACAGTTTGCCTCCAACCGGAACCTCGTCACCACGATGGTTCCTCAACAGGGGTTCGAGGGTCGCTGGGGGACCCTGCCGGCGAACACCCTGATCACGGTATACGGGGCCGACCGTCCGGGCATTGTTCACCGGGTCGCGTCCCGGCTGGCGGAACGGGACATCAACATATGCGATCTGGAGTCATCGCTTTCGAAGGAAGGGGACCTGTACGTCATGGTGATGGAGGTTCACCGACCCGATTCGATCGACCCCGGAACCCTCGAGGACCGGTTGGAGGACCTCTCCGGGGAACTGGACGTAACCATCCGGGTTCAGGAGCTCGAATCCTACTCCCTCTGACGCTGTTGATTTCCCGGAGCGTTTGTCGGTGGGGACCGCAGCGAGTTCCCGGCCGGAGGAACACTTCCTGCAGACAGGAGATACAGAATGGCCGTACGCAGGATTCTCACGGTTCCCGATCCGAGGTTGAAGGAAGCGGTCTCCCCCGTGGACGAGATCGATTCGGTGGTTCGTCGGGTGCTGGAGGATCTGTCCGATACGGTGGACGATTCGCCCGGAATCGCTCTGTCGGCGCCTCAGATCGGGGAACCGGTGGCCGCGATCTGTGTGGACGTCAGTCAGGACACGCGCCGGGACGAACCGAACCACGGAAAAGTTCTTCTGGTGAACCCCGAGTTGATCGAATCGGCCAATCCGGAGGTCATCCGGGAGGGTTGCCTCAGTGTTCCCGAGTACACGGGGGATGTCGAACGATACCAGTCCGTTACGGTCCGGGGCCTGGATCCGGAGGGGAATGACCGAACCATCCGGGCCACCGGCTGGGAGGCGG
>CAYPTI010000046.1:0-5357 GCA_964413525.1 uncultured bacterium | reverse complement strand
GGCCTGGATCCGGAGGGGAATGACCGAACCATCCGGGCCACCGGCTGGGAGGCGGTTGCCTTCCAGCACGAAATCGATCACCTGGCCGGCAGGCTGTTCCTCGACCGGCTCACCAACCGGAAACGGGACCTGTTTCGTCGCAGCTAGTCGATCCCCCTTCGTCCGAACCGGAATAGTAAGAGATAAAAATTCTGTCATTCCGTCACTAAAAATATGCAAGCAATATTTTTTATAAAAATAAATCCGGATGATATCCGTTGATTTCGTCCCGGTTGCATTGGAGATTTTTCCGGGAGGGGTCGAACGGAAGTCAAGCTGATGCTCATTCCGGGGACGGTGGGATTGCCGGGGTGAAACAGCTACACTCTGAACCCACCGGATCCGTAGGGAATCGGATCGTGGGATTTGTTGTTACGAGCACAGAAGTAACAGCTGCCGGGACGGTATGCTGCGTACCGATTGGGACGCTTGTGCATGATACCATTCCGCCGCGGCCTCAACCCACCCAGGGAACCGAAAGGAGTGCCACTATGTCCGACGGACTGACACGGTTAACCGAACTGTCCGGTTGTGCCGGGTGAGCCTCCAAACTTGCCCAGGAGGACCTCGTGGAGGTCCTGAGTCAGCTTCCCGCCCAGACCGCCGGCGATCAGCTGATCGTCGGGGGGGGACCGGACGACGCGGGGGTCGTGCGCCTTGAGGACGGTCAACTGATGGTTCAGTCGGTGGATTTCTTCACCCCGATCGTTGACGATCCGGAGGCCTACGGCCGAATCGCCGCGGCCAATTCGATAAGCGACCTGTACGCCATGGGGACGTCTCCCAGGACGGCCCTCAACATCGTGGGGGTGCCGCTGGAGGAGGTGGGCCGGGATCGACTTGCCCGGATCCTGACGGCCGGTTCGGAAACCCTCCGGGAGGCGGGTGCCATGCTGGTGGGCGGGCATACGGTGAAGACCCCGGAGCCCCTCTACGGGATGGCGGTGACCGGGTTCGCGGAGGAGGATTCCCTGGTTGTGAACGGGACCGCTCAACCGGGAGATCGATTGTATTTGACCAAGCCGCTGGGAACCGGGATCGTGACCACGGCCCACAAACGTCAGGAGGTCGACAAAGACGTGTTGAGCGGGGCCATTGAATGGATGGGACGACTGAACGACGTCGGGGTCAGCCTGGCCGAGGAGGGGTACGTCCATTCGATGACCGACATCACCGGGTACGGATTCCTGGGCCACGCGTACGAGATGCTCGGGGAGGAACTCGGGGCCCGGATCGACGGCGACCGGCTTCCCCGGCTGGAGGGGGTGGAGGGGTTGATCGAAACGGGCACCATTCCCGGCGGGAGCCGGGACAACTGGGAATCGGTCCGGGATCGGGTGCGGATGGAACGAGAGGATGAAGACGAGGTGCTCCGCTGGTTGCTGGCTGATGCCCAGACCTCCGGGGGACTCCTGCTCAGCGTTCCCGAGGAATCAGAGACGGCCGTGGAATCACTGCTGGACCGGGAAGAGCTGGTGTCGGCCCCGATCGGCCGGGTAACCGAAGGCCCGGAGGTTGTGGTTGCCTGACCTTTCGGCGGTCGGGATCCCCTTCGGATGATTCCAGTCGTATGGTGATTATCCCGACCGCTCGAAGCAATCTGTTTCCGAGTCGGGCCGTTCATTACAATTTGTTGGTGCTGTTTGGAGTGCCATGAACCGCCGTCCGGCCGCCGGACAACCGGACGCGTCAGAACACCTGGACCGGAGGGAATGAAGCATGAACCGGGACGAACTTCGGAACCTGCCGTCCGTGCATGAATTGAAGGAGAAGCTGCTGGCCGGGACGGATCTGCCCGAGCGGCTCGTCACCGATCGGGTTCGCCGGTACCTCGACCGCCTGAGGACCTCCATCCGGGCCGGGGGAAGTTGCCCGTCCGCCGACGAACTCCGCCGGGAGATGGACGACCGGCTGGAAGCGCTCTCCAGGGACCGGATCGAACCGGTGATCAACGCGACCGGCATTCTGCTTCACACCAACCTCGGGCGATCCCCTTACGCCGAACCGGCTCGCCGTCGGGTGGAGGAGGTGACCTCCGGGTATGCAAGCCTGGAGGTCAGCCGGGAGACCGGCGATCGGGGAGGTCGGGGACGATGGGCGGAAGCCCTGGTGGAGGAACTGACCGGAGCCGCGGCCGCCGCCGTGGTGAACAACTGCAGCGCGGCGCTTTATTTGATGCTCAACAGCCTGGCCGAGGGGAAGGAAGTCGTCCTCTCCCGGGGGGAGATGGTCCAGATCGGCGGCGGGTTCCGGATCCCGGAAATCCTCCGGGAAAGCGGTGCGAAGTTACGGGAAATCGGCACCACCAACCGGACCGACGTCGAGGACTACGAACGGGCCATCGGGGCCGATACCGCCTGTTTGCTCAAGGTTCACCGAAGTAACTTTGACATTAAGGGCTACGGGGGAACGCCGGCTCTCAAGGATCTGAGGCCGCTGGCCGATCAATACGACCGCCCTCTGATCATGGACCTCGGAAGCGGGGCGCTCCTCGACACGGAACGGTGGGGGGTTCGCCATGAGCCGACTCCTGAGGAGGCCATTGACGCCGGGGCGGATCTGGTCAGTTTCAGCGGCGATAAGCTGCTTGGCGGTCCCCAGGCCGGGCTGATCGCCGGTCGGAACGATCTTGTGGAGTCCCTCAAACAATCGCCTCTGTTTCGTGCCCTGCGCTGCGGGAAATCGACCCTCGCGGCCCTGGAAGCAACGTTGGAGCTGTACGTCGACGAACGGGTCGAGGAACTTCCGCCCGTCCGTCTGTTCGATCAGGAAGTCAGTCAACTGGAGGAACGGGCCAACCGGCTGAGGGATCGGCTGATGGATCGATCGGCGAGCGATCATTCGGGGGAAGTCGGCGTGGTGGAGACCGAGGCGCGCGTGGGCGGCGGCACGCTGCCGGACCAGGCGCGGGACTCCCGGGCGCTTCGACTGGACGTCGACGATCCGGAGCGGTTGATCGCCGCCCTGCGCCGAGGCACTCCGTCCGTGTTCGGTCGGGTCGATCGGGCGGGTGTGGTGCTGGACCTGTGCACCGTTCCTCCTGACGAGGATGATCCGCTGGTCGACCGGATCCACGACGTGTTGGCCGATGAGTGAGGGGTTAAAAAACCGGCTCGTGGCCACAGCCGGTCACGTCGATCACGGAAAAACGACCCTGCTCAAGACGCTTACGGGAACGGACGCCGACCGGCTGGAGGAAGAACAACAGCGCGGGCTCACCATTGACCTGGGGTTCGCTCACATGGACCTCGGATCGTACCGGGTGGGCTTTGTTGACGTCCCCGGCCACCACCGGTTCGTCAAAAACATGGTGACCGGGGTGGGCTCCGTTCAGGGAGCCCTGTTTGTGGTCTCGGCCCGGGACGGCTGGCAGCAGCAGAGCCGGGAACACTTTCAAATCCTCTCCCTGCTGGAACCCGAGTTCATTTGTTTCGCGGTGTCCAAGATCGACCTGGTGGAGGAGGATTTTCAGCTCATCGTCGAAGCGGAGATCGAGGAGGTTGTCGAAGATACGGACTACGAGGATGCTCCGGTGGTTCCCGTAAGCGGCACCACCGGGGAGGGCATCGATCGGCTCAAGACGGCGCTTCTGGAGTCCCTTACGTCCGGCCCGGAACCGGAGGATTGGGGGAAACCCTATCTTCCGATCGACCGGATTTTCTCGCTGGAAGGGAAGGGGACCGTGGTGACCGGGAGCCTCAGCGGGGGCCGGATTGAAACCGGGGATTCCCTTGAACTTCAGCCGGCTGGCACCCGGGGACGAGTTCGGTCCATCCAGGCCTACGGTGATTCCCTGGAGGACGTCGGTCCCGGCACCCGAACCGCCCTCAACGTTCCGGACTGGGACCCGGATCGGGTTGGGCGCGGCATGATTGGCGCGCCCACCGATTCAGGGACCGTGACCGACCGGGCGGACGGTATGTGCTGGTTACCGGACGATCCGGTCCATCGACCCCGCCACGACCTGACGCTCATGGCGTACCTCGGGACGGGTCGCGGTGAGGCCAAACTCCTGCGGACCGGAGAGGGGACCGTCGGGGACGAACCGGAACCGGTCCGGTTGCTCTGGGAGGAGCGGGTGTTTGTCCGCCCCGGGGATCGGGTCATTCTGCGGGATTTTGGCGATCAACACGTTCTCGGGGTGGTGGAGGTGCTGAACCCGGCTCCCGACCGGAGGCTTCAGTCGAAGTCGTACCGGGAGTTTCTCTGGTCCCGGTTTCCCTTCACGGTCGAGCGACTGGTCGCCTCCGAGCTTCGGAGTTCGTCCCCCCACCGGCTCGATGAACTGCCCGACGGAACTCCCTTTTCCGTCGATCGGGTGCGGGGGGTCCTTGAGGAGATGAGTGGGATTAAAATTGAGGAAGAATTCGTTCTTCGAGAGGGATGGCTTGAGGGGCGGCTGGAGGAACTGGAGGACCGGATCGATCGCTGGCATCGGGACCATCCCCTGTCCCCGGGGCTTCCCCTGGACGAGTCGGGTCTACCGGACGGTGCCGAAATCAGGGACCTCATTTACCAACGACTGGAGGACCACGATCTGGTTCGAGAGAACACCGTGATACGAAGAAGCGAATTTGAACCCGAGTTAAGCCCGGAACAGGAGGAGACACTTCAACAAATCCTGGACCGGCTCCGAGAGGGAGGGTTGGAGGCCCCCGGACGGGACGAATTCAAGGACGGAACGGAGGAACTCATCCGGTTTGCCGTCCACCGCGGGGACATCGTTGACCTGTCCGATGACCGGTTGCTTCACCGGGAGGTTTATGACCGGTTGCTCGATCGGATCCGGACCCTGTTTGAGGAGGGGGAGCGGCTCCGGCTGTCGGACATCCGTGACGGGCTTGACTCCTCCCGGAAATACGTCATCCCGCTGATGGAGTACCTGGATGAGGAAGGCCACACCCATCGGGACGGGGACCATCGGATCTGGGTGGGTGATTCGGAATGAACGAACCGAGCTGGGCCCTCCAGCAGGTCGGGTATCGTCAGCTGGAAGTGTTCTGCCAGGTGGTTGAATCGGGGAACTTTTCCGCCGCCGCCCGGGAACTGGACCTCAACCAGTCCACCGTTAGCCGCCACGTCAAGCAGCTGGAAGAACTGTTCGACACCCCGCTGCTGGTTCGACAATCGTCCGGTCATGACCTGACCGAGCTGGGGGAACTGATCTATCGGAAAGCCAGTTCCATGCTGGCCGTGCGGGAGGACTTCGAACGGGAGGTCCTGCGGTATTTTAAGGAACTGGAGGAAGAACTCGTCCTGGGGGCTTCCACCATTCCCGGGGAGGTCATTCTGCCCCGGATGCTGAGCCGGTTCCAGCG
>CAYPTI010000045.1:10601-12608 GCA_964413525.1 uncultured bacterium | reverse complement strand
CGGAGCTGTTTCGACCGGAATCTGTACCGGCACGCGGTCGATGAAACCGGTGGCCGGGCGGTATGGTACGTGTTCAGGATGCTGCTTCTGGCCGGGATTCTGCTCGGGATCGGCCTCGGACTCCAGGCCTGGACCATCGCCGACGACATCACGGCTGCGCTCGAACACGAGCTGCCCACCGTTGAGTTTGACAACGGTGACCTCACCCTTGAAGCGGAAACCCCGGCTCGTTACTCACTTGGAGAACACGGTCAGCTGGTGATCGATCCTCACGGTGAGGAAACCCGGGCCGCACTCCCTCCCGAGGTTCGAATCGTGTTCGTGAACGGCCGCATGTTCGTCCGGGGTCCCGAGCACGAGTTCACCGGCTATTCCACCCGACTGTTTCAACCCGGTGAAGCGTCCGATCCCGAAGAACCGAGCGGACAATTTTCATTCAACGGTCAACAGCTGCGGGACTGGCTTCCCGTGATCAAGGGCATTCTTCTGGGAGTCGGAATGGTCCTCGGGCTGGTGTATGCCGTTCTGTTTAACCTGTTCCGGATCCTTCTGTTCAGCCTCGGCGGATTCCTGGCACTCATGGAGCTGCCGACCCGACTGTCCACGGGAGATGTCCTCAAAGTATCCTGCTATGCCGTGACTCCCGTGGCCCTGGTTTCGGCAGCCCTGGTCCTCCTCTCGGTTAGCCTGCCCTGGGGGGAACTGATCTACCTCACCGCGGGGACCCTCTGGGTCTACCTGATCACAAAACACCTCGGACAACACCCTGATTACCATGAACGCCATCGGGAATCCCCGTCGTCCTGATCGGGGGACCAACCCCGGGTGGGCGGTTCAAGGGACTTCTCACTCGTTTTAAACTCTGAGACCCTAGGCTGGCTCCATCAGGAGGTAGCCCACTTCTAATTTCGCCGCATTCTGGAGGAATAATCCGGTGTCCCCTACTCAACGCGACCACCCCGATCAACTTCGCAGCCGACGGGCCGTGGAAGGACCCGACCGGGCCCCGTCCCGGGCCTACTACAAGGCGATGGGGCTGGACGACGACGACCTGAGCCAGCCCATCCTGGGCGTGGCCACCTGCAGCAACGAAGCCACCCCCTGCAACCTTCACCTCGGGGAACTGGGGGATCACGCCAAGGAAGGCATCCGGGAAGCCCAGGGAACACCGCGGGAGTTCACCACGATCTCCGTCAGCGACGGCATCGCCATGGGTCACGAGGGCATGAAATCCTCCCTCGTCAGCCGGGAGATCATCGCCGACTCCGTGGAACTGATGGTCAACGCCCACCAGTACGACGGCTTCGTCAGCATCGGCGGCTGCGACAAAAGCCTCCCCGGCATGATGATGGCCATGCTGCGGACCAACCTGCCCTCGGTGTTCATGTACGGTGGATCCATCAACCCGGGTCGTCACAACGGCGAGGACATCAACGTCCAGGACGTGTTCGAGGCGGTGGGATCCTACTCCTCCGGCGAAATCGACGAAGCCGAACTGACCCGGATCGAGAACCGGGCCTGCCCCGACGCCGGAGCCTGCGCCGGCATGTTCACGGCCAACACCATGGCCTCCATCAGCGAGGCGATCGGGCTGGCCCTGCCCGGCAGCGCCAGCCCCCCGGCGGTCTCCGGTCAGCGCAAGGCCTTCGCCCGCCGGACCGGGGAACGACTGCTCTCCGTGCTGGAGGAAGGAATTCTTCCCCGCGACATCGTGACCCGTGAATCCCTGCTCAACGCCGTTGCTCTGCTGCAGGCCGTGGGCGGATCCACCAACGCCGTGCTCCACCTCATGGGGCTGGCTACCGAGGCGGAGGTCGAACTCACCTACGACGACTTTGAAACCGTCCGCCAACAGACCCCCGTGATCGCCAACATGAAACCCTGGGGGCAGTTCGTGATGTCCGACCTCGACGAGGTCGGCGGAGTCCCGCTGGTGCTCTCCGAACTCCGGAAGGCCGACCTGATCCACGAGGACGTCCTGACCGTGACCGGCCGCACCCTGGGGGA
>CAYPTI010000045.1:0-10501 GCA_964413525.1 uncultured bacterium | reverse complement strand
GTCCGAGAACGAGTTCCGTCCCCGTTCCCCGCGGCGAATCCATATTGTTCCGACCGGTATCGTGTTACCGTACGGGAGGAGGTTGTCGGGAACGAATTGGCGTTCCACCGGCATCAGTTCCCGGCGGCACCCGTAACCGAAACCCCATCGTTTATCTCGCTCCGGGAGGCTCCCTATGAATCAGGACGAGCACTTTCTGGCCGACTACGCCGACCAGCTCAACCGTCGTCAATCGGACGTGAACGAATTCATCGCCGACCACCTGAACCGGGTGGAAGTTCCCATCTACAGTTCCTTCGACCTCCGGTTCAGCGGCCATAAACTCGGGATCGTGGATCCGAACGTCTACCCGGCCGGGTTCAACAACATCTGCCGGGAGGCCCTGTACACCTCGGCCCCCCTGTTCGAACAGATCCTCCGCAAACGGTTTGGCGCCGGTCTCGAGACCATCGGGATCTACGTGGAGGACCACACGAAGAACACCTACTACTTCCAGAACCTGTTCACGCTTGAAAAATTGCTTGCCGAAACCGGGTTTGAATCCCTCCTGGTGAGCACCAACGACCAACTGGAGGGAGATCCGGCGGAACTCACGACCGCCGAACGGGACACGATTCACGTCCATCAGCTGCAGGCGGACGGTTCCGGACTCACGGCCGGAGGGCGATCCATCGACGTGATCCTTTCCAACAACGATTTTTCCGCCGGGGTTCCGGCAATCTTTGAATCCACCGACGTCCCCGTCACCCCGCCGACCTGGATGGGATGGTGGAACCGCCGGAAATCAATTCATTTCCGGCATCAGCGGGCGCTGATCGAAGAACTCTGTGAGCTGATGGACTGGTCTCCGGAGCGGCTGACTCCCCACACTCGGTCGGTCTCCGGGGTTGATTTCCAGACCGAGGAAGGGTTCGACCGGATCGCCGAAACGATCGACGAGATGCTGGAATCGATCCGGGACCAGTACGGCCGGATCGGGATCGACGCCGAACCGTACGTTTTCGTCAAAAGCGATCGGGGAACCTACGGAATGGGGGTTTACAACTTTCGGTCCGGCGAGGACTTCCTTCAGATCAACCGGGACCAGCGGGACAGCATGGCCCGCCGGAAGGGGGGCGACAAGAACACCTCCGTGGTCGTGCAGGAAGGCATCCCCACCGTGGACCGGGTCACGAAGTACGTCGCCGAACCCGTGATGTACTGCCTGGAGCATCGACCGGTCAGCGGGTTCTTCCGAACCAACGAACAACAATCCAGCGAGGACAACCTCAACACCCGGGGGATGAACTTCACCTCCGAGGACATGTGCCCGCTGTTCGTCGACGAAGTCGACAAGAACGAGGGCACCACCATGACCCGGAACCGGCTCGACCTCTACCAGCTGATGGGCACCATGGGAACCCTGGCCTGTGGGTACGAGCTGGCCCAGGGCCCGGACTTTTCTTCCGATCCGGCCGAACTGCACTCATCCCGGGCCGGGGTCGGTGCCTGACCCGAACCACCGAACCCCCCCGCGACCGAATTCGGTTCCCTCAAACGGATCCAATCGTTGCCGGGAACCCGTTACACTGGTGCGTCAAACCGAACCGGACAACCCGACGGAATTCACGAGGAGGTTCGCTCCATGATTCACGCTCAACGAGCCGACCGCATCAAGCCTTCGGCCACCCTCTCGATCACCGCCAAGGCCAACGAACTCAACGAACAGGGGATCGACGTCGTCAACTTCGGAGCCGGGGAACCGGACTTCCCCACTCCCGAACCCGTCAAGGAGGCCGGCCACCAGGCCATCCGGGACAACTTCACCCGCTACACCGCCGCCTCCGGTCACCCGGATCTCAAGCAGGCCGTGGTCGACCGGCTCGAGCGGGACTACGGGGTTGTTTTCGAACCCGGTCGAGTGTCCGTCGGATGCGGGGCGAAGCACGTCCTGTTCAACCTGTTTGCGTCCCTCCTGAACCAGGACGACGAGGTGATCGTCTTCTCACCCTACTGGGTCTCCTACCCGAACCAGATCCGGTTCTTCGGCGGACGGACGGAAGTCGTCCCCACCGAGGACACCGACTTTCAACCCGACCTCGACCGGGTACGGAATGCCGTCACCGACCGGACGAAGGCCATCCTGCTCAACAGTCCGTCCAATCCCTCCGGCGCCGTGATCAGCCGCAAGAACCTCCGGGGTCTCGCCGACCTGGCCGGGGAGCACGATCTGCTTCTGATCAGCGATGAAATTTACGGAACCCTCACCTACGGGGATCGCCGGCACCACTCCGCCCTCTCCCTGGACCCGGCCGTGCGGGACCGAACCGTGCTGGTGGACGGGGTCTCCAAGTCCCACGCCATGACCGGCTGGCGGATCGGCTACGCCGTCGGGCCCGAACCCGTGATTGGCAACATGAACAAGCTGATGAGCCATTCCACCTCCAACCCCAGCTCGATCTCCCAACGGGCCGCCATCCGGGCCCTCCGGATGCCGGCCGAGGAGCTGGCGGACCGGAAGCAGGCCTTCAAGGAACGGCGGGACCGAATCGTTCAGCGACTGAACGACCTGCCCGGGGTCAGCTGTTCAACCCCCGGCGGCGCCTTCTACGCCTTCCCGGACGTCCGGGAACTGATCGCGGACCACCCCGACGTCTCCGATGACATGGAGCTGGCCGAACGGCTGATCGAGGAGGCTCACATCGCCGTGGTGCCCGGCTCGCCCTTCGGTGCTCCGGGGTTCCTGCGGCTCTCCTACGCCACCGGGCTGGACCGCATCGAAACGGGCCTCGACCGGTTCGGGGACTGGATCGGCTGACCGAAAAGGATAATCGGAGGCTGTTTGCCCGCGATGCGGGACACAATCGTTTCTGCCGTCAGAATCCGAATGCTTTTCCCGGAGCGAACAGGGTAGCCCAGGGACAGAGAGGGTCAGTTACTCCGTGAGGGTCCGTCCGGAGGGCAAGCCACCTTGAGGGCGCCGGGGATACACCGCACACGGATTGGAAGTCCGCCCAGGAGTTCTCCGTCGACCTGAGCTCGAACCCCTTCGGGTCCGTCAATCTGGAGCCACTCGGTCCGAAATTGTTCAATCTGATCGTGATCCAGATGTTCCCCCGAATCAATCCGCCGAAACAGACGCAGCGCGTCCATCGTTCCCAGGTCCCCGGCCACCAGAACGTCCAGCAACCCGTCGGCCGGATCCGCATCGGGCAGGATTTTCATTCCCCCACCCTCGGTGGTTCCCACCCCGAAAGCCACCAGAAAACAGGTTCGCTGTACGGTTTGGTCCTCCGTCCGGAGGGTGAGCGGACTGTTCGTATGACCGGGGAGCGTTCTCAGCACCCCATAGACGTAGCTGTACCGGGGCCGGAACCGTTTCAACCACCCGGGCATGCCGTCGACGGTTGAGGCGACCTCGGCGTCGAACCCCACTCCGCCGACGTTGACCAGGAACCGGCCGTTCACCCGACCCGCGTCCACGGTCCGGAGCGGGGACTCCGACTGGACCCGCAGGGCCTCCCCGGGATCGACCGGCAGGCCCAGGGAGCGGACGTAATCGTTCCCCGTCCCGGCGGGAATTAGGACGAAAACCGGCATCTCCTCGTTGAGCTCCCCCTCGTCCCGTGCCCGAAGGAACCCGTTGACGATCTCGTTGATCAGACCGTCCCCGCCGCAGATTCCCACCTGCCTGACCGCGTCCCGGGCGATCCGGCGGGCATATCGAATCGCCGCTCCCCTCCGTTCCGTAACGTGCACCCGGGCCGGCGGGTTAAACGCCGTCTCAAAGTCTTCCCGAACCGACTCCCAAACGCTCAACCCCCGGCCGTTGCCGGCGGCCGGGTTGACGATCACCACCCCTCCGGCTCGCAGGAACTATCATTCCCCCTTCAGGGGAAACCAAACGGTTCGGATGGTGACGTTCGGATCGAGGACCCCCGGCCATCGGACAGGGTCATGGGCGGCCGGCACGCACAATCGCGTCGGTCAGCCCGACCGGATCGGTGAACACGACTTCGTGACTCCCCGGCAGCTGGACCAACCGAAAGATGCCCAACCGGCTGGACATTCTCGGGTGCCAGCACCACTCGGCCTGCTGGGGAAGCGCCACGTCCTCGGTCGCGTTGATGTAGCTGGACGGAAGATCGAGGGAGTAAAACTCGTCTAAGTCAAGTTTGTCCACGAAGGGCTGAAACGGTTCGGTCGACAGCTGATCGTAGCTCGACCGGGCCCGGTCCATGTCGCCGTCGTTGATGAACCGTTCCCGCCAGATTCCAAAGGGAATCATCACGGTGTTGTCGTCCGACTCCTCCGCCAACTGGTTGAACAACTGTCGGTAGACCGGGGGAACCTCGTCCATCAGGCTGTTGCCGTCCTCCGGCACAAACCCGTTCTGAAACACGAGCCGGTCGATCCGGTCCGGGATGGCCTCGGCGACTTTGGCGATCACCGTTCCTCCGAAACTGTGACCGTGGAGGACGATCTCCTCCAGGTCCCGCTCCACAATGAAGTCCACGATCGACTCGACGCAGTCCGCGTGATCGACGTCCTTGTCCACCCCCTCGCCGTGTCCGGCGATCGTCGGGGTGTAAGCGGTATGTCCGCGGTCCTCCAGCCGTTCGGCGATGGGTTCGTAGGCGGATCCGTCGTGCCAGGAACCGTGAACCAGCACAAACCGTTGCATAAGAAATCAACCTTCCGAACGAGTTTTTCGGATGCTATCAAGCCAGCCCCCTCCGACAACAATCGTCCCGGTTCCTCCGTTCGTCCCCCCTTCCTGCCCCCTCCCCGGCGAGGCCGTTTGACATCTTATCAACCGGCGGGATACGATGGACGGACTCGTCCGTCCGGAGGCGGTGCGTCCTGAAATCGTTATCCGAAACCGAGCGAACCATTTTGCAGGCCGCGGAAGCGGAATTTTCGGAACACGGGTTTCATGGTACCGTCGTCCGGAACATCGCCGACCGAGCCGGGGTCGGCAAGGGGACCGTCTACCGGCATTTTGGGGACAAACAAAACCTGTTCGGGAGCGTCTTGAAACAGGCGACCCGCGAACTCATCGTCATTCTTGATGAGATTCTCGATCAACCCGAACCGGCGGAGAAACAGTTGCAACGAATCCTGGACGCCCATTTTGAATTTTTCCAATCCAAACGGCCATTGGTCGACATTGTGGTGAGAGAGGGGATCCAGCACTCGGGGGACGAAATGGAGTCCGTGTTCGAACAGTGGAAGCGGTACCGATCCCGGGTGACCGAGGTGTTTCGTCAGGCCCTCCGGCGGGAGTCGAACTGGAGGTACGAGGACCCCGAGCTGGTGTCGCGGCTCTTTTTGAGCTGGATCTGGGGCCATCTGCGAGAACGAACGATCTTTTCGCTCGATTCGGATCCCGAGGCCTACCGCCAACAGATGCTGCGAATCCTGTTCGGTGGATTAAAGCCCCCATCGGAACCCCGTGACGACGATTCGTGACTTGAACTTCCGCCGGATCCGGGCGGAACGAACCCCGTCGGATCGCCCGGTCCCGGTGGTTGCCTTCCGCCCGCCGGGACGACTTCAGGGAGGACCGAAGCGAACGAACGGCGCTCCCCGACGGGTTAACACACATCGACGACGGAACCGATCGATCCACCGATGTTGATATCGATGCGCCCGGTTCTACCCTTAACGGATTCGATCGAAAGCGTTCCATGCATCAGGTGGTCATCAATCTGTCCGAATTCAGGGGAACCTGGTCGGTAGGACGACCGTCCGGCCGGCCCCCGAACCCCAAGGAGACCCGCATTCATGATCAACGGCAACCGACCCAACGGAGTCACCGGCTGGTTCGTTATGGTTTTGGTGCTATCCCTCGTGATGGTCGGGGGTTGTACCTCCTCCGGAGAGCAACAGACCGAGGAGACCCGGGAAGAAGGCATCCCCGTCCAAGTCCATACGGTGCAGACGGAAACCCTCGAGGAAACCGTCCAGGCCGTGGGGACCCTCCAGGCGAGCCAGACGGTTCGAATCAGCCCGGAGATCGCCGGACGTATCGAGGAAATTACCTTCACGGAGGGGGAACGGGTCAGCCGGGGCGACACGCTGGTTCAGCTGGACGATGACCGACTCCGTCAGCAGTACGAGGCCCGCCGACACTCCCTGAGCGAAGCGAGGGCGAACCGGGACAACGCTCGCCAGACGTTCGAGCGCAACGAACGGCTGATCGAAGAGGAATTGATTTCGGAACAGGAGTACGACAACTCCCGGACCGCCCTCGAGTCGGCCCGGGCCCGGGTTCAACAGCTCGAGGCCCAGGTTGAGGAAGCCCGCGAACAACTGGAGGACGCGACCATCCACGCCCCCTACGCGGGCATCATGGGATCACGAGAGGTCGATTCCGGAAACTACGTTCAGCCCGGCACCGTCGTGTCCGTGCTGTACCGGCTCGATCCGCTGGAAGTTCAATTTACCGTACCCGGGCGATTCGCCGGCCGAATCGAACCCGGCCAGACCGTACGGGTTCACGTGAGTTCCCTGCCGGACACCACGCTTCGGGGTTCGGTGACGTTCGTGAGCCCAAGCATCCGGGAGCAAACCCGGGATCTGCTCGTAAAGGCCCGGATCGACAACTCCAATCGGGCCGCGAAACCCGGAGCCTACGCCCGGGTCGAACTCACCCTGCAAACCCTGGAGAACCGTCCCGTGATCCCGGCCGAGGCCCTGGTGGGGACCACGGAAGGATACATCCTGTTTACGGTTGAGAACGGTGAGGCGCACCGCCGTTCGGTGGAACCCGGCATCCGTCGACCCGGGCTGGTGGAGATCCGGGAGGGTCTTCAACCGGGGGCACGAGTCGTCCAATCGGGTCATCAGAACCTGACGGACGGCTCCCGGGTTCAGATCATCAACGAATGATGGAGCAACCGGCCCCATGATCTGGAATTTCTGCATTCGCCGGCCCATCCTCACGATCGTGATCTTCCTGATCATCGGCGTATTTGGTGTTTACGGTTACAATTCGATGGCGGTCCGGGAATTTCCCGACGTTGAGTTTCCGGTCGTTAACGTCAACGTGACTCTGCCCGGAGCCGAGCCGGAGGTCATCGAGACCGAAATCCTCGAACCCCTCGAGGAAGAGATCAACACGACGGAAGGAATCAAGGAACTTCGGTCCACGGCCCGGCCGGAAGTGGGCACGATCACGGCGGAATTTGAATTGTGGCGGGACATCGACATCGCGGCTCAGGACGTCCGGGATCGCGTGAACCGGGCCCAGCGTGAACTGCCGGGGGACGCGGAAGCCCCGATCATTGAGAAACTGGATCCGGACGCCCAGGCCGTAATGTGGCTCACCATCCTGGGGGACGAACGCTGGTCCCCGGTGGAACTCACCAACTACGTCGATCAGAACATCAAACCCCGGCTTGAATCCATCCGGGGCGTCGGGCGGGTACAGATCGGGGGAGAAAAACGGTACGCGGTACGAATTGAGCTGGACCCGCAGAAACTGGCCGCCCATCGGACCACCGTCCAGGACGTGGTCCAGACCATCCAGCAGCAGAACGTCGACATTCCGTCGGGCCGGATCACCGGGGAACAGCGCGAATTTCTCGTCCGAACCGAGGGACAGTTCAGCGGCTCCGAACCGTTCAACGACCTGATCGTGACGTACCAGGACGGGTCCCCCGTGAGGCTTTCGGACGTCGGACGGGCCGTCGACGGGGTGGAAAACGAACGGAACGTCGCCCGGTTCTCCGGCCAGCAGACCGTCGGTCTGGGCATCGTCAAGCAGTCCGACGCCAACACGGTCCGGCTGGCCGAAACCGTCCGTCAGCGAATCGAGGAAATTTCCACCCAGCTCCCCCCCGGCCTGGAATACAGGATCGCTTCGGACAACTCGACTTACATCGCGGAAAACATCGCCGACCTGAGGTCCACCATTATCATCGCCACGTTGCTGGTCATCCTGGTGATCCTGTTCTTTTTGCGGTCGATCTGGGGAACCATCATCACCAGCATCGCGATCCCCACCTCCCTGGCCGCCGGCATGGCCCTGATCTACGCCTTCGGGTTCAGCCTCAACGTCCTCACCATGCTCTCGTTTATCCTGGTCATCGGGATCGTGGTGGACGACGCCATCGTCGTCCTGGAGAGCTGTTACCGACACATGGAGGAGGGAGCCGAACGGATGGCCGGGACCCGGGTGGGGACCACGGAAATCGCCTTCGCCGCCATCGCCAACTCCCTCTCCCTGGCGGCCGTGTTCATTCCCGTGGCCTTTACCCAGGGGCTGATCGGACGGTTCTTCTTCCAGTTCGGGGTCACGGTGGCCGTGACCGTCTTCGCGTCGACCTTTACCGCCCTGACCCTGACCCCTGTCCTGTGCTCCCGGTTGCTCACCGTCCCGGATCAGCACGGCTGGCTCTGGAGGACCACGGAGGGCATTCTGAACGGGATGGAACGGTTCTACAAATTCCTGCTGGACTGGTCCCTCCGGTTCCGCTGGGCCGTAATCCTCATCGCGCTGCTGGCGTTCGGGGTCGGGATCCTGGCCTTCACCGGTCTCTCCCAGGAGTTTGCCCCATCAGTTGACCGGGGTGAATTTCTGGTTTCCTTCGAAACCCCGGAGGGGGCCACCCTCCAGGCCACCGACCGGTACGCCCAAAACGTCGAACAGGTCCTCGAACAGGTCGACGAAGTCGAAAGTTACTTCCTCGCCATCGGGCTGTCGGGAGGGGGAGGCCCCGGGCAGGTGAACAGCGGGATCGCGTTCGCCAACATGAGCCACCGGACCCAGCGGGAACGGACCCACCTCGAAGTCATGCAGGAGGTCCGGGACCGGCTCCACCGGTTCCCCGGAGGGCAGGCCTTCGTCCTGGAACCCGGCGGACCCGGGGGCGGAGGGGAAGCCCCCCTGCAGATGGTGTTGCAGCACCAGGACCTGACGGAACTGGCCCGCCAGAAGGACGACATCATCGCCTGGATGCGGGACCAGCCGGAGTTCGTCGGGGTTAACTCCGACCTGACGATCGCCAAACCGGAGGTACGAGTCCAGGTGAACCGGGACAAGGCTTCCGAAATGGGGATCACCGTGTCCGACATCTCGAACACGATGCGATTTCTCCTCGGGGAGCCGGAGATTTCCGAAATCGAACGAGGGGCCGAACGGTACGAGGTCATCCCCGAGATCGCCGGCCAGAACAACCACGTGCCCTCGGTGCTTCAGGATCTCTACATCCGGAGTTCGAGCGGGGAACTGGTCTCGCTGGGGAACCTGGTCGAGACGGAAGAGGCCGTCGGGCCCAGCGAAATCCACCACTTCAACCGGTTGCGGGCGGTGACCCTCTCGGCCTCCACGCCCCCGGACGTCACCACGGGGGACGCGCTCAACAAACTGCAGGGGCACCTCTCCGAAACCCTGCCGGAGGGGTTCCAGTGGGTGACGAGCGGCGAGGCTCAGGACATGCAGGAATCCTTTTACTACCTCCTGATCTCCCTCGTGTTTGCCATCGTGTTCGTCTACCTGGTTCTCGCCGCTCAGTTCGAATCCTGGCTTCATCCGTTCACCATCATGATGTCGCTTCCCCTCGCCGTGACCGGGGCCTACGGAGCCCTCTACCTGCTCGACATGACCTTCAGCGTGTTCGTCTTTATCGGGACGATCATGCTGATCGGTCTGGTGACCAAAAACGGAATTTTGCTCATCGACTACGCCAACGTCCTCGTGGAACGAGGTTACGACGTCATGGAAGCCGCCCGGGAGGGCGGTCGGGTCCGGTTCCGCCCGGTCCTGATGACGGCTGTTTCCACGATCCTCGGGATGATGCCCATTGCCCTGGGGTTCGGGGCCGGCGGGGAATCCCGAGCTCCGATGGGCTGGACGGTGGCGGCGGGGATGTTCACGGCCTCGGCGCTCACCCTCCTGGTCGTCCCGGTGGTCTATACCCTGGTGGACGATCTGGTCCGCTGGTTGAACGAAAGCCTGCTCCGGGCTCTCCGTCTGGGGCTCGCCCTAGGGATGATCGGCAGCGGGGTCTGGATGGCGTGGATCGGCTTTCAGCTGCCCGTCAGCGGGATGAACCTGGTCCTCCTCCTGGCCCTGACGGCCCTGCTGGCCCTGGTTTCCGTCGGCTCCATGGCTCAGGTCCCCGGTTCTCAACTGGGATTGTCCCTGGTGGGGGCGGTGGTTATCCTGCTCGGGATCATCTTGCGCTGGTACCCGGGGATGCTTTCGGGGTACCTTGAGGGGTTGGATGTTCCCCGCACCGCACTGGGATTGATCGCCGTCGGGGGGCTGGCGTTCGTCCTCATGGTTCTATCCGGAATCCGTACCGACTCGGGAGCGTAACCGTCAAATGAAATTTCTTCACGTCACGTACCACTTCGAGTACTCAGCCGCCATCGAGGCAATCCTCGACGAACACGGAATCGAGGACTACGCCCGCTACTCCATGATGGAGGGCAAGGACGAGGAGGGGAAGCATTTCGGGACTCAGGTCCACCCGGGGAACGTCAGCGTGATCCAGGCGCAGGTCCCCGAGGA
>CAYPTI010000044.1:8809-12688 GCA_964413525.1 uncultured bacterium | reverse complement strand
AACATCTCCGGCTGGTACTCGCCGGAGAAGTTGAGGTCGATGTCCGGCACCTTGTCCCCTTCAAACCCGAGAAAGACTTCAAACGGAATCTTGTAGCCGTCACGAACCAGCCGGGTTCCGCACTCGGGGCAGTCGGCCGGCTCCAGGTCGACGCCGACGTCGGCTTCGCCCCCGGGTTGCTCAACGTAATAACAGTCCGGGCACCGGTAGTGAGCGGGAAGGGGATTGATCTCGGTGATCCCCACCAGGTACGCCGCCAGCGAGGACCCGACCGACCCCCGGGATCCGACAAGGTAGCCGTCCTGTTTGCTCTGCTCCACCATCCAGGAGGCAATGACGTACAGGTTGGAAAACCGGTTTTCGATGATGGCCTGCCGTTCGGCCTCCAGGCGCTCGGTAACGAAGTCGGGAGGCGATTCGCCGTACAGTTCCTTCAGCTTGGTCCGAAGTTTTTGGTCGAATTCCTCCCGTGCCCCCTCGACCGTGGGCGGACAGAATTCGTCCGGGATCGGTTCCATCGGCTCACAGAGATCGGCCACTCGCCGGGGGTTCTCGACCGCCACCCGCCGGGCGTCTTCGTCCCCAAGGAACGAGAACGAATCCAGCATTTCATCGGTGGTCCTCAGGTACAGCGGCGGCTGATCGTCCGGGTCGCTGAAATCCTGAGCGTCCTGAAGAACGCGCCGGAACATCTCGTCCTCAGGATCCAGGAAATGAACGTCCCCCGTCCCCACCACCGGCTTGCCCAGTTCCCGCCCCAGATCGTAGATGGTCCGGGTCAGCTCCTGGATGTCCTCCAGGGAGTGGATGTCCTCAAACGGACCGTCCGCCTCCAGCATGAACCGGTTGTTTTCGACCGGTTGAACCTCAATTACGTCGTAAAATTTCATCGTCTCGACGACTTCTTCCCGGGGGGCACCCTCCAGGACCTTCTGGAAGACCTCCCCGGACTCGCAGGCACTGCCCACCAGGAGTCCCTCCCGGTGCTCCTCGATCAGGCCCCGCTTCATTCGCGGCCGGCGGTAAAAATCGTTGACGTGACTCTCGGAAATTAGCCGGTAGAGGTTCCGGAGACCCTGGTGATTTCGGGCCAGCAGGATGATGTGATGGGTGCTGGCCGCGGTAACGTCGGTCTCCTCGGCCATCTCCCTGAAGCCCTCCACCGAGAGGGGCTGTTCCCGGTCCTCCGAAAGCTGCTCAAGCACCCGGAGGGTGTTTTCCGCATCGAGATCGGCATCAAACCGGTGCTCCCTCGTGTGCTGGAACCGCCGTTCGGCCAGTTCGTTAAGGGCGCTCTCCGGCGGTTCCCAGGTCCGTTCGGCCAGCTGTCGGAGGTGAACCACCGGTCCCCGGAAGGACAACCCGGCGTTGTTCAACGTGTTTCGTGTGAAGTACGCCTCGTAGCAGACCACCGAATCCTCTCCGATAAATTCCCCCAGCTCCTCCATCACTGCCTCCGGTTCCGGGGCTTCCATCAGTTCCTCCCGCTCGAAGGAGGAGCCGGCGAGAATCCGTTCGTCGATCTCCTCCACCCGCAGCAACCGGGAAAACCGGTCGACGACTTCTCCCTCGCGAATCCGAAGAGCACTGATCTGGAAGGGTTCGTGAAGCTGCGGGCTGAGCCCGGTCGTCTCACAGTCCAGAACCACACACCGGTCGAGCAGGGACGTCTCCGGATCCCGGGCGCCGGTTCCGTTCATCACCAGGGGACGTTCCTCCGGGACGAGGTACCCTTCCACCCCGAAGATAATTTTCACCCCGCATTCACGGGCGGCGTGAGCCGCCTCGGGAAAACTGTGGACAACGCCGTGATCGGTAATTGCCAGGGCCGGATGATCCCAGGCGGCCGCCCGTTCCACCAGATCCTCGACCGAGGCCAGCCCGTCCATCTGGCTCATGTTGGTGTGGCAGTGGAATTCAACCCGTTTCCGGGGGGCCTCATCCCGTCGAAACTTCGGCGGGATCGTGTTGACGTCGTTCGGAATCAGGTTCAGTCCGCCTGACTGCCGGAACCGTTCCTCCTGGAGCCGGCCCCGCATTCGGACCCACTCCCCTTCAAGCCCCGCCAAGGGGGAACTGTTCTCCTCGGTGAAGTGTTTGAATCGGAGGGAGTTCCGGCGATCGCTCAAAATTCCGCTGACCAGGTTTTTCTTCCCTTCCGAGGTCTCCCGGAACTCACAATCGATAACCTTTCCTTCCACCGTCACCGTTCCCCCGACGTGCTCCGAGAGGTCGTCCAGCGAAATGGGGGAGGACTTGATTTCGTCCCCCAGAACCCGGTCGTCCTCCCGCTGCTCCGCACGAACCTGCTGACGCTGTCGGCGGCGGGCGAGTTCTTCCCGTTCCTCCTCCTCGAACCGGCGGGCGTCGTCTTCCAGGGTTTCGGTGAAATCCCCCAGGGCCAGCGAGACCGGCAACCCCTGCCCCAGTTCCTCGTGGATCCAGGTCCGCAGGTCGTCCGCCAGATCCCGGGATTCCGCCATCCGGAGCAATTCCTGCTTCGGAAGTTCGAGTCGAACCGACTCCTCCCCCTCCCGAGGACGGGCGTATTCCAGCAACGACCGGCTCCCGGTCGAACGCTGACTGAGGGAGCGTTTGACGTGATTCCAGTGTTCCCTCAACCAGGCCACGAGGGCCTCGACTCCTTCTTCGGGTGGAACGACCACCGAGACCTCGTCCGCCGCGGGAAACAGGGTTCGGAATTGTTCCTCCAGATCCCTCCGCAGGTCCTCGTCCAGTCCGTTCAGATCCGGAGGAAGAAGGCAATGGACCCGTCCCGCCCGCTCATCAACGGTTAGGGTTACCGTCACGTTCCGGACGGATTCGACCACGGACTCCGGAAGGTCCAGGGACTCGGAAAGGGTTACCTGAAGCCTGTACCGGTCTCCCTCACTCACCGTCAAACCATGCCTCCACCCGGTCCACAAGGTCCTCCTCCGGCACCCGTTCGTCCTCCCCGGTGGCACGGGGAGTCCACTCCACGAGCCCGTCTTCGTAATCCCGTCCGAACGTGATTCGAAGCGGAATGCCGATCAGTTCCGAGTCGGCGAACCGGGCTCCCACCCCGGCGTCCCGGTCATCGATTAATACCTCGTATCCGCGTTCCGCAAGGGTTTCGGCCGCCCGTTCGGCCCCCCGGGCCTGATCGGAGTCCTCCGCGGGAATCGGCAGCAGGTACACGTCAAACGGAGCCACCGACTCCGGCCAGACGATTCCCCGATCGTCGTGGGAATCCTCAATGACGGCGGCCACGATGCGGCTGATTCCGATCCCGTAGCACCCCATGATCAGGGGACGCTCCTCCCCGTCCGGGTGCTGGATCGTCGCCTCCAGGGCCTCGCTGTACTTCGTCCCCAGGTAGAACACGTGACCGACCTCGATCCCCCTATCTATAACCAGCTTTCCGCCGCATTCAACGCACCGGTCTCCCTCGTCAACCAGCCTCAACGAACACCAGCGGTCGACCTCGATGTCTCGTTTAACCGACACGCCGCGGAGGTGTTTGCCCTCTTCGTTGGCTCCGGTGAACAGGTTGTACCGACCTTTCAGGGAGGGATCCGCCCAGACTTCGACGTTCGTATTATCATCCAGCCGAACAGCCCCCAGGCTTCCCGGCGGGGCCCCGAAAGTTTGTTCGATCTCGCCCGGGGTCATCTCCTCGACCTCCCCCTCCGCGAGTTGATCGAGTTTTACTTCGTTCAACGGATCGTCCCCGGGAACCAGCAGGGCCGTCGGACGGCCCCGGACCCGGAACACCATGGTTTTGATCTGCCGTTCCGGGACCGCTTCCGGATCCATTTCCTTCAATTCCTCGATCGTGGTAACCCCCGGGGTCTCAAACTCCTCGACCGTCTCCGGATCCTCGGTGGATTCCGGTTG
>CAYPTI010000044.1:0-8709 GCA_964413525.1 uncultured bacterium | reverse complement strand
CGCATCACCCCGAACCGGGGACGAATCTCGTCCCGGAACTTGGTGGCGATCTGGTAAAACAACTTCGGGTACTCCCGGTAGGAACCGACTTCGTCCCCGACCAGCTCCGTGACCACTTCCTCGTGGGTTGGACCGAGACCGTAATCCCGTTCGTGGCGATCGGTCAGCTTCATCATTTCCGGCCCATACACGCTCCATCGACCGGTTCGTTCCCACAGTTCCCGGGGCTGCAGGATGGGCATAAGGATCTCCTGCCCGCCGTGACGGTCCATTTCCTCCCGGACGATCCGGCGGACCTTCCTCAGAACCCGATGACCCAGGGGAAGATAGGTGTAGAGTCCCCGGCTGAGCCTGCGGATCATCCCCGCCCGGACCATCAATCGGTGGCTGGGAATGTCAGCGTCCTGAGGGTCTTCTTTTCGGGTGGGAAGGTGAAAATTGGAGAGTCTATGGACCGTCATGTTCCTGATCATTCCTGTCGGTTTGGAGTTGATTCAGACACCACGCGTTCCACCAGCCCCCTACCGTTCCCCAGAGGACGTGAGCGACGATCACCCAGACCATCCCCCACCACCCGGCAGCCAGTCCGAACATTCCCGCCCCCTGAACCACCGGGAGCACGATCAGCCCCTCCACCAGAAACGGAATCGTACCCACCACGACTCCCTGCATCCAGGGGTTGACCCGGGCTCCCCAGAGAACGGGAGCGTACAGCAATCCCCACAGGGTTCCGGTTCCGGCCAGCAACCGTGCGGTCGTGAAGTCGAACCCGACCTGGATGCCCCACACGGGGGCCTCAACCCCGTTCAGATGCAGAACCATGAGAAGAAGATACAGGGCGAGCGCCCCGACAAACCCGGCCGAGAGGGACAGCCCGATCCGCAGGGCAAAACCGATCGAGAGGCTTCCGGTGGGGCGAGCCATGGACGAGGGTTCGTTACCCGATCGGAACCGAGTCGACCTGGTCGGATTCCTCCTCGTCGGCCCGTTCCGCCTCGATCTTTTCGATCTCTTCCATCAGTGCGTCGACCATTTCGTCCTCGTCAACCTTCCGGATGGTCTCCCCGTCCCGGAACAGCATCCCGACACCTTTTCCGCCGGCGATGCCGATGTCGGCCTCCCGGGCCTCCCCGGGCCCGTTCACGACGCATCCGAGCACCGAGATCCGGATGGGAAGATCCCGGTCCCCGAGCCGTTCCTCGACCTCCTCGACGATCTCCTCAAGGTCGATCTCGATCCGGCCACAGGTCGGGCAGGCCACCACGTCGGGCTCGGTCACCCGGCGACCGGTCACCTGGAGAATGTCGTAGGCCACGGGGATTTCTTCCACCGGATGGTCGGTCAGCGACACCCGGATGGTGTCGCCGATCCCGTCCATCAGCAACCCACCAAGCCCCGCCGCGGTCTTGATGGCCCCCTTGGGCAGGCTCCCGGCCTCGGTGATGCCGAGGTGAAGCGGGTAGTCGTTCCGTTCGGAGAACATCCGGTAGGCGTTGTAGGCCGTGGGGGGCTGGCTGGACTTCAACGACACGATGACGTCCTGAAAATCCCACTTCTCAAACAGGGCGAGGAATTTCTCGGCGCTCTCCACCAGAGCCGCCGCGCTGGGGTAACCGTGCTTCTCAAGGATGTCCTCCTCCAGCGACCCCGAGTTGACCCCGATCCGCATGGCCAGTCCCTCGTCCCGACAGGCCTCGACGATCTGGCGGGCCCGGTCCCGGGTCTGGATGTTGCCGGGGTTGATCCGGACCTTGTCCACCCCCTGCTCGACCGCCATGAGTCCCAGTTCGTAATGGAAGTGAATGTCGGCGATCAGGGGTATGTTGATCCGTTCCTTGATCTGGCCGAGGGAACGGGCCGCCTCCTCGTCCTTGACGGAGACCCGGGCCAGTTCACAGCCCACTTCTTCCAGCTGATGAATCTGTTCGACCGTGCCCCGGACATCGGCGGTTTTCGTGGTGGTCATCGACTGGACGACCACGGGGTTGTCCCCGCCCACGGGAACGCCCCCCACGTCCACGACCCGGGTGGATCGGCGTGGTTTCAGTTCATTCATTTTAGTTCAACGTCCTTCCCAATGCCTCGATTCGCGGAGCGTAAAAAACGACTCTCATTCCTCACCGAATTTCCGCACCCTACCCCCCTAATCCGGGGACCATATTGATCCATTCTCGCAGGGTCTCAAATCGTCTGAGATCTATGTATGTTACAAAAATCAACATGGTCAACAACAAAAAGAGCCCGATGTAATTCACCATCCCGATGACCCGCTCCGGCAACGGTTTCCCCGTGAAAAGTTCCGGCAGCGAGAGCAGGATGTGGCCTCCGTCCAGGATCGGGATAGGAAGCAGGTTGAGGATCCCCAGGTTGATCGAGAAGAAGGCCGTGAACCGGATCAGCGGAGCGATGCCCAGTGCGGCCATCTGGCCCGTCATCTGGAATATCCCGATGGGTCCGGCCAGGGATTCGGGAGCCAGGGTCTGACCGAGGAGGCCGGCCACGGCTTCGTACATCAACACGATGTCCTGCATCGTACGGCGACCCGCCCACCCAAAGGATTCAAAAAATCCGAAGGTCCGCACGGGGACGTCCGGGGCGATGCCCAGCGGAGGAGCCTCCTCGAGGTCCTCGGGTACGGATAGGGTCAGGGGGATCCGTTCATCGTCGCGCTGAACCTCGATCGGGATGTCTCCCTCCTGTTGCTGGAGGAGCATCATGAATTCGGGCCAGCTCCGGATCGATTCGCCTCCGGCGCTCCGGATCACGTCGCCGGGCTGAAACCCCGCCTGAGCGGCCAGTCCGTCCGGAAGAACCCGGGAAACCCGGGGTTCGATCAATGGCTGGATCCCGATGATGTAACTGGGTTGGCGGAATTGTTCCCGGACGATGCGTTTCGGTTCGATTTCAACCGTCCGTCGTTCCCCGTCCCGTTCAATTTCGAGCACGCGCTCCTGGTCCCCAAGCAGTTCGTTGTTCATCTGAAATTCCTGGTAAGTTTTGATCGGTTCACCGTTCAGGGTGAGGATCCGGTCCCCCACCTCCAGGACTCCGTTCGCGGGCGCGTCCGCCGAGACATACCCCACTTCGGGCGGGATGACCTCCTCTCCCTGAATCATCCCGTACGGCACGTACAGCATGTACCCGAGCAGAAGGTTGAACACCCCTCCCGCCAGGAGAATCAGGATCCGGGAACCAACGGACTTGTTGTAAAAGGAGCGGGGGTCATCCCCGGCCTCCGAAGGGTCTTCCCCGGCCATCTTCACGTATCCCCCGAGGGGCAGCCAGCAGATCCGGTATTCGGTTTCTCCGTAGGGCACCGAGACCACGGGCGGCCCGAACCCGATCGCAAAGGCTTCGACCTCCACATCCTGCCATTTGGCCACGATAAAATGGCCCAGTTCGTGAATGAGCACCACGGCGCCGAACACGAAGGCTACGCCGAGAATCATGATCAACCATTCGATTACGATGATTTTGCCTCCCTGAGTGTGGTTCCGACCGTATCCCGAACAGCCTGTCTGGCACGACGGTCGGCTTCAAAGATGTCGTCGAGATCGGGACCCGCAACGGAGTCCACGGTTTCAAGGGCGTGGCGAACCAGTCGAGAAATGGTTAGAAACGTCGTCTCCCCGGCCAGAAACAGAGCCACGGCCTCCTCGTTGGCCGCGTTAAGAACCGCCGGAGCGGTCCCCCCCCGCTCCATGGCCTGTTCGGCGAGCCGGAAGGCCGGGTACCGGCTTCGGTCCACGGGCTCAAAGTCCCACGTCGTCCCTGATTTGAACGGCAGCCGCTCCACCAGGGCTTCCGGACGCTCCGGCGTAAACAGGGCGTTCTGAATGGCCAGTTTCATGTCGTGGGTTCCGCACTGAGCCATGACCGAGTGGTCCCGGTATTCTACCAGACCGTGGACCACGGACTGACGATGAATGAGGGCGTCCACCTGGTCCGGTTCGAGATCAAACAGGTATCGGGCCTCGATAAGCTCCAGTCCCTTGTTCATCATGGTTGCCGAATCGATCGATATTTTCTTCCCCATGGACCAGTTCGGGTGAGCCGTCGCCTCCTCCGGGGTGACGTCCTTCAATTCGTCCCGGGTACGGTCCCGGAAGGGACCGCCGGAGGCCGTAAGATACACCTTCCGGACGGTGGACAACGGCTCGCCACGCAACAGCTGAAAAATGGCGTTGTGCTCCGAATCAACCGGCACCAGACGGGCCCCGGACCCCTCCAGCCTCCGGGTCACCACTTCCCCCGCCATGACCAGCACCTCCTTGGTGGCGATAGCCACGTCCACTCCCCGCTCAATGGCTTCCAGGCAGGGCTGGAGGCCGGCCGCTCCCACGATGGACAGGACCATCACGTCCAGGTCCCGCCGGAGAATGTCCGACCATCCATCTTCCCCCCGGACCACCGGACAGGGAAATTCCTCCGCGGGGGCCTCCGGGTCGGTGAGAACCACGAGCTCCGGTTCCCATTCGCGGGCCTGGTCTCGAAGCAGATCGGTCGACGTTCTGGCACTCAACCCCACCACGTCGAAGCTCTCCGGAGCCGACGAAAGCACCTCCAGGGTCTGGGTCCCGATCGAGCCCGTGGAACCCAGGACGGCAATCCGTCGAGTCATCGGCGCAGCCTCATAACAGACCCTGATCGAGGAGCGGAAGGAGAAGAAAAAAGACCACGCTGTTGGCAAGCAAACCGTCGGCCCGATCCAGCACCCCGCCGTGGCCGGGCAGGAACCCCCCCGAATCGTCGAGCTGGACCCGTCGTTTTAAAGCGGAAAGCAACAGATCGCCAAGCTGACCCGAAATTCCGATAAGCAGTCCCACGAAAACGTAGGTTGAGACCTCTCCTCCGACCCACCAGGCACCGATGACGAAACACCCGATCGCCCCGATGACGTTCGCCACCCCTCCGGCCCGGGATTTGTTGGGACTCAACCCCGGACACAGGGTGCCCGGTTCACCGAACCACTGACCGATGTACAGGGCCACCGTGTCCTGGAACGCCGTCGCGGCAAGCATCACGATCAACAGCACCACACCCGCTTCTTCCCGAAGCTGAAACAGCAGAGCCGCGGGAACGGACAACCAGAGAAGCCCGGTTCCAATCCAGATCCAGTCCCGGACTCGAAAGGGATCCTGGGACAGGATCAACGGAACAAGGGGGACCAGCATCAGCCCGGCCAGAAGCGCAACAATGTAGAGTGGATCCGATACCGGTCGAATCACGAGGAGCCCAAACCCGAGCAAAATCACGACGGAGACCAGCAGCGGCTGGGATTCCCCCATTCGGCCCCATTCCAGGCCAGCCACCGCCAGAAACCCGGCCACGAACCCGAGCCACCACCCGCCCCCGAGGTACAGAGCCCCCAGGATAAGACCCAGAAGCACGAGGGCCGTAACCCAGCGGATCAACGGCTGACTTTCGCACGGGGGCGTTTCCCGAACCGCCGGTCGCGGTGCTGGTAGTCTTCGACCGCAGCGAGGAATTCTTCCTCCCGAAAATCCGGCCAGAGGACCTCCGAAAACACAATTTCGGTGTAGGCGAGCTGCCAGAGCATAAAGTTGGACAACCGCCGTTCGCCGCTGGTTCGAATCAACAGGTCCGGATCCGGGAGCCCGGCGGTGTCCAGGCTTCGGGAAAGTACGTCCTCATCGATGTCTTCCGGATCCAGCGTTCCCTCCCGAATCCGCCGAGCAATCGACCGGACCGCCCGGGTGACGTCGCACCGGCCCCCGTAATTGAGAGCCAGGTTCAGTTGAAACGAACGATTGTCCCGGGTGGCGTTCCGACACCGGTTCACCTTCTCACAAACGTCGTCCGGAAAGGGATCGAGGGTACCGATGACCTCGAACCGGATCCCCTGTTCCTGCATCCGGGGGAGTTCCTCGTCAAGAAACTCCTTCAGCAGCTTCATGAGGGTTTCGATTTCCGAGGCCGGACGGCCCCAGTTTTCGGTGCTGAAGGCAAACAGACTGAGAAGGGAAATCTCCTCAAGTTCACCGCACAGGTCGGCCACGGCCCGGGCACTGTGGATGCCCTCCCGGTGACCGTCCGCAAGCGGAACCCCCTCGCGCTCGGACCAGCGACCGTTCCCGTCCATAATGATGGCCACGTGCTCGGGCAATTCGCCCTGTTGTTTGGCTCGTTCCATTCTCCTCCGGAGAGCCGGTTCGTACGTCGGCATCATCTACACCGTCATAATCTCGTCAATTTTTTTCTCGGTGAGCTGTTCGATTTTTTCCTCGTGTTCGTCGGTGAGTTCCTGGACCCGTTTGCGGGCCCGGTGGGCGTCGTCCTCGGAAATCTCGCCTTCCTCTTCCAGGAGATCGACCTCATCGCGGGCTTCCCGGCGAATTTTCCGGATCGCGATCTTGCCCTCCTCGGCGTACTCATTCACAACCTGAGACAGCTCCTTGCGGCGTTCCTCGGTGAGGTCGGGGATGTTGATCCGAATCACGTTTCCGTCGCTGTTCGGGGTCAACCCGAGGTCCGACTCCATGATGCCCTTCTCGATCGCGGGGGTGGAATCGGGATCGTAGGGTTCGATCAGAATTTGTTTGGCGTCCGGGACCTGAATTTTGGCCAGCTGATTGATCGGGGTGGGGGTACCGTAGTAATCCGCCGTGATCCCCTCCACCAGGGCGGTGGAAGCGCGTCCGGTCCGGACCGAATTGTAATTCTCCACCACGGATTTGACCGCCTTGCCCATCTCCTCCCGTGCCCTGTCGAACGTGTCCTCAAGCATAATTCCTAGCCTCCATGGATCAGGGTACCGATGGAATCGCCCTCGATGGCCCGCATCAGGTTGCCGGTTTGCTTGATGTTAAACACAAGGATCGGCATATCGTTTTCCATGCAGAGGGAGGTTGCCGTGGAATCCATCACCCGCAACTCCCGGTTCAACACATCCATGAAGGAGAGGCGATCAAACTTGGTCGCCCCGTCGTTCGTCTCCGGGTCGCTGTCGTACACTCCGTCGACCTTGGTCGCCTTGAAGATGATCTCCGCCCCGATCTCCAGGGCTCGGAGGGCGGCCGCCGTGTCGGTCGTAAAGTAGGGACTTCCGGTCCCGGCCACGGCAATAACGATTCCATCCCGTTCCAGGTGATGAACCGCACGGGATCGGGTGAAGGTTTCAGCGATCTCCATCATTTCCAGAGCACTGTAGAGCCGGGGGGTTCTCCCCTCCTTCTCAAGCGCATCCTGGAGGGCGAGACCGTTCATCACCGTGGCAAGCATCCCCATGTAATCGGCGCTGGCCCGATCCATGCCCTGCTTGCTGACTTCCAGACCCCGGAAGATGTTGCCACCGCCGATCACGACCGTCACCTGGGCACCCATCCGGTCGATCTCGGCCAGCTGACCGGCCAGGGATCGACATACGGGAGTCGAAATCCCGAAGGCCTTGTCTCCCTGGAGGGCCTCGCCGCTCATCTTCACGACAACGCGGCGGTAGCGAAGCCCGTCCGGCGGGTCGGCGTCACTCATGTCAGGAAATTTCTTCCGCCACTTCCCGGGCGAAATCCTCCTCTTCCACGTCAATTCCTTCGCCGACTTCGTAGCGCTCGAACCGCCGGATGTTGATGTTCTCATCCAGGTCGGCCACCGTCTCGTTGAGCAACTCTTCCACCGTCATGTCGTCATCCCGGATGTAGGGCTGATCCAGCAGGACCTCCCGTTCGAAAAATCCGGACTCCAGCTTCCCTTCGATGATGTCCTCAAGGACGTGCTCCGGTTTGTCTTCGTCCTCAAACTGCTTTTCGATGATCTCCTTCTCCCGTTCGAGAACCTCCCCCGGCACGTCCTCCCGGGAGACGTAGCGGGGATTCTGAGCGGCGATCTGCATGGACACTTCGTCCACGAACTGACGGAAGTTGTCGGTGTTGGCCACGAAATCGGTCTCGCAGTTAACTTCCACCAGCACCCCGATCCGGCCGTTCCCGTGAATGTAGGAGCCGACCACGCCTTCGGCGGTCTGGCCGGCTTTCTGTTCGGCCGACTCGATCCCCATCTCCCGCAGATACTCCTCCGCTTCGTCCATGTCTCCTTCGGTTTCCGACAGGGCTTCCTTGCAGTCCAGGATGCCGGCTCCGGTTTGCTCCCGGAGTTTCTTCACGTCCTGTGCTGAAATGCTCATGGCGTACCTCCTAAGAATCTCGTCCGGTCGTGCACGATTTACATGATATCCAGCCGGTGGTTCCTTTGACGTCCGTCGCTGATCGGTCTCGGGCAACCCTCAGGCTTCGGAAGCCTCGGCGGCACCGCTTTTGACTTCCTCGGCTTCCTCCTCGTCACCCGCCGATTCGACCTCCTCGGCCACCTGTTCGATCTCCTGTTCGGTGTCGGAGTCCTCAGCGTCTTCGGAGGACTCCGCGACGGTCGATTCTTCCTCCGAGTCGGCTTCCTCCGTCTGATCGGCCGCGACTTCCTCCGCGACCTCTTCCACTTCCTCAACCTCCGAATCGCCGTCCGTTTCAACCTCGGCCGCGACCGGTTCCTCGGCTTCCTCGAGGACTTCCGCTTCGGCGGGGATATCCTCTTCTTCGATCTTTTCGGCCTGGATCGCGGCCTGCTCCTCGGCCAGCCGTTTCTCCCGGATTTCCCGGCCCTCGATGACGGCGTCGGCGATGGTTTTGCTGTACAGGGCGAGGGCCCGGATGGCGTCGTCGTTGCCGGGAATGCCGTAATCGACCATCTCGGGATCGA